>NZ_JAKMSF010000040.1:0-1261 GCF_025772505.1 Campylobacter sp. CNRCH_2016_3089
CAGTAGGTTGTTTTGTAAATTAACAATTCTTGAGCTTACTGCTTTGTTTATGTATATAAATACTATTAAAGCAATAGCTAAAACTACGAAAAGAGATACTATAATTATAGTTGCTATTAATTTTTCTATAGGCATTTGTATCGAGCCAACTGGAGCCATAGTCACAATAGACCAATAATCATCAGCACCATCCCATACATCAAAGTTTGCTATCGCTGCTCTATTTGCATTTCCTGTAGAAGCTGGTGTGAAGTCAAATAGAGTATTAGTTTGATTTTTTTGTAAATCAATTAATAAATTCGCACTAGGATGCGGGTTGATTTGAGTAATATT
The DNA here is from genome assembly GCF_025772505.1 of Campylobacter sp. CNRCH_2016_3089. Taxonomy (NCBI): domain Bacteria; kingdom Pseudomonadati; phylum Campylobacterota; class Epsilonproteobacteria; order Campylobacterales; family Campylobacteraceae; genus Campylobacter; species Campylobacter sp. CNRCH_2016_3089. The sequence continues at coordinate 334 of NZ_JAKMSF010000040.1, forward strand.
TTTGCCTATAAATTCGGTTGCAGGGCTAACTGCTATTAGACCATTTTTGCCTAATAATAATCTTTGATCGTCTTTAAAAACACTTCTTTCAGGATTTGTAAGCTCATGTTGAAGTTGTGTTAAACTTCCTAAAGCCCCTATAACCCCTATGATTTCTCCTTTTCTTACTATAGGCACAGCAATATTATAAGCTAGAATTTCTTCATTGTTGATGGTAAAATTTTGAGGTCGGCCTATTGATTCTTTTCTATTTTTTATTGCATTTTCAACGCTTTGCTGATTTAAAATAACATCTTCTGCTTGGACTAATTGTACACCACCTTTTTCTCTTAAAGAAGTGTCGTGCAGTAGCATTAAAAATTTATTTGATTGTGTTAAAAGTTTAGGGTTAATGTCATTATATTTGGAAGTATCAAGAATATGCACATAAATATATGCTATCCAGCCATTAGAATCTAAAGCTCCTTCTAAAATATTTTTAATTCTGCGTTCTTCTATTGTGTCTTGTTCTGCGATGATGCTATCAATGGTGTTTTCTGCACCCATTAGTGTTGAATGTACACTTTCTGTTGCTCCACGGACGATATTTGCATATCTAAAAGCACTTGTTTGAAGTAATTTATCTGCTTCAGTGTGTAAGATATTTGAAGATTGCATAGCAATTACACTTGCTAAAATTCCAATACCTAAGACTATAATTGCAATTACAACAGCAACTATTTTGGTCCCTATTTTTAAATTTGAAAACAATATATCTCCTTTAATTTATATGTTTAAATTATTAAGATATATTTTATCTTAAGTATAATTATTTTTCAATTAATTAATTAATATTTGTTTAGTATTTCTAATAGTGGACTTGAATGTAAAATGTAGATTTAATAGAGTATCAAAGTTAAACCCATTAAGGGTTTAACTTATTTAGAAT
>NZ_JAKMSF010000041.1:0-1246 GCF_025772505.1 Campylobacter sp. CNRCH_2016_3089
TAGTAGGTTGTTTTGTAAATTAACAATTCTTGAGCTTACTGCTTTGTTTATGTATATAAATACTATTATCACAATTACTAAAATAACAAAAAGAGATATAAATGCTATGGTTGTTATAAGTTTTGTAATAGGCATTTGTATAGAATCAACTGGAGCCATAGTCACAATAGACCAAGCATCTTGTGAGTTATCCCAAAGATCAAAAGTAGCTATTGCTGCTCTATTTTTCTTTCCATCGCTTGCGCGAGTAAAGTCAAAAACAGTATTTATTTTATCTTTTTGTAATTGTATTAATGTTTTTGCACTAGGATGAGGATTTGCTTCTGAAATACTTTTTCCTGTAAATTTAGAAACAGGACTAACTGCTATTAGACCCTCAGCACCAAGTAATAATCTTTGATCATCTTTGAAAATACTTCTTTTTGGATCTGTTAGCTCTCCTCTAAAATGTGTTAAACTTCCTAAAGCTCCAACTACACCTATAATATTTCCATTTTTAAAGATTGGAATTACAATATTGTATGCAAAAATTTCTTCACCATTGATGTTGAAAATTTGAGGTTTTCCTATTGATTCTTTTTGTGTTGATATAGCATTATTAATACTTTGTTGTTGTAAAAATGCATCATATGCTTGAACTAATTGCACGCCGCCTTCTGTTTTTAAAGAAGTATCATGAAGTAACATTAAAAATTTATGCTGATTTGTAAGTAGTTTTGGGTTGGTATTTTGATTGATTGGGGTATTAAAAAAATGAACATACATATATGCAATTTTTTCATTTGAATCAAGCACACCTTCTAAAATATTTTGCACTTCTGTATCATCAATACTATTTTCATTTGAAATAGTATTTTTTATAGTATCTTCTACTCCTAGTAAAGTTGAATAAACACTTTCTGTTGCTCCACGGACGATATTTGCATATCTAAAAGCATTAATTTGAAGTAGTTTATCTGCTTCAGTGTGTAAGATATTTGAAGCTTGTATGGAAAAAATACTTGCTAAGATTATAATGCCTAGCATTACTATGGAAATTACAACTCCAACTATTTTGGTCCCTATTTTTAAATTTGAAAACAATGTATCTCCTTTTATGTGTTTTTAAAAAGGATGTATTTTATCCTAAAAAAATAATTTTTTTATTTTTAATTAATTAATATTTGTTTGGTATTTCTAATAGTGGGTTTGAATGTAAAATGTAGATTTAATAGAGTATCAAAGTTAAACCCATTAAGGGTTTAAC
>NZ_JAKMSF010000042.1:0-1211 GCF_025772505.1 Campylobacter sp. CNRCH_2016_3089
TACAAATCCCCCTTACTCATACTTTCTTTATTCTTGCTTTTTTCTTTTTCATTATTTGGATTTGAAATTTCTATTTCTTTAAAACTTTTAGAGCATTCTTTATCTGTGTATAATCTAACACAATACTTTCCCCAAGTCTTACCTATGCTAAAAGGATAATTTTTTAAAAAATCAGGTTGTTTGTTGTAATTAATCTCATTGATTTTAAAATAATACTTTCCTTCAGGTAAGCTTCCAAATTTATCTTTAATACTTTCATCATCATAGTAAAAATATGCTTTTTTCTTGGTAGTTTTATCTTTTATATCTTGATAAAAACTAAAAGCAATTTGTTTATTTGATGGTTTTAAATTATCAGCTTTAGCTACTCCACTTCTTGCCATATAAGAAGCTATTAAATCTTTTCCTTTAAAATGATATAAATAAAAACCATCATATTTAAAATAATCTTTATTTTTAAACCTAAGTATAAGTCCTATTTTATGATTGATATAATTATTAAATATTCTTTTGCTATCTTGTAAGGGTTTGGCTAAATAAGCTTTATTATCTTCTAATCTAACTTTAAAACTATGACAATTACTAAAGTCTTTTTCTCTATCAAATCTTATTTTACCTTCTTTATTAGTTTTTAATTTTAATACGCTTTGCTTGATTAGTTTTTCATGATCATACCCTTTTATACTAATGCTAGCATTATCAATAGCCTTGCCATGTTCATCTTGTATGATAAGGCTGATGTAATTTGAAGTAGCAGTGTTGTTTATAATGCTAGTGTTATTGTGGGTTAAATTTAGATCTTGATGGTTTAAATCATCATAAGCATAGTGCTTGCTTATCTTTTTAGGTTCTAATTTTATATTTAAACTATTTTTAGCTAAAACATAGTTTTTAATCTTACAATGATAATAATCATAAGTAATGTTTAAATCTTTTAAAGCATATAAATTATTCTCATCATATTTAAGATAATAATTTATTTTTTCATCATTGAAAGAAAAAATTTCATCTTCCTTTGCGCCTAAAAGAAGTTTTTCATAAAAAAATACTCTTGTTTTTAGTTTATTAAAATCTAGATTATAGTTTTGTTCTAATAAAGCTATATCGATTAATGACTCATCTTTAACAAATATATCACAATTGTTCTCATAAAGATGTAAAAGATTTGACATAGATGAAGCATTGTCAAAAAATATAAGCTTTTTATTTTT
>NZ_JAKMSF010000043.1:0-1136 GCF_025772505.1 Campylobacter sp. CNRCH_2016_3089
TTGATTGGATGTGATTGTTATTTTTTATAATTTTTTTATTAAAAAATAGTTTTTTTATATTTAAATAATGCATTTTTTTATTAAAAATAATACAAGATAATTTTTCCCTTAAAATTTACAATTTTTAAACAAGGATAATTCATTATGAAAAACATTACAAGAAGTTTAACGGGAAAATTAACTTTTTTTGTTTTTTTAGCAATTATAGCTATTTTATTTATAGCAAATGCATTTAATTATGCCGAAGTAAAGCATGATGTTCAAAAACTCATCAATGATATACAAGTTAAAACAATGCAAGATGTTTTAAAGAATTTTGATGACTACACTGCTTCAAGAAGCGATGCTATTAGATCTGTCGCCTCTGAATTGCAAAAAAATCCTAATGCGAGTTTAGAAGAAATTTACACTATGGTTAAAGTTGCAAAAGAAGCTAGTCGTTTTGATGTGCTATATGTAGGACTTGCACACAATGGTGCAATGATTAGATCAAATGGAAACCATCAAATGCCATCTGATGGCTATGATCCTAGAACAAGAAGTTGGTACACAAGTGTTGCTTCTGGAGAAAACAAAGTTGTAATATCAAAGCCTTATATTGCCCCTAGCTTAAAAGCTCCTTCTTTATCTTTTTCATATCCTATAGTTGTTAATGGTAAATTTATAGGTGCAGTAGGTGGAAATTATGATTTAAATACTTTTTCAGATAATGTATTATCAATGGGAAGGTCACAAAGCGGATATACTGTGGTTTTAGATAATGATGGAACTATACTTTTTCATGAATCTTCTGAGGCATTATTAACAAAAAATGAATTAAGTCAAAATATAGTAAAATCATATCTTTCAACACCTGAAGGAAAATCAGGACTTCTTTCAAGCTCACCAATGTTAATTGAAGATGGAAATGCTCCTCGCAAGGCTGTGATTTGTCAGAAATCTTCAACAGGATATAATGTTTGTGTGATTGCAGATGAAAAAATCTATAAAGACCCGGTAAATAAAGCTTTAATACAACAAATCATTATTGGTGTTATAAGCTTGGTAATTGCTCTTGTAATTATAAGATTTATGATTAATTATAATCTTTCTCCACTTCAAAAAATCCAAACCGGCCTTAACTCTTTCTTTGACTT
>NZ_JAKMSF010000044.1:0-1098 GCF_025772505.1 Campylobacter sp. CNRCH_2016_3089
CAGATAATAAGAGATGATGAAGTAGAGTAAAATGATACTTATGAAACTAGCTGCAATAACTGCAGTAATTTGAATATAGGCCATTTTCTTGCTAGATTCTTCTATGCTGTCTATATCTGTTACACTGCAGATAGTATCTGAATCTATTTTATCGCAAATAGATAATTTTTCTTTACCCATTTCATTAGTATAAAAAAATGCCTCGCCTGGTTTTGCTTTACTAAAAGCTTTAGCAACAATAGCAACATTTTTATTATCTTTGCCAAAATAGTTTTCATCGGTTGAAGCAAATGCAAACAATGCTTTATCAAAAACAAAAGATGAGCCTGGTAAATGTTTTAATCTATCTTCTAATTTCTTCACAGAAACATCGATAGCTAAAACCCCTATAAACTTACCATTTTTAGTTAAAGATATAGAATAGGTAAAAGTAGGAAGCCCCGTTGCTATATCTGTATAAATATCAGTTACATTCCAACCAGTTTTCTTTCTAGCTGCTATATAAAATTCTCTTGTAGTTGCATCATAATTTTGCTCTTTTCCATAAATTAAATAATTTACTCCTTTGGCATCGCTGTCTTTGTTACTTAAAACTAATTCCCCGTCAGGTTTTGCCAAATAAATAGCTTGATAATCGCCTATATCTTTTGCAGCTTTTAACTGAATTCCAACATCTTCTATTAATGTTTCTTCGTTGGCTAAAATTTCATATGGATGATGTAAAATACTTTGGGCAAATCTTTCTAATGCGCTTGAAGAGTTGTTGTAAAAATTTTGTGTTAAATTTTTTGCAGAAATAAGTTTATCTTGTTCTGCTTTTATAACTTCTTTAAATAGAGAGTCTTTTACAAAAACAAAAGTTATAATGCCTAAAATAAGTAGACAAAATATAGCAATAAAATTTGCTATGAGTGAGATTTTTATTTTCGCACTTTTCATTGGTTTTCCTTTTTATGTAAATTTGTAGTTATTTTTTTGAAAGTGAAAAAATTATCTCATAGGAGTATAAATTTAAAAAAACGATATATTAATAAAAAATTATCTATATAAATAATATTGGATAAATATAAATTTTATTAAAACACAATATAAAAAAAC
>NZ_JAKMSF010000045.1:0-1053 GCF_025772505.1 Campylobacter sp. CNRCH_2016_3089
GTAGCTTTGTCCTTCTGTTGTAGGTGTAATTTTAGGTTTAACATAATTATCATTTTTTTCAGCTATCCATAGAAGATTTTTGATTTTCTTAACCTCTTCTTCTAAATTTTCAATACTTGTAGGTATGTATTTTGGTAGGAGTTTGTTGCCTTTTTTATTAAATATGATTTTACCTAAATAAATACCAAATTTGGGATTGTAAAATTTATCAAGTTCACCATCTATCAAGTATCCAATTAACCAACCTTGTTTTTCACTAGGACATATATTGTTAAAACATTTTATATTAGTATTTACACCTAAATAAAGTGCATTTGATTCTTTTCTAGTTTGCAAAAATTGTTCATATTTTTTTGTATTTGGTAAAGGCCCTATGTTATTATTCATTATATTATTCCTATTTTTTCTCTAAATTTACCAGCAGTAATCCTAGCATCTCTTTCGCTTGGTTGTATAAAATATAAAGGAGAATCTGTTAAATTCTTTTTTTTATCTTTTGTAACTACAATCTTTTTTCTACTTTCATAGTAGGTTTTATCTATAAAACATTTTTGTGTTCCATATTCTACACTATCAAAAAGCAAACATTTTTTATTGTAAGCATTAAAAATATCATGATAATTCCATTGTATATACAAATTTACTGTGTTTAAAAAAAGTAACCTTTCTAAGCTATTGTTGGAGTTGATATTTATATGACTAACATAAAAATGTCTAAATTCATGTATAATAGTATCGATGAAATCAATAAAATACGTTTTTGGGTTTAAACTTAAAATATTATTTGTAAAATCATAAGTCCCAGAATCCCCGTTATTAGGATTATTTGTAATTATAGGTAAATCTTTTTCATTTATATTTAATCTTTTGGCAAAGTTTTTTAAAAAATCTTCTATAATTTCTATATGAATATTTTCGTTTTGAATTTTTTTTTCAAAGGTAAGTCTATAAATGGGATTTTGATTATAAACTTCTGAGGCAGTTGTATAAAATTTCTCTCTTTTTTTTATGTATTCATATCCATCTTTTACGCTTTTTATAAATTTTTCATTT
>NZ_JAKMSF010000046.1:0-1026 GCF_025772505.1 Campylobacter sp. CNRCH_2016_3089
TATTGGTGGGGTATTGGGATTGAAATACAATTGAGTGTTTCTTGAAGATTTTCATATTCATTTATCCAATACAATTGTATTTTTTTTGCCCCAAAGGGTGTAATAAGTGTAAAATATCTAAAATCTTCTATTTTAAGATTAAAAATTTTATCAAATTCGATATAGTTCATTAAGCCGTAATCTTTAAAATCACATTCTTTGTATATAGATTTTAAAAATTTTGGTATTTCATTGACAATGAAAAGTATTTTTATTTTTTCTTTTGATAGATTAATAGTTAGTTCTTTTACTATATTATTTGGATATTCTTGTTTAATGATATCTAATAATTGTTTGTTGCTACAATTTTCCAAGCTATCAAGTTTAATTTCAAAATCTTTTTTAATTTCTAATTTTGTAGGTGTATATTGTAATTTATGCTCTTTATTAGATTGTGGTAGTAGTATATTAACTTCTTTTTTATCTTGAATAATTATTTTAGCAATACCCATAATTTTTGTATTTAAATCTAGTAAAAATTGTAAGTCTTTTTTAGAGATTATGTTTTCTATATCTTTTTTAAAATTATTTAGATTTAAATTTTCACTAGATAAAAATTGTATAAGTTTGTTTAAAAATATAGGTTGAGGAAGTATCATAGCTCGTGTAATCCTAATTTTTTAAGCTCTTCCAAACTCATGGCTCTAATCAAAACCCTTTCTTCTGATTGTATTAAAGAAAATTCTTGTAATTTTTCTAAAGCTTCTTTATACTCTAAATATCCTAAAGGCTTATCTTCGCTAATGCTGAAAAAACTTAGCCTCCATTCTACTTCTTCATCTTCATTATCTAGTTTGAAATTTTCCCAAGGTTCTTTAAATAAAATAGTATCTGTATCTTCACTAAGGGTAAAATTTACTATTGTTCCATTTGGTATTTCATAAAGTTTAGGCATAGCTTCATAAGCTTCTTCCCAACGTTTTTGTAAAAAGTTTAAATCTTCCATAAAATATCCTTGTGTTAAAATAGCATTATAACTAAAAATTT
>NZ_JAKMSF010000047.1:0-986 GCF_025772505.1 Campylobacter sp. CNRCH_2016_3089
ATTTTAGTTTTAATTCAAGAAAATTGCTTTTAATCTGCTCTCAAATCACCTCCTTTTACCCTTAAACCTTTATCATCTATAATTACTTGCATTTTTCCTACTTGAAGTATAATCTTATCTTTTGTTTGTGTGATGGTGGTATTTTCACCTACTTGAGAGATGATTCGCTTTTGTGCTATTAAAGTGCTTTCTTTATTAGCTAAAGTATTTATTTCATCAGCCGTAAAGGAACAATTATTTTTAGCTTTAAAACTAATAGAATCATCAGCTTCAGCTTTGAAATACTCATTTGTTTCTATGCTTAGATCTTTTTTGGAGTGAAATTTTATACTTTGATTGGTTTGAAGCACATAAGAACCTTTTATGGTTTCATTTTTATTATGTCCTATTCTTTGGATAAAATCATTTTTGATATCTTGCTCTAGATTATTGTTGATGATTACTCTTTTATCATTTCCTATTTTTTCTTCATGATTTTGTCCTATATTGACTTCATTACTAATTCCTACATTCAAAGTATTACTTAAACCCACATTGGTGTCTTTAGAAAGCAAGGTGTTTTCTAGATACTGCGCACCTACATTGACATTTTTAAAACCTATGATATTTTGCATATGCCCTAAGGTAATAAATTCAGTATATAAAGCTCCCACTTCTGAGGTTTTGTTATTTTTTATGGTTTGCTCATAGTTGTTGCCTATTTCTTCTTTATAATCTTTTTGTGCTAGAATGTAAAATTCTTCCTTGTCTATATCATTTTTTAAAGTGATTTCATTTCTTGCTTTTGCATCGGTATTATCTTTTCCTATAGTAGAATTAGAGATAGTTAAATAATGTTCGTTTTTATAATTTAGATTATATTCTGTATTTTCTTGTAGTTTAAGTTCATCTAAGCCTTTATTATACATAGGTATAGCACTTAGATAATTTAGTGTTTGTTCAGCGATTTCTCTTTTGTATCTTGGGTAGTTATATTGTGGCATAGT
>NZ_JAKMSF010000048.1:0-981 GCF_025772505.1 Campylobacter sp. CNRCH_2016_3089
TCTTGAAGCTTCTACCCCTGTGCTATCTTTAACTGAATTAATAGCAGCTACTAAAGAGCCATTTTGATCACTATCTTGATATTCTATTCTACCTATAGTTACACCATTAATCTTAAAATCATCACTTGTAACACCAGCTTTTATAGGACCAACACCCGTAGTTTCAACTAAGAAATTTGCTCTAACACCTGTAATATCAGAAACTCTATTAATCTCTTCAGCTAAAGCACCAAGTCCTGTTCCTACTGAAGTAGAAATCACTACAGGTTGGAATTTAAAATCATCTACGCCGTTATAATTTTTAATAGTAAGCTGAGCTACACCGCTACTTTTAGCTTGAGAACCTGTTTCAAATCTAGTTACACCTATTTTAGAGCTTTGAGTTGGCCCTATGCTAGCTTTTACGGTTTGATTTGACTGTGCACCTAGTTGGAATTCTTGATTTATAAAGTTTCCGCTTAAAAGTTGTTTACCATTAAACGCTGTAGTGTTAGCTATATTGTCAAGCTCTTCCATCAAACGATTAATATCAGCTTGAAGCATATTTCTTGTTTTGGTGCTTTGTCCATCTTGTGCTGCTTGAGTAGCTTTTACTTTGATAGTATCTAAGATTTTAAGCTGCTCATCCATAGCCTTATCAGCTGTTTGTAAAATACCTATAGCATCATTACCATTATTTATTGCTTGACCTAAAGTTGCAGCTTGTGATCTTAAACTATCTGCTATAGCCATACCTGAAGCATCATCTGCTGCAGAGTTAATTCTAAGACCTGAACTAAGTCTTGATAAAGACTTATCAAGCTCTCTTGCTGTAATAGTTGAATTTGCATGTGCATTCATTGCACCTATGTTGGTATTTATTCTAAAACCCATTTTAAATCCTTTCAAAATATTGCTTAGAACTTTTAAAGCAATAAATGTTCCAAATTTTAAAGAGTGTTTTAAAGAGTGTTTTAAAGAGTGTTTTAAAGAGTGTTTTAA
>NZ_JAKMSF010000049.1:0-946 GCF_025772505.1 Campylobacter sp. CNRCH_2016_3089
ATTATGGTATTTGTTTGATAAAACCTAATAAATTATATAGTTTATAATTGCAATATTTTCATATGATTAATTTTCATATACCATAACTTCACTAAAACTAAAACCTAATAAATTGTTTTCTCTCACTATTTTTCTAAATTCACTTGATACAAAAACAGGTATTTCATCATCTTTAATTCTAAATATATGACTTCCATCAAGTTTTGATTTTTTTAAAACAGCCTTAGTAATACTTAGATATTCATTATTATCACCCATATAAGTATATACAGAATGTTCATAATCTAAAGCCTCAAGTGATTTTGTTACATGCATAATTTTACAATCATAATAATTTATTTCCTGACTTTTAATTTCTACATCTAAATATTGCACACAATCTTTGATTAAATCTTGCATTAAATTTATAAATTTAGGAGAGACTATACGCCAATTATATACATTAGATATTAAATCAGTCAGTATTTTACCATCATCTTTGTCTATTTCAAAACTAGGTGTTTGCCAATTTATAATAGGCTTGGATTCTAAAAGTGTATATTTATCATTATTTTTTATATCTGGTTTGATACAATTTATCCAATTATCTACATCATTATGTTGTCCATTATACATCATTTTATAATATCTCATTATTTTCTCTCCTTATAGTATTCTTTATTAAGTAAAGCAGGATTATTTTTTATTTCTTCTTTTAGTTTTTCAAATTCTTTTAAAAATTTATTCTTATCTCCTCTTGCTATTTTATCAATTTTACTCATTTTTTCAAGAATATATTCATGGTATTCATTAGGATGTCTTCCGCGATGTGGCATTTTAACTTTGTTCCAATCTCCATTTAGTTTTAAATCATATAAATTAAGTATCTCTTGAAATTTTGGAGTATATTTTTTATTCTTATCAGTAGCAATATGATGGGTTTGAATTGGTGATTGTTTGTTATCAT
>NZ_JAKMSF010000005.1:0-149791 GCF_025772505.1 Campylobacter sp. CNRCH_2016_3089
CGCTTTAGCTCTAATGGCAATTTTAGCAGGATATTTTTATCTAAGACTTGATAGTACTCAAGCAAAATTAAAAAAAAGTCAAAGTGATTTAAATTTGGCTTTGAGTGTAAATAATGAACTCACGAGGATTGCTCAGGAGTTGAAAACAAGACACGAACAAGAGCTAAAAGCACTCTTTTATGCAAATACTCAAAAAAATCAAATCAAAACAAGGGTTGATGATGTTAAAAACTATATATCCAAAAGCAATGAAACTAATACCACTAAGCTTTTTAATGCTATGCTTGATAGGCTGTGGGAGCAAAACACAAGTACTAACCAAAATACAAATTCAAAAAGTGCAAATACCAAATGAGCTTTTAGAATTTGATAGAGCGCATAAACCTATAGTGCAAGATGAAAAAGATATATTAAAAGCTTATAGCGAGCTTTTTTACCACTATAAGCAATGTGAGATCAATATAGATAAAATTAAGGAGTTGAATGAGTGAGTAATAGTTCTGATAAGATATTTTTATCATATCTGGTAGTAGTTTTTATTAATTGTTTCTTTTTAAATTTATATTCATTTTGATTAATAAAATCATTAAATGCTCGAAATAGATTATTTGATTTGATTTTTTTTAAGTATTCTTCATAATCAAATATGTCGTAGCGATCTTGAAAATATTCTATATTTGCCTTGGAATTACTAGGCGGTATGCTAAAAAAATAAATAAAATCCATGTAAAATTGATTGTTATTTTTAAAACAATCAATGATAGATTCAAGTTTATATTTATTAAAATTATCTATTTGGGAATTATGAAAGATTTTAAGGCTAGGTTCTTTATAATATTCAAATATTATTTCTATTCTATGATCTATTTTGTGAAATTTTCTAGTATTTTCGTAAAATTCTGCATATTTAGGCTGAATAGCAATCAGTGTTCGTAATCTTTTAAAAGAAGTTAAATTACTATTACTTTTGAAAGGAATTGAATTACCATTGCTTTTAATAAAAAATTTTATGATTTCATCTGTAATATCTAGTTTTTTATTAGTTATCCTCTTATATGAATAAGCAATTTGTAAAAATCTTTCACAATAAAATTCTCCTTTAAAATTATCCCAAGAATATTTATCTTTAATAGGTAAAAACATTTTCACAAGATCTTCTATTGCTTTACCACACTCTATGTCATTGCTATTGTACGTATAAAGCATATTATAAACAGTATGAAAATGCTTATCTATTAGGTTTTGAAGACGATTAGTGAAATCATAATTTATTTTTTCTATATCTGCTTTATCTATAGTAAAAAAGTTTTTCATATAATCTGATGTTATGATATACATATCGTCAGTATTTTCAAATATGTTTTCTGTTGGTATATAATAATCTGATATAGCTTGTAGTATATTTGAATAGTAGTGATTTTTTAAAATATGTATAAAATTATCATGATTTTCTTTATTGTAAAATTTCATGAAACATATATCGTTGAAATGGTTTATATGTTCTAATGATTTTAGTAAAAGCCTTAAGTTGTTATTTAAATGCTCTTTATAATATGTAAAAATAATATTTTTTAAATCATCTTTTAAGGCTTTATCTTGTACTTTTAATTTTTCTATAATAATATCTTTGGCAATTTCGTTATTGTCTTTTATAGTATATTCACAATCAATAACTTTTTCTTTGTATTCTTGATACCAGTCTTTAGTATCTTGTTTATCCTCTTTATTATTATCTGAATTGTCATCTTGTTTCTTTAACCCATCTTTATTGAGAATCATAACAACATTACATTCTTTTTCTTCTTTAAGTAAATTTACAAGTCCTAAAATTTCTTTCAAAGGAAGATTGTCAGATTTTCTTTCTATGTTATCAAGACATACAATGATTTTTTTAAAATCTTCTTTTTTTAAAAAGGAAAAAATAACATCACTATCTATATTTATTAAACCACCACTTGCACCTTTAATTAAACCTTCTAATCCTTTAAAAGTTTTTTTTGTAATATTATTATAATTTCCATGTAAACTTACTACTATTTCTTCTATTACTTGCTTATAGCTTTCTTTGCCAAAAAGATCTATATAGATAACTTTTTTATTATTAAAATTTAAAGTAATTTCTTTTTCTATTTGTTTCCAAAAATATGTTTTTCCACAGCCCCAAGACCCCAAAATAACCAAACATTGTTTTTCTTTTGATATTAAATAATTGATAATTTTATTGTTAGTAAAAATGCAGTTCTTTTTTATATACACTTTGAATCATGTATATTATTAAGCATATAATAAATATCCAATATAAAACAGCACCTATGATATACATTGTATTTTATCTTAATGATAGAAATTACTTTCTATCATTATATGACTTGATGATCTTATCTTGCAATTTATACAAATCTTCTAGTTTTTCTATTTGTTCGTATGTGTCATCTGGGAAACTTACCCATTTTTTTGTTTTTGTAAAATTTAACCTACATATCCATTTTGTTACTCTATTTTGATACAAGATTGCAAAGTAGCTTAAAGTATCTTTGTAGGATATATCTTGCAAGTTAGCACCCGCGCTAGCAAGAATAGATTTTACTATGTAAAAGCCTTGAAGTTCTTCTTCTGTTGTTATAATTTCTTTTTCATCATCGCTGCTTTCTTCATCTTCATCGTTGTTAATTTCTTGAAGATTGTTTTTTATACTAGTGATTTTATCATATGCTATATCATTTATAAGTTCTTTAAAAGATTTTTTTATATAAGTTCTAAATTCCTCAATAGTTGAGGCGGTCATTCTTTTGTCTGTGAGTTGTTTTGCAAAAAGAACAACAAAATCATCACTTGGGTTTTCTATCTCTCTTTTGAAGATATCTTGTATACTTTGATAATATTTTTTTTCTTTTGCTGTGTTTAGTATCTCATCTAGATTTAAATCTGAACATATAAATTTTTTTAAATCTTTAATATCTCTAGCTTTTAATTTTTCAAGATTAATTGTTAAAAAAGGAATTTGATCTATTATATTTATTTGATCAAGATCTGTAAAAAATCTATATTCTATTCCATTTGTTAAAATAGCAAATTTAACACTAGGTGATGTGTTAAAATATCTAGTTAGTTGGTTATTGTGATTGCTTAAATTTTCAGTGTGATTTTTAGCTTCTATGTATATAAAAGGTTTTCCATCTTTGAAAATAGCATAATCTACTTTTTCACCTTTTTTTGTTCCAATATCGGCTATGTATTCAGGGACTACTACGCTTGGATCAAACACATCATACCCCAATGCTTTTAAAAACGGCATGATGAAAGTCATTTTGGTTGATTCTTCAGTATTTACTAAATTTTTTCTTTCTGCTATTGTTTCCGCTATAGAATTTATAGAATTTTCAAAATCCATATTTTACCCCTTAATATAATTACCAAATAAAATTTTGGTAATTATATTATAGCTATATTTAAAAAGATATTATTTATATATTTTAAAATCATTATTTTTTTAATTGCATTCTTGGGTTGTGAAATTAGGCTTGTTTGTAATTAAGTTAAATGCAAATTTAGTGTTAAAAGGGGATATAGATACTTTATTATCTCCTAGTATATGTATATATGAATCAGGTGATATTTTTGAGCATATTTTATTATTTTGATAATATGAACTTATATGAATAATATTAGGAGTAAAACTAAGTGCATTAAAATACACATTCGTTAAAAAAATTAAAAAATACAGCATGGATAAAGTGCCAAAAAATGCAAAATAAATAACATGGAGTTCGTTTTTAAAATGAGTTCGCTTAAGTATAAAACTAAAAATTATTTGATTTATAAAATTAAATTTTATACCTATAGTGCTAAGTATAGTTTGCAATATATATTAGTGTAGATATTAATAAAATAACTATCAAAGGGAGTGATATAAAAAAAATCAATATTGAAATAATATGTATAATATTTAAAATATTAATAGCATAGCTATAGCTATCTGGTACATTATCTACAACTATATAAACTACATTTCTTGAAAAAAATTCAGCTATATAATACAACCCAAAAAATACCAAGATATTATATAGTTTGGTAAGATTAATTTTTTTAATAATATGATATAAATCTATAATTGTTACAATAGTAATTAATATAAAACCCAAAATAAGCAAGAAAGAATGTAGTTTAAAACACAAAATAAAAACAATTCCTATCAAATAAAGAACATGATAACCTAGATTGTCATCTATAAATTTTGATAGTTTAGAAGGAATATAATATTTTATTTTAAACCCTTTCTATTTGATTTAAGAATATTTTAGTGTTACACGAGCAAATTACAACACCTAAAAATACATAGTCTTTTAATGCAGATTTTTTAATTTTTTTGTCTTCAAAACCTATATTATCACTACTTATGATAATTTCATCATCAAGGACATTTTTTCTTATGCGTTTGCAAAATAATTCACCATCGTATCTAAAAATAGCTACATCAGCATTTTTGATCTTATCGAGAGAATTTTTACTAGTATCAACTATAACAAAACTTCCATTTTGTATAAAAGGTTCCATGCTATCGCCAAATATTTTTATCATATCATATTGTGTTTTGTAAGGAATACCTAATATTTCTACTAAAAAATTTTTATCAAGATATATAGTTTGAAAGTTTTCATCGCTGTTATTGTTTCCAAAACCTGCACTAGCGTAAACATTAGAAAAATATCTGATTTTAATTATATTTTCTATATTGCTTGTTTTAATTATATGTTTTTTGTTGTTTTTTAAATCGTAATATTTCTTAAGCGCTTGAGCAGAAAGTTGTTTATTGTTACGCCAATTGTTTGCGTTATTTTTTTTATATCCTAATTTTTCAGCTACTTCTTCTAAACTTTTTACATTGAAAAAAGTTTTTAACTCTTCTACTAATTCATAATAATCTTTCATGGATATAAACCTTAAAAAATATATTGACATATATTAAAAATTAATATATAATTTTCTTAACAACTTAAAAAGTAAATTATTAATTTAAGAAAGCATAAAGTATGCCAAGTTTTAGATTAAATTTATATTATGACATTGTAATGGCTTAAAAATGGAGTATTGGTTTATATTTGTGTTTTTCTTTTTTGGATATTATATTTTATTTTAAATAAGGCGTAATTACGCCTTAAAAATTATTTTTTTTCTTGTTGAGGCTTATCCCCTCTAGTTTTTGGAGTGATAGGTGTAGTAGTTCCAGGTTGTGGTTGCGGTTTTGTTATTTTTTCTTGATTTTCTGACATGTTTATCTCTCCTTTTATAATTTGTAAACCACTTACTATTATAGCAAAAAAAGATATAGAAGCTCCCGCAAGAAGAACAAGATAAATTAGCTTAATATCTTTACTCATATTATTAATAATTTTGTTATTTTCATCGAAGGCATCTAGTATAGAAGATATCATAGCATTAATTCCATTTGTATGTTCTAAATTATCTGAATTAAATTGAGACATGTTTTTATATTGATCTTGTGGGAAAGCCAATGTATTATTTGCTTTTAATGTAAGTAGGGAAAAAAAGGCACAATATCCTAAAAGCATAATTGAAATACAAAAGAGAATAATAGCAAATGAATCTATATGGGTTGTTTTTATATAGCTATTAAGTATAGTGAAGTCGCTAACTATTATAAAAGTGCAAAGCCACATGTATAATTTTATAGTTTGAAATTGCCCAGGAATTATACTTGTTAATTGAATATCTAAATCCTTTCTTTTGCTTTCAAGCTGTAGCTTTAAATTCTTTTCATAATTTTCATATGAAATATTTTCTTTTTCTGACATTTTCAATCCTTGTATAGTATTTTTTATAATTATGGTAAAAATTTTAACGTATTTATAATTAATATAAAAATTAAAAATATATATTGACATATATTAAAAATTAATATATAATTTCACAAAATAATTAATTTTAAAACATAAAAATAATTATTTTTTAGCAAAAAGAATACCAACTTTTTGCTTAAGTATAAAAAAGGATACATAATGCAAGATTGGATTATAGCTGGTGTGATTATAGCTATCTTATCGGTTATGTTTGTAATCATAAAGATAAAGGAAACAAAATGATAAGAGCATATGCAAACACCATATCAAATATACTCAGCAATGAAAAATCTATAAAAAAAGATACACTTTTTAAAAGAATGAACATAAAAGAAAGCGAATTTAATGAAGCTTTGAATTTTTTACTTGATCATAATTTTGTAAAACTAGAAGCTATTAGTGATGGTTTATTTGAAACCATCATAGTTCATTATGAGGGTAATTGAATGTGCATTAAAGAGAAAATTCAAGAAAAGTTAGGGTTAAAAACTTTTGATGAAATGGAAAGAAAGCTCAATTTGAAAAATCAAACTTTAAAGGTTTGGCTTAGCAATAAAAGCAAAACAAATTCTAAAGTAGAAAAAGCACTTTTAAGACTTGGTTTTTTGAATGAGGATTTGAGATTATCTAAGAGATTGAAAGATTTAAAACTAAAGCATAAAAAATTTACAGCTTTAGTAGAAGAAAAAACAAAAACCATACAGGAGATTTCTGAACTTTTAAAAGAAATTAATGAGGTAGCTTGAAAACCTCATTAAGCACATTTTCTAAGTGTGCTTAAAAGGTTTTTAAAAGCTTGAAACTAGGTTTTAAGTGAATTTCCTTATAGCTAGCTTGGTGATCAAGCTAGCGTGTTCTTTATTTATCACACTCCACGGCGACGGGTGGGAAAGTGGGCTTTTTTAAAAAGCTTTGTTAAATGGTCAAAATACCAAAAGTTTAAATAACTTTGAATGCAGGCTCTATGTTTTGACATAAGTAGTGTTTAAATGGGAGTTAAACTCCCTTATAAGCCATATTAGCTTTCTTTATTTTGAGTAACCACCTTTATGGTGGTTTTTAACTTCCATTTATGCACTATAAAAAGGAAGAAAATGTCTTTTAAAGAAAAACTAAATACAGCCATAGAGCACGCAAGAGCTTTGGCTTTAATTAACAAAGAATGCTTAGATTTAATTGACTACATGGAAGAGTGCGATGAGGATGAATTAAGATCTAACTTAGATGACTTAAAAAAACTCTTGATAAAAGCAAAAGAATTATTGAAAGGATAGTAATGAATTTTAAGCCCATACAAAAAGAAAATGATGCATTTAAAAAAGCAAGAGAAATAGAAAGTTTAATAAGTGAGCTTAGCTCAAAAGGATTTAAACTTACAAAGGCAAATTCAAAATCTTTAGTTATGAAAAAAGGTTTTGATAAGGTAGCAAAATAACAAAAAAAGAAAGGAATAAAATGCAAAACATAGGCTATGATAGTATCAAATTTGTAATCCCAAAATTTGCATTTTATAAATTTCTTAAAAAACATGATTTATATACAAAGCTTAGAAAAACAAACCGCAATAAAGCTATAGAAAAATACACAAAAGAGAAGTTTAAAAATATCAAAACAAAAGATAAGTTTTATGAGTTTAAGGTTAAGTATATAAACATCAAACCTAGAAATAAAAGTTTATCAAATACCATAATAGTGATAGAAAATTCAAAAGACACCCATGAAGTTGCTAGAAAAAATAAAAAGAAAAAAGACTTTTATGTAGAAGTACAGTTTAACGGTCTTTTTCAGCCTAGCAAAAGTGTGGTAGCTGATGTGTATAAGGTGTTAAGTAAAATGGTTAAGAGGTTTAAGGCTTATAGTTTTGATATAGCTTGTGATTTTTGTGATGAAAGTGCTTCTATGAGAAAATATGAAGAACATTTGCATGAGTTGTCTTTAAATAAAAAAATCAAAGGCGAAATGGTTTTTTATAAAAAATCTCTTTATGTAAATGGGGTGCATAGTAAGTTTTTTGATCTTGATAGAATTTTGATTTATGATAAGTATGAAAAGCAGACTAGTTATCACAAAGAAAAAATCAAAGAAGAATTTAAAGACTGGAAAAGATTAGAATTAACTTTCAAACTAAACTATAAATTTTTAAAATACATACAGCATAAACACATTCACGATGCTTTAGATTTTATATATGATTTTATAGCTTTACTAGGTAAAACATATAGCTTTACAAAAGAATTATTACTTATTAAACAAACAAAATATTTAATCAATCCAAGATGGACAAAAGATATAAAACCATATGCATTAAAGGATGTTGCATGAGTATCATAACACATATAATTGAGGCTAATGAAATAGCTCGCGCATGTTTAAAAAATGACTTAAAATATAGTTTGAAAGAAGCAAGGATTATCAATAGTGCAAATGAAAGAATGCTGTGTTTTTATTTTGATAATCCTTTTGCTATAGATTTGTTTGAAAGAAACAAAGAAAGTATTAAAAATGACTTAAGATGTGAATACAAGAAAAAAATCAAACTTTATAAACGCATTGATTTTGTATTTTACGATATTTGCTCAAAAAACACTAATGAGCTTAAATCAAGAACAACAGAAGAAAAACAAATACTTCAAAGGGGTATAGATATGCTTGAAAATATTATAAAAAGGAGTAAAAATGGAAAACATAGATAATCAAAATAATCTAAAAGAACTATCTATGAAAATTGTATCTTTACATAAAGCTATAGAGCACGCAGAGTATGAAAGAAGTGTTTTAAATTCAGCCATTAAAGAATATAAAGAAGATTTAAAAACAGCCATAAGAGAGCTTGAGCAAATGAAAGAACCTAATCTTTTCAATCAAGAAAATAAAGAGGAATAAACAAAAGGATATTACATGTTACAAATGATGAAAGATTTTTTAGATCAAAGAAATTTGATAGAAAAACACTTAGAAGAAATAAAACAACAATTATCAAAAATGCTTAAAGAATTTCTTTCTATAAGAAATGATCTTTCGTTTTCTAATGGATGTAACTCTTTAGAAGAAGAAATTAGACATTATTGGAAGATAGAGGCTTGGCTTGATGTAGAGCTTAAAAGAATATGTATAAAGCTTATAGATACAAGAGTTTCTTATAATAGTTTTGATTTTGAGAATGTCAAAGTATTATTAGCGCATACTTTAAGTTATGAAGAGCAAAAAGCCATTATAAAATCACTCAATTTAGAAACAAACATTAAAAAGGATTGATATGAAATTATTAAGTACAAAAGAAGTTGCACAGTATTTGGGTTTTAGCGTTGATAGGATAAGAAAAATGAGAATGAGAAAAAATCAAGCCATTTATAACTTTCCAAAGGGTGTTAGAGTGGGAAAAGTTTTAATGTATGAAAAGAAAGAAATCGATGATTGGATAAAATATTGCAAGGTTAGCTAAGCTTTCCTGCAAGTTTTTCTATATAATCTCCCCACCACTGCATTAATCTTCTTTTTAATTCTATATTTTTACTTCTATTGTAAGCTTTCAATATTGCATTTTTTTGCTCATGAGCTAAGCATTGCTCTGCTATATCCATACTTATTCCATGTTCTAATTGCTTTTCGTTTGCAATGCTTCTAAACATAGCACGAAATCCATGCGCGCTTTGAATTCCTTTATATCCTAAGCGTTTATTGGTATTGCATGTGATATTTTCACTATTACATCCTTTTTTAGAAGAACCAGCAAAAACATAATCATTGACTTTAATCGCATATTGATTTTTTAATATACTTATGGCTTGTTTGCTTAATGCTATATTATGCTCTTTACGCATTTTCATTTTTTGAGCTGATATAGTCCAAATTTCATTTTTAAAGTCTATCTCATCCCAAGTAGCTTTTATAACATTGCCAGGTCTTTGGGCTGTTAAAAGCACAAAAAGCATTAAATTTTTATGACTTTGTTTGATATCTGAATGTATTAGAGTATTTATATATTCTTTAATATCAGATTCATCTAATAGGGTAGGTTGGTGTATAACCTGATTTGGTTTTTTAAATACAATATTATTTTTGATAGAAGCTACGGGATTGTTTTCTATGATCTCAAGTTGCAAAGCATATTCAAATACTTTATTTATCCATATCTTTGCTTTTTGAAGCGTAGCGCTTTTATGCTCTATGGTCTTTAAAATATTAACAATATCTACTCTTTTTATATCATTAATATTTTTATATTCTAAAGATTTAAAAATACCTTCTTTGTAGCTTAGTCCTCTTTGGATTGTTTTCGCTGCTAAATTACTCTTTCTTGCATTTTCTAATACTTCATCATATAATACGCCAAATTTCAATCTTTTTGCATTGCTTATGTTTTGACCCTTGGCTTTTAGTTTGTGTGAATTTATAGCTATTTCTCTAAGTTCTGCTAGGGAAAGCAAGGGATATTCCCCAAGTGTTATATAAGTATCATTAGCTTGTCTTGTTTTAAATAGTTTTCTACCACTAGGATAAACAAAAACATATAATCCTTTTATACTAGGATCGCTAAATTTTATAAATTTTTTACCATTATCGCATTTTACGCTTTTCAAGAAACTATCTGTAAGTTTATTAATTTTTGCCATTTTTATTCTTTGTATTATTGTAAAAAGTAACCCATTTAGTAGCCCACTTTTTTAAAAGTAACCCACTTTTTTTGCAATATTTTAACACAAAAAATAACAAAATAGAATAAAAAAGAATGTTTATATAATCCCTTAAATATAGTATTTTAAAGATAATTTATTGAAAAATAACACTTGGGAGTAAAAAAACAAATGGTGCCCGAGGTCGGACTCGAACCGACACAAGGTTGCCCTTACCAGATTTTGAGTCTGGCGCGTCTACCAGTTTCACCACTCGGGCTTTTTGAAAGTTTTAAAATAATTAAATAGAATATGGGATTATACTAAAAAAAAATTAAAACAATATAAAATATTTTATATAAAAAATTTAAATATCATTAAAATTTGGAACTTTTTTTGCTTGTAAATAATTAAAAAATTTATTTGCGGAGCAAAATAATGAGAATTAGCAATCAGTATAATTACTACACTTCTATACAAAACTACACAGATGGTCAGTCTTTGCTTAATAAATATAATTTGCAGCTACAAACAGGTCAGCTTATTCAGCATTCTTGGGAAAATGCAAATGTTTATATTAATGGCTCAAGATTAGAATATGAGATGGCAAACATAGGTCAAATAGTTCAAGGAACTCAATCTGCTATGGAGCTAGCAAAAAACACAGATACTGCCTTGAAAAATATCACAGAACTTTTAGAAAAATTTAAAACATTACTCACAAAAGCTGCAAGTGATGGTAATTCTCAAGAATCAAGAGAGGCTATAGCAAAAGAACTCAAACTTGTAAGAGATTCTATTGTAAATATTGCTAATACTAGTATCAATGGGCAATATCTCTTTGCAGGATCAAATAGTGCAAATAAACCTTTTGATAATTATGGAAATTATACTGGGAATAAAGATAATATTTTTGTAGTAAGTGGTGCTGGCACCCAAATTCCTTATAATATACCTGGATGGGATTTATTTTTTAAGCCTGATTCAAATATCAATAAAATTATTTCAACAAATGTTTCTTTTACTGATGCTCGTTATCCGGACAAAAAAGAATTTTTAACCGGAGAATCTAAATTTTCACATTTAATAGGCCAAAACTATGTTCAAAATGGAGAACTTGATCCAGATAAAAATTTTCAAGATAGCTATGATGAGAAACTTCCTTTCCCGCATTCAGCTATGTATATTCAAGGCGTTAGACCCGATGGAACAAGTTTTAAAGCTACTTTAGATATAGATCCTGATGCAAAAATTGAAGATGTATTAAAAAATATTGGAAGATTATATGGAAATACAGAGGGAAATGAGGTTGTTAAAGTAGCATTAAATGATAGCGGACAGATAGAAATAAAGAGTTTAAAAGAAGGAAGTAGTTCTTTAGATTTTCATGCTGTTGCTTTAACTCCACAGCTTCAAGATGCAGAACAAATCAAAGCCTTAAGTGCTGCTGCTCAAAGAGAAGGTATTAGCATGGAGGATGTAACCAATCGTATTATGCAAGCAGCACACGGAGGAAATTTAAATAACACTAGAAATCCAGTAACAGTAGAAGTTGGCGGCGAGCAATTTACTGTAAACTTGCACAAAACAGATTTTATTAAAAGTAACATCAATGGTGATAAAACTAATGGGGCTAGTTATGATGTGCCTTTCGAAAAAGATGGAAATACTGTTTTTGGCAATGTTTCTCAAGTGATTAAAGGTACAAGTGAATATGCTACTGATAGTACAAAGTTAAGTGAAGTTGTAGCAAATGCCAATGGAAGCATGCAAGGTCAACAACTCCAAATGGAAATTGTTTCTAAAAGTGGACAAACTTATAATGTAACTATAAATTTGGAAACTTCAACTGTAAGTTATGTTAATCCAAACAATCCTAATCAAACTATAAGTTTTCCTATTACTCACTCTCAATATAATGAAAATACAGGTAATGCAGTGGGTATGCAAACAAGACCTGAAGATATTACTTATGGCCAGTTAAATGATATTATCGGTATGTTTGCAAGTGATAATGTTCCCACAGCAACTATAAATGCAAATGCAAATGGTACTATTAATAATAATGATTTTCAAACTATCCAACAAGACATAGCTGATTCTAAAGGTTTTGTTGAAGTTAGTATGGACTATAAAGGTCGTATAAGTATTACTGATAAATTTTCAAGTAACACTAATATAGGTCTTACTATTAAGGATTCAAATTCAAATAGCGGTTTTCCTCCAGCAGGTACTTCTGTAAATGGATCAGGTTTTGTATTTAGTGCAAATAATTCTTTAACTATTGATGATCCAAATGTTGATTTGATTAAAGATTTAGATGAGATGATAGATGCTGTTTTAAATGGCAGTATGAGAGCTGATTCAGAAGGAAGTGATCCTAGAAATACAGGTTTACAAGGGGCTTTAGAAAGAATAGATCATTTGCAAGATCATGTTAGAAAAATGCAAACAACCATAGGAGCTTACACTAATAATATAGAAGAGACAAATAAAAGAATGACTTTTTTAAATATCAATGTAGCTTCTATTAAAAGCGGTGTAACTGATGCTGATTATGGGCAAACTTATATGCAGTTTATGCAAACTATGGTATCTTATCAAGCTATGCTTTCGGCTACTTCTAAAATTTCTCAAATTAGTTTATTAAACTACTTATAATTTTTTGATATAATAGCTTTTTTCTTTATAAAGGATATATTATAAAAAAAGAAGCTATTTTTGTTATTTCTAATATTTTTATTTTTTATTTTTGCTTAAGTGCTTTGATACCCGATCAAGCTTTAGTAAGTATTATAGGGTATTCCTTGGCAAAACTTAGTTATTTTTTATTTGGATCATTGACTAAATTTTACCCTTTTGTCTTTTTTTGGTTTAATTATCTTTTGTATAAAAATAACTATAATTTTGAACTTATAGAGCGTAGATTTAGTGTGGCTGTTTTTGCTTGTATTTTTGCTTCACTTATTTTTGCTTCAGCGTTCTTGCAAGATAAAGGCTATATAGCCTCTGCTATGTTTGTAATCTTAGATGGACTTTTTGGAAAAATAGGAAGTTTGATCTTGGTGATTTTGCTTTTAGCTTTTGCTTTTAGTATTTCTTTTCCGCAAATTATCAAAGAAGTATTTAAAATAGAGCTTGATTTTGATTTTTATTTAAAACTTGAAACTTTAATTAAAAATAAAATTTTTGGCTTTTTTGGTGGCGATAAGTATGAAAATGAAACTAAAGAAGAGCAAGAAAAGCTCAAACAAGAGCTTTTAATTAAAGATAAAACAGAAGAACTTATCAAGGAAAAAGAGCTACCAAAAAAAGAAATCCAAGAGAATAAAAAATTTAACCTTGAAGATTTAAAAAATCAAGAATTAGAAGAGGTTGTGATTAGTGAAGAGGATAAAAAGCTAGGTTCAAGTTATATTCATGAGCTTTCAGAGCCTATTGCAAGTTTTGCTCAAAAAGCTAGTCAAATAAATATAAAGGAAGATGAAATGACCCCTGAAGAGTATTTATTAAAATACAAAAATAAAAGTGAAGATATTTATACTCAAACTTTAAAAAGTAAAAATTTAGATGAACCAAGCTATAAAAGACGCAATATGGATTTAAACGAAAACAAAGAAGAGGTGATAGAAGAAAATTCTTTGTTTGCCAAAGAGCTTAAAGAGCGTGAGCAAATGCTACAAAAAGCTAAATTGCTAGAAGAATATAAAGCCTTGCAAAAAGAAAAAATCTTAGAAGAGCTTAATGAGGATTTTAAAAAAATTGAAGAATTAAATGCTATAGAAGCACAAAAAGAAGCTGAGTTTAAAAAAATTCAAAATAAAACTAGCTTTTTAGGGGTAAAAGAATTTAAAGATGAAGATTTTATTCCACAAAATAAAGTAAAAGAACTTGATTTTAGTGAAGATGATTTTGCCAAGCCTATTAGTATAGAAGAGCTAAGAAGTAAAAGAAACTATGAAAATCCTTTTGTAGTAGAAGAAGCACAAAATGAAGTTAAAGAAGAAAAAATTCCATTTGAGATTACCCAAGAGCCTATAATAGAAGTAATAGAAAATAAAACACACCATTCTATCACTAATGAAGTGAGTGAAAACAAAGCCTTGTTGAAAGATCTTGATTTTGGAAATTTTGAAAAACCAAAAGATTTTTCTTTACCACCTTTAGATTTTTTAACTATGCCAAAAGAAGGCAAAAGCGAGATAAATGAAGAAGAAATAGATAGAAAAATTTATGATTTATTGGAAAAATTAAGACGCTTTAAAATAGGTGGCGATGTAGTTAGAACTTACACGGGTCCTGTTGTAACTACTTTTGAATTTCGCCCAGCAGCAGATGTTAAAGTAAGTAAAATTTTATCATTACAAGATGATTTAGCTATGGCTTTAAAAGCTCAAACTATAAGAATTCAAGCTCCAATCCCAGGTAAAGATGTAGTGGGAATTGAAGTTCCAAATGAAAAAATCGATACGATTTACTTAAGAGAAATTTTAGAAAGTGAGGTATTTAAAAATTCTAGCTCACCTTTAACCATAGCTTTGGGTAAAGATATAGTAGGCGATCCTTTCATCACAGATCTTAAAAAGCTTCCTCATCTTTTAATAGCAGGAACTACAGGAAGTGGTAAAAGTGTGGGTATAAATTCTATGCTTTTATCTTTGCTTTATAGAAATTCGCCAAAAACCTTAAGACTTATGATGATAGATCCTAAAATGCTTGAATTTAGTATTTATAATGATATTCCACATTTACTTACACCGGTAATTACTGATCCTAAAAAGGCGGTAAATGCTTTATCAAATATGGTAGCTGAAATGGAACGCAGATATCGTTTGATGGCTGAAGCAAAAACTAAAAATATAGAAAATTACAATGAAAAGATCAAAGAACAAGGTGGAGAAATTTTACCATTTATTGTAGTGATTATCGATGAGTTGGCTGATTTAATGATGACAGCAGGTAAGGATGTAGAGTTTTATATAGGTCGTTTAGCACAAATGGCAAGAGCAAGTGGAATTCACTTAATCGTAGCTACACAACGCCCTTCAGTAGATGTTGTTACCGGTGTTGTAAAAGCAAATTTACCAAGTAGAATTTCTTATAAAGTAGGGCAAAAGATAGATTCTAAGGTTATTTTAGATTCTATGGGGGCTGAAAGTTTATTAGGGCGTGGAGATTGTTTATTTACTCCTCCTGGTATGAGTGGTTTAGTGCGTTTGCACGCACCTTTTGCAAGTGAAAATGAAATCGAAAATATTGTAGAGTTTTTAAAAGCTCAACAAGTAGTAGAATATGATGAGAGCTTTTTAAAAGATGATAGTCAAGATGGAGCTTATAAAAGAAGTGAATTTGATGATGGAGATTTAGATGAGCTTTATGAAGAAGCAAAGGCTGTAATCTTAGAAGATAGAAAAACTAGTATTTCTTATTTGCAAAGACGCTTAAAAATAGGCTATAACCGCGCAGCAAATATCATAGAACAACTTTCACAAACAGGTGTTTTAAGCGAACCTGATGCAAAAGGCCAAAGAGAAATTTTATAATCAATTTCTTATTGCCTTGTTATGATCTTTTAAAGTAGAGGTAAAAATATGCTTATTGGTTTTTTTATCTCTTACAAAGTATAAATATTCTGTTTTAGCAGGAAAAATAGCTGCCTTAATAGCTTCAAATGAAACATTACATACAGCTTCTTTTGGTATGCCATTAAATTTATAAGTATTGTAAGAACTATTATCTGATCTTATTCTTTGTGGAGTGATTTTTTCATGAGAGTATTTTCCATAATTTAATGTCCCATCCATTTGAAGCTTCATACCTTTTCTTAAACGATTTCTAATCACAGATGAAACTATAGGCATTTCTTCATTACTCGCTGCTTCTTTTTGTATAATGGAAGCAATGATGATATATTCATGCCATTTTTTTTCATTGTATTCTCTAAAAATTTTATAAGAAAGTTTTTTAAATTCACTTGCAGAGTAAGCCAAAAGATATTTTACTAAAAGCTCTTCTGTAATGCCTTTTGGAATTTTATAAGTTTCGGGAAAAAGCATACCTTCTTTAAAAGGGCTTTGTTTGTAAAATTCTTGCATTAAGGTTTTGGTATTTAAATTTAACTTTGGTGCTAATTCTTCAAAGAAAATTTCAGTCGTTTCCCCAGGAATTAAAGTAATAGTTTCAAGTGCTGCTTTAGCGACGGTAAGCTTATGTAAAAATTCGGCTCTATTTAGTTCTTTTGTGCCTATATTTATCCAGCCAGATTGTGGATGGCCTAAAAAATATAAAGTATATTTATCAATATTGCTCATTTTATAGTTATTTTTATCTAATTGCGTTATAATCTTACTAACAGAACCTTGTGGTATAAAAACTACAGAGTTTGTTTTTATAGGTAAAAGTAGATAATAAAAAATGGATAAAAGAAAAATTAAAATCAAATCACAACATATTAAAAAAATTCTTAAATTTTTAGCATTACCTATGATACTTTTCATTGTTTTGTTTATTTACCTTAAAAATGGAATTTACATAGAAAAATTAGAAATTTCTTCTATTAATTTGGAGAAATTATATATTAAATTAGATAAAAAACTCATTTTAAATGCAAAAAAAGTTATAGTAAATTCTCAAAATCAAAACACTCAAAATGAAACTAGTGCGAGTAAAGCTGTACAGCTTATCAAAGATGTAAAATATATTTATTGGTTTTTTCAAGAAATCAATATAGATGAAATTTTTGTTAATAACTATCCCGTGGAATTAATTTATAAAAATAATCTATTTTTTGTAAACAGTAAAAATCTTTTAGTAAAAGTCAATTTAAAAATTAGTGATAAAAATATACAAGCTAATATTGATAATTTTCTTTTAAAAGATCATAACCTTAGTGTAGTTGGCTCTTTACTTATCAATCCTAAGACAAAATTTTATACTTTTAAAGGAGAAATTGATAGTGATTTTTTAAAAAGTGATGTCAAATTCTCACTTAAAAGAGAAGAAATTGCTTATGAATTAGAAAATATAAGCTCAAATAATATTTCAAAAATTTTTGATATTTTAGTGGAAAATGGAGTGCATTTGCCTTCTAATCTTGCTCTTTGGGTGGGCGGTAAGGTAAAGGCTGATTTTTATTTTATAGAGAAATTAAATGGCTTTGCAGATTTTGGAAAACATAGATATTACTTGAATGATATTAGTGCTAAAGGTTATGTAAATAATTTGAAGGTGGTTTTAGATAAAGGTATAGATCCTATCATTAGTCCTTTTGTAAGGCTTGAATTTAATAAACAAAAACTAGAATTTATCTATGATAAATTATATTTTAACAATTACAATCTCAATCAAAGTCAAATTTATATAGACAATATGCTAAATGAAAAAGCAGGAATTTATATACGCATAAAAAGTGACAATGCTAGAGCTGATTATAGAGTGAATAAAATTTTGCGTTTGTATGATATAAAATTACCATTTTTACAAAACAATGGTATTACAAAGATTGATTTAGTTTTGAAAATTCCTTTTGAACACCCTGAAAGAATTTCATATAAAGGAAATTTTGATATTGTAAATTCTAATATAAATATAAGTGACTTTAAAATCATACAAGCAAATATTGATTTACAAAAAGATAAATTAGAGATTAAAAATGCAAGTGTACAAAGTGAATTAATCAGCGGTGATTTTAATGCAAGTATTGATTTAAAGCAAAAAAAAGGTGATTTTAAGACCTTTATAGCAAATTTAAAATTACCACAAGATAGCTTAAAAATGGAAAATAAATTTCTTGATTTAGATCTTAACTATGATAAAAATATCAGTTTATATAATAAAGAGCTTACTACGACTTTAAATTTTGACCAAGGTATGTCTGTTTATGTTGCTAAGCTTGCAAAGTATAAGACTTATTCTAAATTAATGCAAAAAAATAATGTGCATGATGGAGAGTTGTCATTAGATACTTTAAATTTTAAAGATTTTGATGTAGATATAAATAATACCACTTTTGAATCATTTTTACTCTATAAGGATAATAATCCTTATGAGTATGATAGTTTTAGTATAAAAATAAAAGGAGAAGATTTTAATTTAACTAGCGCAAGTGGTAGTGTTTTTGCACAAAAAGACAATGATGATATTAACATTACTTTAAATAATGTTAATTTATTATTTTCAGAACAAGATACAGAAAACACACTAGATAATCTTGAAAATTCAAATTATAATATCAGTGCTAAAAATATAGATTTGATCTTAAAAGATTTTAACAAAACTTTAGATTTTGATCAATTTAATGCTAAAATCAAAAAAGACTATATAAAAGCTTGGGCTAATAGAAATGAGTCTAAATTTGAGCTTTTGCTTAAAGAAAATCAAATGCAAATTAGAGCTTTAAAAATGGATGATGATTTTCTAAATACTTTTATGCGTCAAAATGTTTTTGAAAAAGGCGAGTTTAATCTTTATGTAGATGGTAATAGTACTGATTTTTTTAAAGGCAAATTTTTATTTAAAGATACTTATTTAAAAGATTTAAAATTTCATCAGCAACTCTTAAGTTTTATTGATACCATACCTAGTTTGATTTTATTTAAAGCCCCAACTTTTAATGAAAAAGGTTTTAGTGTAGAAAATGCTGGCATAAGTTTTAATCGCAAAAAAGATCTTTTTGAAATAGATGCGCTAAATTTTAATGGTGATAGTGCAGATATTTTAGGTCAAGCTAAAATCAATTTAAGAAGTAGTCAAGTGGATGGTTTATTAGAGCTTAGAACGCTAAAATCAGCTAGTTCGGTTATTTCTAAAGTTCCAATTATCAATCAAATTATATTAGGCAAAGACAGGCAAATTAGCACACAAATTAAACTAGGTGGAACAATTGATAATCCCGAGTTTAAAACTCAACTTATCGCACAAAGTTTGCAACTTCCTTATCATTTGATAAAAAATATTTTTGAATTACCGACAAATTTAGTTAAATAATACCACAAAGGAGCTAAGATGAAAATTACCATCATAGGAGCAGGAAATATCGGTGCAAGCATTGCTTATGCTTTAATTTTAAGAGAATTAATAGATGAGATTATATTGATTGATATTAATAAAGACTTGCTTTTTGCTAGAGAATTAGAACTAAGTCAAAGCATAGCCGCTTTTAATTTTGATATTAAAATAACTTGTACGGATGATTATACATACTCAAAAGATTCTCAAGTGGTTATTTTTAGTGCAGGTGTAGCTAGAAAAGAAGGTCAGAGTAGAGATGAGCTTTTTGCTATTAATTCTAAAATTATGCTTGAGTGTGCAAAAAATATTAAAAAATTTAACAACGATCCTTTGTTTATCATAGTAAGCAATCCTGTAGATTTTTTACTCAACGCTCTTTATGAAAGTAAATTATTTTCATTAAAAAAAATCATTGCTATGGCAGGTGTTTTAGATAATGCTAGATTTAAATACGAAGTGAGCAAAAAATTAGATATAAAAACTTCTTATATAGATACTAAGCTTATAGGTTTTCACAATGATAGTATGGTTTTGGTAAAATCTCAAAGTAAAGTGCAAAATAAAGCTTTAAGTGAAGTCTTAAATAAGCAAGATATTGTTCAAATTGAACAAGAGGTTAAAACCGGTGGTGCTAAAATTATAAAATATTTAAAAACTTCAGCCTATTTAGCTCCCGCTAGTGCTTGCGTGAGAATGATAGAGGCTTTAAAAAGTGGAGAATTTTTACCAGTATGTGTGATTTTAGATGGAGAATATGGCATAAGAGAAAAAGCTTTTGGAGTTATGGCAAGGATTAGTCTTGATGGGGTGCTTGAAACTTTAGAATTAAAATTAGACAATCAAGAACAAATTGCATTGGAAAATTCTTTTATTCAGTATAATTATAAATAATTTTTTAGGAGTTTTTTACTCCTAATGTTACTTTGTGTTATAAAATCTTATTAGTTTTATTTTATCTTTTAAATAATATTTAATCATGCTATAAATTCGCTATAATAAAAAGTTTGTTTTAAAAATAATTTTTAATAAAAAATCATTAGAAAATTACAAAAAACTAGAAAGGAATATTAATGATTGCTCCAGAGAATACACCAGTTTGGGTTGATGAAGCAAGATGTAAGGCTTGTAATATCTGTGTTAGCTATTGTCCAGCCGGAGTTTTAGCAATGAGAGATGAAATCAGTGCAGTTTTAGGACAGATGATAGAAGTGGTTCATCCTGATTCTTGTATAGGCTGTAGTGAATGTGAAAGTCACTGTCCTGATTTTGCGATCTTTGTTGCCAAAAGAGATGAATTTAAATTTGCAAAGCTTACGCCAGAAGCTAAAGAAAGAGCACAAGCTGTCAAAGAAAATAAATACAAAAAACTAAATGCATAGGAAAACAAAATGAGAGAAGTTATATCAACAGGTAATGTTTTAGTAGCCAAAGCTGCGATTGATTGTGGCTGTAAATTTTTTGGTGGTTATCCAATTACCCCAAGTTCTGAAATAGCACATGAGCTAAGCCATATGTTACCAAAAAATGATGGTACTTTTATACAGATGGAAGATGAAATTTCGGGTATTAGCGTGGCCTTAGGTGCTTCTATGAGTGGAGTAAAATCCATGACAGCAAGCAGCGGACCGGGAATTTCTTTAAAAGCTGAACAAATTGGTTTGGGTTTTATAGCTGAAATTCCACTAGTAATTGTAAATGTTATGAGAGGTGGTCCTTCAACTGGTCTTCCAACAAGGGTTGCACAAGGTGATTTATTTCAAGCAAAAGCTCCAACGCATGGAGATTATGCAAGTATAGCTTTAGCTCCTGCTTCATTAGAGGAAGCTTACACTGAAACTATTAGAGCTTTTAATTTAGCTGAAAAATACATGACTCCAGTATTTTTGCTTTTAGATGAAACCATAGGACACATGAATGGTAAGGCAAAATTACCTGATTTAGAAGAATTAGAAATTATCAACCGCAAAAAATTTACGGGTGATAAAAAAGATTACAAACCTTATGCAGCAGGTAAAAATGAAGCTGCCATACTAAATCCTTTCTTTGAAGGTTATCGTTATCATATCACAGGACTTCATCATGGAGACATAGGCTTTCCAACAGAAGATGGAGCAATAGTAGATAAAAATATCAAAAGATTATTTGGTAAGATTAAAAATAATACCGATGAAATTTGTACTTATGAAGAGTTTATGTGTGATGATGCGCAGTTTTTAATCATCGCCTATGGTAGCGTTGCAAGATCTGCCAAAGAAGCTATTTTAAGACTTAGAGAAGAGGGTTTAAAAGTAGGGCTTTTTAGACCTATTACCCTTTATCCAGTAGCTGAGAAAAAAATAGCTCAAGTAGTATCTAAATTTGAAAAAGTTATGGTAAGTGAGCTTAATATGGGGCAATATTTAGAAGAAATTCAAAGAGTAAGTAAGAGAGATGATTTTATTAGCTTGCACCGTGCAAATGGTCGCCCTATAACCCCAAGTGAAATTATTGCTAAAGTAAAGGAGAATATATAAAATGGCTTTTAATTATGATGAATATTTAAGAGTAGATAAACTTCCAACACAATGGTGCTGGGGTTGTGGGGATGGTGTTGTTTTAAAAGCTATTATTAGAGCTATTCAAAAACTTGGCTGGAATATGGATGATGTTTGTTTAGTTTCTGGTATAGGTTGCAGTGGTAGAATGAGTTCTTATGTAAATTGCAATACAGTCCATACTACTCATGGTCGAGCTATTGCTTATGCAACAGGGATTAAACTAGCAAACCCTAAAAAACATGTAATCGTAGTAAGCGGAGATGGCGATACTTTAGCAATTGGTGGAAATCATACCATCCATGGATGTAGAAGAAATATAGATTTAACTCATATTTTAATCAATAATTTTATTTATGGTCTTACAAATTCACAAACTTCACCAACTACCCCACAAGGCTTTTACACTGTTACAGCTCAAGCAGGTAATATAGACCCAAATTTTGATGCTTGTGAGCTTACTAAAGCCGCTGGGGCTTCTTTTGTAGCAAGAACAAATGTTATAGAGGCAAATAAGCTTGAAAATATCATTTTTAAAGCTTTATCTCACAAAGGTTATAGTTTTGTAGATGTATTTTCAAACTGCCATATTAATCTAGGTAGAAAAAACAAAATGGGCGAAGCTGTAAGCATGCTTGATTGGATTAAAAATCGTTGTATTGAAAAGTCTAAATTTGAACAATTAGACTATGAACAAAGAGCGGATAAATTCCCTACAGGAATTTTACACCAAGATGAAAGTAAAACAGAATATTGTGAAGCTTATGAGGAAGTTAGAAGAGCCTTGAAAGAAAAAAGAATGGTTGATTTGGGAGTATTAAAATGAAATATCAATTAAGATTTTGTGGTGAAGGTGGACAAGGGGTTATCACTGCAGGTGAAATTCTAGCTAAAGCCGCCATTAAAGAAGGGCGTAATGCTTTTAAAGCTTCTACTTATACTTCTCAAGTTAGAGGTGGGCCAACTAAGGTTGATATTATCGTTGATGAAAATGAAATCTTTTTTCCTTATGCAGTAGAAGGTGAAGTTAGTTTTATGCTTTCAACTGCTGATAAAGGTTATCATAGTTTCAAAGATGGTGTTTGTGATGGTGGTGTTATAGTTATAGAGCCAAATTTAGTTCATCCAAGTAAAGAAGATTATGCAAGATGGAAAATTTTTGAAATTCCTATTATTACTATAGCTAAAGAAGAAGTAGGGAATGTAGCTACTCAATCAGTCGTTGCTTTAGCTATAGCTGCTTATATGAGTAAATGTATTGATATTGATGCATTAAAACAAACTATGCTTGATATGGTACCTGCAAAAACTAAAGAGGCAAATGCAAAAGCTTTTGATTTAGGTATAGAATACGCTAAAAAAGCACAAGTAGTTTCTTGATTTTCAAGAAACTCTTTCTTGTAAAATAATATTTATTAAATTATCGTTATAATATTTTCCATTTTAAGCAAAAAGGTAAAATAATGAAAGAGCTAAATGGCTCGCAAATGATTTGTGAAGCATTAAAAGAAGAAAATGTTAAAGTAGTTTTTGGTTATCCTGGTGGTGCGGCTTTAAATATTTATGATGAAATTTACAAACAAACTCATTTTAAACACATTTTAGTCAGACATGAGCAAGCGGCCTTACATAGCGCTGATGCTTATGCTAGAATGAGTGGTAAAGTTGGTGTGGCAGTAGTTACAAGTGGACCTGGTTTTACTAATACAGTTACAGGTTTAGCTACTGCTTATAGTGATTCTATACCTTTGGTTTTAATTTCGGCTCAAGTTGCAAATTCTTTAATAGGAACAGATGCTTTTCAAGAAATCGATGCTATAGGTATTTCAAGACCTTGTGTAAAGCATAATTATTTAGTAAAAAATATCGAAGAATTACCTAAAATTTTAAAAGAAGCTTTTTATATTGCTACAACAGGTAGAAAAGGGCCTGTGCATATTGATATACCTAAAGATGTTACTGCTGCTATGGGTGTATGGCATTATCCTAAAGAAATTTCTATGAAAACTTACAAGCCAACCTATAAAGGAAATATCAAGCAAATTAAAAAATTAGTAAGTTTGATTAAAAATGCTCAAAAACCTTTATTTTACCTAGGTGGAGGTTGCATAGCTTCTAATGCTAGTGACGAATTAAGAGACTTGATTCATTTTTGCCAAATTCCTGCAGTTGAAACTTTGATGGCTCTAGGGATTTTAAGAAGCGATGATGAGCTTAATTTAAAAATGGCAGGTATGCATGGAAGTTATTGTGCAAATATCGCTTTAAGTGAGTGTGATTTACTCATTGCTGTGGGTGCTAGGTTTGATGATAGGATTACTGGTAAAACAAGTGAGTTTGCTAAGGGTGCAAAAATCGTTCATATTGATATAGATCCAAGCTCTATTTCTAAAATCATCGAAGCGCATTTTCCTATAGTTGGGGATATTAAAAGTGTTATTTTAGATACCTTAGAAGAATTAAAAAAAGAAAGTTTTGACAACACAAAATACCAAGAATGGTTTA
This sequence comes from Campylobacter sp. CNRCH_2016_3089, assembly GCF_025772505.1. Classification (NCBI taxonomy): domain Bacteria; kingdom Pseudomonadati; phylum Campylobacterota; class Epsilonproteobacteria; order Campylobacterales; family Campylobacteraceae; genus Campylobacter; species Campylobacter sp. CNRCH_2016_3089. Next base: position 24,520 of record NZ_JAKMSF010000005.1, read on the forward strand.
AAACTTTACAAAACTATCAACAATTATATCCTTTAATCTATGAAGATAGTGATGAAGTTTTAAAACCTCAATGGGTTATAGAAGAATGTGCTAGATTAGCTCCTGATGCAAGGATAATTACTGATGTGGGACAGCATCAAATGTGGGTAGCGCAATTTTATCCTTTTAATTATGCAAGACAACTTGCAACAAGCGGTGGGCAAGGAACTATGGGGTATTCTTTACCGGCTGCACTTGGGGCTAAATTAGCTGTAGATGAAGAAGTTGTAATAAATTTTGTAGGCGATGGTTCTTTTTTAATGAATATACAAGAGCTAATGACAGCAAGTGCTTATGGAATTAAAGTGATTAATATCATTTTAAATAATTCTTTTTTAGGTATGGTAAGACAATGGCAAAGTATGTTTTATAAAGAAAGATTTTCTAATACAGATCTAACAAGTCAACCTGATTTTGTTACTATTGCTAAAGGTTTTCATTGTGAGGGTTATAATGTTTTTAATAAAGAAGAATTTCAAAAAGCTTTTAAAGCAGCCTTAGAATCTAAAAAAACTTGTGTTTTAAATGTAGCTATAGATCGTTATGAAGATGTATTACCTATGGTACCTGCGGGCGGAGCTATTTATAATATGATTTTACCTAGCTATAAAAACAAGGATAAAAAATGAAAAGAAGAGTAATTTCTGTCATTGTATTAAATGAGCATGGGGTATTATCACGCGTTGTCGGGCTTTTTTCAGGACGCGGTTATAATATAGAATCTCTTACGGTTGCTCCGCTTGATGATAAAGAATTCTCAAGGATAAATATCGTTACTTTAGGCGATGAAAAAGTTTTTGAGCAAATCATAAAGCAACTTCATAAACTCATACCTACTTATAAGGTAATTGATTCTAGTGATTTTATAGAAAAAGAAACAGCTTTGGTAAAGATTGCTTTAAATGAAAATTTTGCAGGCTTAGATGCTATATTAAAAGCTTATAATGGCAGTGTAACTTATAGTGATGATGAGTTTATTATAGTAATGGCAAGTGATGATGCAAAAAATATTGATAACTTTTTAAAAACTATGAAAAAGTATAATCCTATTAGTGTAGTTAGAAGTGGTTCTATTTTAATGGAGGTAAAATGAAAATTAGTGAAATTGCTAAATTTTTAGGCATAGAATATTGCGGAGATGATATAGAAATTACAGCTTTAAATTCATTAAATAATGCAAGTTTTACTGAACTTAGTTATTGCGATGGAGAAAAAAACTCTAAAAAAATTGCAAGTAGTGGAGCTGGGGCTATATTGGTCTCAAAAGAATTTGAAAATTTAGTTTCAAAAGATTGTGTTAAATTAGTTGTTGATAATCCACATTTATCTTTTGCGCTTTTAAGTAAGCTTTTTGCTAAACCTTTAATTTCTAGTGAAAAGAAAAATTCTAAAATCGCTAAAAGTGCCAAGATTATGCCAAATGTTTATATTGGAGAAAATGTCCAAATAGCTGATCATGTAGTGATAATGGCAGGAGCTTATATAGGCGATAATGTAAGTATAGGTGAATATACTACAATCCATCCAAATGTTGTGATTTATAATGACACTAAAATAGGTAAAAAATGCCATTTGCTAGCAAATTGTGTTATAGGTAGCGATGGCTTTGGTTATGCACATACAAAAAATGGCGAGCATTATAAGATTTATCACAATGGGAATGTTATTTTAGAAGATTTTGTGGAAGTTGGAGCTTGCACGACTATTGATAGAGCGGTTTTTGAAAGCACTATCATAAAGCAAGGTACAAAGATTGATAATCTTGTTCAAGTAGGACATAATTGTGAAGTAGGGGAGAATTGTCTTATAGTAGCTCAAAGTGGAATTTCAGGCTCAAGTATTTTGGGTAAAAATGTCACCATGGGTGGACAAAGCGCTACAAGCGGACATTTAGAAATAGGAGATTTTGCTACCATAGCAGCAAGAGGTGGGGTCACTAAAAATTTAGAAGGTGCTAGGGTTTATGGTGGTTTTCCTATCATGCTTCAAAAAGATTGGTTGAAATTTCAAGCAAAAATTATCACAGCTTTTAGGGATAAACATGAGTAAAAAAATATTTAAAACTATAGAATTACATGGTAGTAAAAGTGGAGAAATAAGCCTTTGTAATCTTTCTAATCCTTATGGTATAGGAAGCAATGATGTCTTAAGTATAGGTGTGGCTTTAAAAAAAGAAAATGGAATAGATTGGAAAGTTCATATTCCTTATGAAAATTTAAAAGATCTTATCCATGCACTTCAAGAAATAGAAAAAAGCAAAGCCTAGTTTAAAAACTAGGCGTATTTAAATCCCTTTTTCTTCCTGCGCTAATAATTAAAATAAAATTAAGCACAATCAAAACATACACAAAAGTTGGTATAGGAAAAGCGTCACCATTTGCATAAGAATGGAGCCCAGAAAGGTAAAAATTTACTCCAAAATAAGTCATTAATATGCTATAAAAGGCTAAAACACTAGCACTTGCAAAAACAAAAATAAAATAAGTTTTAAAAATAAATCTTAAGTGCAATACCATAGTATAAACTACAATAGAAATCAAAGCCCAAGTTTCTTTTGGATCCCAACCCCAATATCTTCCCCAGCTTTCATTAGCCCAAACTCCGCCTAAAAAATTTCCTATTGTAAGCATTGCAAGTCCTATTATCATAGACATTTCATTAACGCAGTGTAATTTAATGATGTTTAAATCTATATTTTTATTTTTACCCCTTAAAGCAAAAAGAATTAAACTCAAAATCCCTATAATAAAACAAAGTGCTAAAAATCCATAACTTGCTGTTATAATAGAAACATGAATATTAAGCCAATATGATTTTAAAACAGGTACTAAATTTCCAATTTGAGGATCCATAAAGCCAAGATGAGCTACAAAAAGCGAAATGCCTGCTAAAAAACTCGCACCACATAAAGCCAAGAGTGATTTTTTAAAAAATATCACAGCACTTATCGCACAAGCAAAAGCTATATAAATCATGCTTTCATAAGCATTACTCCAAGGAGCATGCCCACCTACATACCAACGAATGATTAAAGCTAGTGCATGTATGATTACACATATACTTAAAATGATGTAAAAAAATCTATATACAAAGGCAGATAAAGAAATATTTTTTAATATAGTATAAAAACTTAAGAAGAAAAATACTAACGCAAAGCTAATATAAACAAAAGTTAGATTATCAAAGATATTATAATGATTAAGCAGTATTTCAAGATTTAATCTTTCTTTTGGCGGTAAAACACTACTTCCATAGTGATTTTGAAAATCTTTTAAAGATTGTAAAATTTCATTCGCATCTTGCCATTGATTATTTTCAACACCATTGCGAACTTGTAAAAAATAGCCAACTAAAAGCATTTGTAAACGCTCTACATCTTCTTTTGCAAAAGGTAAAATTTGCACTGGAGAATACCACTTTAAACTTTGTTCATTAATATCAGGAAAAATAGTTAAAGCTTGACCGCTATAAATATAATATGCATGATTTATTTTTTCATCTAAGGCTAGCAAATCTTTATCGAAGTTAGTTCTTAGTGAGGGCTTTTTGCGGTTAGCTTCCTCAACATAATTACTAAGTTTATATATCCCATTATCAAACACATCATCAAATGCTATGTATTTTTCATTTATATCTGCGCCTATTAATTCTCTTAGCTTGCTTGTTTTTGTAGCTATCATTTTGATTTTTCTAAATTCTTTAGGATAAATCATCATTGCTAGAAAAATTTGATCATAGTGAAGATTTAAAAATTTTTCTTTTTGAGTGATTTTATAAACAAACTCCATTGCCAAAGTATCTAAAGGCTTGATTCTACCATTATGATCTTGCACAAGTAATCTTGCAAAATTTAAAGAATGCTCATAGGAATTTTTTTGTAAATTTGAGATTAAATTTAAAATTTCATTTTTATTTTCTTGTGCAAAAAGCGGAGTTTGTAAATTTGCAAAAAGCAAAATAAACAATACAAAGCTTTGACCTTTTTTTAAATAAATGCTTAAACGATGAAATCTTGAGTTTTTATCAAATAAAACCCATAAAAATCCCAAAATCAATAAAGTATAACCTATATAAGTAGGGATTTTACCAGGATCTTTATTTACTGAAAGTATAGTGCCTTGCTCATCTTGATCATAAGAACTTTGAAAAAATCTATACCCGCCATAATCAAGAACATTATTCATAAAAATATCATAATCTAGATTAATATTATTTTGCTCATCCATGATTTGAATTTTGGAAGTATAAGAAGATGGACTCATAGAACCTAAATAACGCTCTAGTATAAAATCTTTCAAGTGTAATGCAAAAGGAAGCTTAATTTCTCTTGGTCCCCAATTGATAGTAAAATTTTTTCCCTGTAAGTTAAAATGCACTGCTTGTTTTTTTGTAAAATTTGGATTTAAGATTATTTGTGTATTTGCTTTTTGATAATTAATATTTAATTTTAAGCTAGCAGGTGTAATAGAGTCTTTTTGTGGAGTGTATTTGATAGAGCTTATGATTAATTTTTCACCATTTAAGTCAATAGTTTTTTCAAAATGCTTTTGAGTTAGCGGGGTAAAGCTAATAGGAAATTCAAAACTAACATTAGCATCAAAATCAGTAATTTTTATAAATTCTTCCCTAGTAACTATGGTGTTAGAGCTTTGATTTTCTCTTATATACATTCCACCTTCTAAGCCAAAATATCTAGTAAGTCCAGCACCGATTAAAATCACTATAAAAGATAAATGCAAAAGCAAGATAGAGTATTTTTTCTTTTGAAAAAGCTTGTTGTAAAATATCACTCCGATTAAATTTAAACCTAGTAATAAATGCAACATATCAAACCAAGCATTATTATAAATTAAAGCTTTAGCTGCACTAATACCAAAATCATTTTCTATAAAGGTTGCCACAGCACAAGCTATGGCATATATGCTCATTAGCAAAAAACTCATTGCAAAAGAAAAAAAATACTGCATTTTTAACCTTTAAATATTATTTTCTTTATAAAAATGTATGAGTTTTTGTGCTATGGTTGCTTCGTCTAAATTTTGATTTTCTTTTTGATTTAAAAACTCCATTGTAGCGCTTAGTCTTTTTGCGCTAATAAAACCAGGATAATTTAGCAAAGTTTGGCTATTTTTGTTTAAAATTACAATAGTAGGGGTGGCTACTATATCATAAATACTAGAAAGTTCAGCTGTACTTAAGTCACTTTTATGGTTTTTATAAAATGTATGAATTTTTTTATAGCTTATATTTATATAATATGAGCTGTATTTGTCTTTTATAAGTTCTTGTATTTTTTTATCATTTTTAATTTCTTCTTTTAATTTATCACAATAAAGGCAGTGATTTGCGCTAAAAATGATTAAAATGTTTTTATCATCACTTTTTATATTTGCATTATCTTTAAATAAATGAGCTATTTCTTCATAAGATTTTTTATCTAAATCATTTGCTTTTTGTAAATTTTCTTTAGAAAATTGTGTACCGCTTGAGATTAAATTAGAATCAAGTTTTTCTTCATTAGAACAAGCTATAAAAAAAATACTTAAAAAACTAAGTGAGAGTATTGTTTTAAACATTTAAAATCCTTGAAAAAATTAGAAAAAGTCCTTATTCGCTATTATAGCGAATAAGGTTATAAGATAGTGTTAAAGAAAGTATAAAGCATTAAAAATAAAAATACTAAGCCAGTGATTAGCATTGCAAATCCTGCAAGTTTAGCTAGCCATTGATATGCTTTGAAGTTACTTTTATTTTCATATAAAGTGCTTAATTTTCCACTTTCTTTTAAGCGTTTATACCATACGCTTCTTTCTTGTTTAATCTCTTCTTCACTAATACTTCCTGAAAAAATCACCATATCCATAGGGAAGCGATCTGCTCTAAAATGCGTATTAAAGAAGTGAATTGCAAAAATAAATCCTGTAGCAAGTAAAGCTTCATCAGAGTGAAGTAGGGTTGCTAAGTTGATTGCTTCACCTGGTAAAAATTTACCAAAGAAAGCAGGAAACCATAAAATAAGCCCTGAAATACCAATGATAAACATACCCCAAAATACTGCTAGATAGTCAAATTTTTCCCAATAAGTCCAGCGGTCAAATTGCGGTCTTGGTCCAAAACCAAAGAACCATTTAAAATGATCTTTCATATCTTTAAAATCTTGCCAATTTGGCATTAAAGAATCAGGCCCAAAAGTAGCTTTTAAAACTTTCATAAAGCTTATTTTGCCAGTTATTGGATCCCTTGCTACATCACGGCGTTTCCAATTTACGATGATTATTTCTCCAATGTGAGAGAAAAATACTGCAAACATTACTATGGCTGAAATATGATGTATGGTTGCAGCGTTAATGATATCTCCACCCATTAAATCAATCATAGGTTTAGCCCATGCTGAATCATAGAATTTTTGCGGTAAGCCTGAGAATGCAAGACCCAAAAAGCTAACTGCCATAAAAAAATGCTGAATTCTATGAAAAGTGCTAAATCTTCTTACTCTTACTTTATCTTCATGTGCTGCTTTTCTTGCTTCTTTCCATTCTTTAGGATATTTTATACGCATAGCAATTAAACGCAAGCACCAAAGTATAGTATGGGCTCCAAAGAAAACAAATACAGAAATGACCAAAATAGTCATGAATATATAAGCACCATGTAATCCAGGATATTTTTCGCCATCACTATGATCAGCATGTGCCATCCAATTTGCGAAATTTTCATTTGCATTTGGGTGGCATGATTTGCAAGTTTGAACACGGTTAATTGGCGAGAGAGTTGAGCTTCTTTCGCTTGATTTTAAAATATTATGTTTTCCATGACAATCAGAACAAGTAGCAACACTTGGAGTTTCACCTGGAGTGCTTAAAAACATACCTTTACCATGAAAAGTCATATGAAAAGTTGCACTTTTTTGTTTATGACATTGTGTGCATTTTTGATCAACTAATTGTTTTTGTGAATAAATTCCTGAATGTTTTGGGGTAATATGAATAGAGTGACAAGTTGCACAAGATGGTTTTTCTTTTTTCTTTTGCATATCTTGAGCGGGTAAGAACTCTTGCACCCCATGAGCGCTTTTTGCTAAAGCATTGCTTGCTTTTTCATGACAAGTTGCACATTTTTGATTGATTAGGTTTTTATTTGCTGCAATATCAGCTCTAATGCCTTTACCTTTTTGAGCATGACAATCACGACAAGATGGGGTGTTGCTAAATTTAAATCTTGAGTGGATAGTGTCTTTAAATTCGATAATTTCTTTAGCTTTTTCCCATTTAACTGTGTCTATTTTTTCAACTTTTCTACCTGAAGTTACCCATGATTCTATACCATCAAGCATTACAACAGAGTTTTTATAGCCAAGTTCTATAGCAACTGCAGCTGCTTGAGAAGCTTCAAATCTAAAACGATTTAAACTATAAAATACTAAATTTGCATTTTTATCATTAGGTAATAAATTTTGCCAATTTTCCACATAGGTTGATATGGAATTAGGTATATAACCATTAGCTTGTCTATCTTGCTCTGAATTGACATCAAAAAAATAAGTATTGTTTTGATCTAGCATTTCTTGAGCTTGTGCTAAGCTAATGCTTTTTACACCTTCTATTGAGCCTATTTCTCCATTAGCCTCAGCAAAAATAAATCCTGATGGCATAAAAAGAGTAAAAAGCACAATAAAAAGTCGAGTAATTAAATTTTTCAAGACTAGCTCCTTATTTTAAGGAAGAATTTTTCATTCTTCCTTTGTTTTTATTTACCATTTAGGATATTTTGTGCTTCTTGGATATAAATTAAAGCTTCTTCTATGATTTTCTTAGAATAAGCAGGTCCATGAACACCCCAAGAACCATCTTTTTCTAGTCTATCAGCTATGGCTTGAGCTTGATTAGTTAGGCTTAATACTTTTGATTTTTGCTCTATTGAAAGTTTATTTTTTTCAGCAAAAGTTTTATCAATATTTGCTATGCCTTTTCTAATTTTCTCATATCCTTCTTTAACAGGGTTTTGCCACTGCATTACTTTATCATAAATCATTTCTTGATTGCTAAAGTGAAGTTTTTCAGGTAAGGTTGATTGTACAGGACTATGACAACCACTTGCACCAGGACCCATTAGGTTAATATCACTAAAACTAGTTCTACCACAACTCCACATTAAATCAAGGAAAAATCTACCTTCATCATCTCTAGCTATAGTCCAACCACCAACTTTAGGCGATCTTTCTTTGCCTTCTGGTGGATTAAGTGTTTTTGCGGTTTTATCTACTTTGATATTCCAAATATGTGAAGCTCTAACATTATCAAATCCACCTTTATCAGGGTTTTGAACTGCTCCAAAGTTTTCACAACTCATCATATTTGGCATGTGACAAGCTGTACAGTTATCTTTTGCGTGAATTCCGCCTTTTTTGAAAAAGCTTGCTTGGGTTTCATGACAATCTTTGCAAGTTTTTTTAAGTTTTGTTTTAGTATAACCGCTTTTCCAATCATTAAAAGTTACTTCATGTGGATCATGACAAGTGTTACATCTCATACCCTTATCGTAGTGTGCTGAAGAATACATTTGAGCGCCTTCTGTTCCACACGCAGGGCAACTTGATTTAAAATATGCGTTGAAAGGTTTTCTAGGATTGATTTTAGCATCGGTTTCATTATATGAAAATCTTTGATGACATCTTTCACAATTTGATGGCATACCCGCACCTCTTGCTCCATAAAGATGTGCTCCAGCCCCATGGCATTCCTCGCAAGTAATGCCTTTTGAGATGGTATGTTTTTGAAGTTCTTTTGGATTACCCAGTGCTTTGTAAAATTCTTCCTTGCTTTTAAAGTCAAATTTAAAAGTATGACAGGTTTCACAATACGCAGTAGCAGGTTGGAAAACCGCTTTTTCTTTATAGGTTGCAGCATAAGAGTTTGTTCCCCATACTTGAGAGCCATTTCCTCCAAAATCTTCCATTTTAGTAGGAAAACCAGGTGCAAATGCAGCTATTTTTTGTGCCATTTCAGGGGTTAAAAACTCACTCCAAAGTCTTGAAAATTGATTACCTCCAGCGGTTAATTTACCACTTAAATCACTCAAATTTCCATCTTCAACATGGTAAGTTCCACGCACAAGCCATCTATCTATAAAACCATATTTTGTTCTTGGTGTTCCAATGAGAGCATAAACATCATTTGGATAAATTCCATCGGGTAAAATAGTAGCTTGAGAATTATACATAGGTTTTTTCAAACCTTCAGCTCCACCAACTTCTTCCATTTCATGTGGAAAACGCACGGTTTTTGCATGACGAGAGCGCTCCCAAGAAGCATATTGAGCAGGATGGCATTCGCCACATTTTTTTGGACCCACAAATTTGTTTGGAAAATCCAAAAAAGATTCATAAGGCAAGCGATAAGTAATAGAAGCTTGTTTTAAATCATGCTCGGCAGCAAATTTAGCTCCATTTTGATTTACAACCCAATTTTCAGTTCTATCACTATGGGTAAATTTACCCACCAAACGCCCTTCTTTTTCATATTTAAAAATAGGGTGATTTTTATAAAGATAATCAAAAAATGCATCTTCTTGAGCCACATAACCATCAAGGGTTCTAGGCTCTGAAGAAGCAAAAGCTTGTGTAGTCAAACTAATGCCCAATGCTAAACAAGCATAAGTGGCGACTTTAGCTAGTTTATGTTTCATAACTTCCCTTTCATGTAGTTTTGTTAAAAGATAAAAACACTCTTATTTATTATCTATTAACTTTTAAAACATAATTTTGACTATTTTTTAATAAAAATTAACTTAAAAATATAATTTATTAACTTTTTATTAATTTAAATAATAAAAATTATCATATAGAAAAAGAAGTTATTTGCTAAATATTAAATTCTACTAATAGTTCCTACTACCTTACCTACAATTAAAAAGTCTCCATTTTGATAATGAACATCTGCATAACTTAGGTTAAAAGAGTGTAAATAAACTCCGCCTTTATTGCTTTTAAAAATTTGTTTGATAAATAAACCATCTCTGGTATTTACCGCAAAAACTCCACCTTCTTTAAAGCTTTTGCTTTTATCTACTAAACACAAAGAATCATCTTTGATTTCAGGCTCCATGCTATCGCCTATACATGGGATGATATCACAATCTTTAGAGCCAAAAAAATCACTTAGTTTTTCATCTATAATCACTTCTGAAAAACTTACATTATCATTTAAAGCTCCACCTCCCATAGAAGCATTAACATCATAATATTTTAAAACATTATAGTTTAGATCATGCGTTAGAGTATTACTCTCAAGGGAATCTTCATAAAAAAACGCATTGATATTGATATTTCTTTCATTTAAAAAATGAAGTATTTGTTTATAAGGTATGGAATTTCTAAATTTCATACTATAAAAGGTATCAGGATTGATATTTAGCATCTTAGCTACATCAGAATCTTTGGCGTTTTTTATACCTTCTTTTTGGAGTATAAATTTAAGTTTATCAGTAATTTCATTCATTTGCATAAAAATCCTTTTAAATAAAAAGTATTTTAGCAAATTTACTTTTATTTTGCAAGAATTCTTTTAAATTAAAAGATATTTAGCTTCCAAATTTATGGAAGCTAAAAAATTATTTATTAGTCAGACTTTTGATGTATTGATCTACCATGTATAAGCCATTACCATTATCGCTTATGAGTTTGATTTTATCTACTATACCTCTAAAAAGCGCTTCCTCTTCGTGTTGTTCGCTTACATACCATTGTAGAAAATTAAAAGTAGAATAATCTTTACTTGAAAGCATAAAATCTACAAGATTATTAATAGAAGCAGTGATACTTTGCTCATGCTCAAAAGTTTTTTCAAATACATCAAGCAATGATTTAAAATCACTATCAGGTTTTTTAACTTCTTTTAATTCTACTTTAGAATCAGTTTCATTCAAATAAGTGATGAGTTTTCTAGCATGATCACTTTCTTCTCTTGCATGCTCGAACAAAAACGCCCCTGCACCATCAAAACTATGCTCATAGCACCATGAACTCATACTCAAATACAAATTTGCTGCATACATTTCTTTATTAATTTGCTCATTTAATAAAGCTACTACTTCTTTTGAAAGCATTTTCTCTCCTTTAAGTGTTATTGCTTTATTATATTAATATAGTTTTATTAAAAAGATATTAATAATAAAAAAATTATTTTGTATTTTTTATACTAAAAGAAAAAACACTGCCTTTTTGTGGGCTAGATTGAATTTTCAAAGAGCTTTTGTGTAAAGTGAGTATTTTTTTAACTAAAAACAATCCTAGTCCAAAAGAATTGTTTTGGCTAGTATTGATTTTATAAAATTTTTTTGTGATTAATTTTAAGTATTTTTCCTCTATGCCTATGCCTTGATCTTGTATAGTAAATTCTTGGTTTTTAACTTCAATAAAAATATCTTTTTGACTATATTTTAGTGCATTGCTAATGAGATTAATAATAACTTGCTCAATGAGAAAAGAATCTGCTTTTATGAAAGTTTGCTCTCCTTGAATTTTAATCCTGTTTTCATTAAAATTTTCAACAATATTTTTACTTAAAGCATATAAATCAAAATTTTCTTTATTTAAAGATGTGATATTTAAATTAAAAACAAAATTTAGTTTGTGTGTTAGTTGGTTGATTTTTACGCTTTGCTTGTGAATTTTTTCAAGCATAAATTTTCTCATAGTTTCATCATTATGTTCTTTTTCTAAAGATTGCAAACTTAAATTTATAACACTTAAAGGATTTTTTAACTCATGTGAAATAGCACTGATTAAATTTGAAAGTTGAGTGTTTTTCATTTTAATTTTTTTGGCTTGTTTTTTATTTTGTAATTCTTTCTCATAAAATAACTTTTTTATTTTTAATAATCTTAAATTTAAAGAATTTAAATCATAAAAAAAGTTCTTTGTAAAATGAAATTCTGATTGACTCTTTATATTTTTAATAAACAAAAGTAATTCTTGAAAGTATTTTTTAAAAAAGTTAAATATAAAAATATATATTGCAGTTAATACTGCTAAAAAAAGCAAAAAAATCAAAATATTTTTTATCCAAAAATCTTGTATTTTTGCGTTTATTTTTGGATAAACAATGATGATGTATTTATATCCTTCATATTGATAAGCTTTATAATAAATTTCTTTATTATTAAAAAATTCATGTGTAAAATCTGCGTTAAATTGATTTTTAAAAAAATCAAAATCATCTAAAGATGAGATGGTTTTTCCATCTTTTTTGATGATAAAATCTGCTCTTGTTTGTTGAGAAAATTCTTGAATGTTGTTTGTATTGAGTGTTTTTATAATGCTAAATTTTAATGTATCATTCAAGGTTTTTAATTTTTGCTCATAAGTGCTTTTTATAGTGTTATTTATATATTGCTCATTGATAAAATAAAACAATCCTATAAAAAATATACAAAAACATATAAAAAATAAAGCAAAAAAATTTCTGATTTTTAACACAATTTATAACCCACCGAGCGCACTGAAATGATATTTTCTTTAATTTGTGGAATTTTTTGTTTTAATCTTAAAATAGCCGTATTGATTGTCTTATCACTTGTTGTGTCATTTTTCCATACTTGCTCACTTAAAAATTGACGGCTTAGAAGTTGATTTTTATGATTAAAAAAACACTTGAGTAATTCTACATCTAGGGTTGATAAATTTTCAAATGTATTTGTTTGATGAATTAATTTTCTCTCTTCTATATATAAAGTAAAATCTTGATAAGAAATTTGTTCTTTTGGAGTTTTATTTCTTTTAGTTACGGCTTTGATTCTAAATAAAAGTTCATTAAAATCAAAAGGTTTGCATATATAATCATCACAGCCTTGCTCAAAACCTTCTAAAATATCTTTTTGTAAAGTCTTTGCACTAAGAAAAATCACAGGCTCCATATAACCTTTTTTTCTTAATTGTTTTATCATCTCTACACTATCGCCACTTGGTAAATTTCTATCCATGATGATTAAGTCTATTTCATTTGTATCTAGAAAAGTTTCTAAGTCAAAAAAATCAAAATAATTATAAATTTTTATATTTTCTTGACTAAGTCTTAAACTAATTAACTCATTTAAATCTTTATCATCTTCTATCAAAATAACATTTAGCATATAAAATTATATCAAAAAATACATGTATCCAAAATGTTTCCAAGTTTTTTTAAATTTTCATTACTTTTTTTAAAACAAGGAGAAAAAATGAAAAAACTTTTGGCTTTAAGTGTGGCTACCTTTGTTAGTTTAAACGCAGCAGAATTAAAAATAGCAGGTTCATCTACTGTCTATCCTTTTACTTCTTTTGTTGCTGAAGAGTATGCTTCTATAAAAAATACAAAAACACCTATAGTTGAAAGTCTTGGCACAGGCGGTGGTTTTAAAGTGTTTTGCGAGGGAATTACTGATATTTCTAATGCTTCAAGAGCAATCAAGCCAAGTGAATTTGAAACTTGTAAAAAATCAGGTGTGAGTGATATAGTCGGGATTATGATAGGTTATGATGGCATAGTTTTAGCTCAAAATAAAATCAATGCTCCATTAAATATAAGCTTACATGAGTTATTTTTAGCTTTGGCCAAAGAAATTCCACAAGATGGAAAATTAGTCCCAAATCCTTATACAAATTGGCAACAAATCAATAAAAATCTACCAAATAGAAAAATTACAATCTATGGTCCTCCATCAAGTTCAGGAACAAGAGATAGTATAGAAGAGCTTGTAATGGTAGATATTTCTAAAAAAATTCCTGAATATAAAGGTGCATATAAAACTATACGCCAAGATGGAGCATTTATACCAAGCGGAGAAAACGATAATTTAATTGTTTCAAAACTTTCTGTTGATAAAGAAGCTTTTGGGCTTTTTGGATACGGATTTTTAGCTAGTAATGATGATAAGATTAATGCAGTTGATATTGATGGTGTAAAAGCTGATGAGAAGAATATTTCCGAAGGAAAATATAAACTAGCTCGTTCTTTGTTTATATATATGAATGCTAAGAAAAATCCAGAAGTATTTGAATTTGCAAAAATTTATATGAGTGATGATTTAGCTAAAAGCGGAGCAGAATTAGAAAAAATAGGATTAGTTCCTTTGGATGAAAAAACTTTAAAACAAACCCAAAAACATATAGAAGAAAAAGGTTTATTAACTGATGAGCTTGTTAAAGCAGGGAAAGTTTTTTAATTTTTAGGATGAAAAATTGATAAAAGAAAAAATAATAAAATTAACGCTTTTTCTTTGTGCTTTTGTTAGCGTAGTAGTAAGCTTTGCTATTATGCTAACTATTTTAATAGAGGCATTAAAATTTTTTCAAAAAGAAAGCGTATTTACTTTTTTATTCTCAAGTCAGTGGGCAGCAGATGCTGCATTTGTAGGTGCTGATGGAAGTAGCAAGCATGGGGTTTTTGGTGCTTTGAGTTTATTTTGGGGAACTTTTTATATTTCATTAATAGCAATGCTAACAGCCTTACCTTTAGGTGTAATGTGTGCTATTTATCTTGGAGTATTTGCAGGTAAAAAATCTAAAAACTATTTAAAACCTATTTTAGAAATCATAGCAGGAATTCCTACTGTAGTTTTTGGATTTTTCGCAGCCATAGTTGTAGCTCCTTTTATAGTGTGGTTTTTTTCTCTTTTTGGTATAGAAGCTAGTTTTCAAAGTGCCCTAGGTGCAGGTTTTATCATGGGTATTATGATAGTTCCTATAGTGGCTTCACTCTCACAAGATTGCATTGAAGCTGTAAGTTTAAAAAGGATAAACGGAGCTTATGCTTTAGGTATGACTAAAAAAGAAGTCGTTTTTGCAGTAATTTTACCAGAAGCAATGCCAGGTATAGTTGCAGCTTGTCTTTTAGGACTTTCAAGAGCTTTAGGTGAAACGATGATTGTTGTTATGGCTGCTTCATTGCGTCCAAATTTAACAATGAATTTTTTAGAAGATATGACAACAGTGACTGTAAAAATAGTAGAAGCATTAAGCGGTGATCAAGCTTTTGATAGTTCTTTAGCTTTAAGTGCATTTTCTTTAGGGCTTGTGCTTTTTATTATTACATTAATCATTAATATTTTTAGCGTTTATTTGATAAATCGCTTCCATAAAAGGAAAAATTTATGAAAAAACTTTTTAAACAAAGAAAAAAAGCTTCAAAAAATTTCAAAAGATTCTGTAAAATGGGGCTTTATATAAATCTTATTTTTCTTTGTATTTTTTTATCAAGCGTAGGGTATCTTGGGATAGGAGCTTTTAAGCAAACTTACATTTATGCCCAGGCTGATAGAAATAGCCCTTCATATGAGCTTTTATCGCGTGCTGAACAAAGGAAAATAAGAACGGGTCAAATCAAAGAAAAATCTTGGCTTTTAGCAAATTCTGAAGTTGATCAATATATGAAAAAAAACTACAATAAACTAAGCGATGAACAAAAAACTTTAGTTGATGAATTAGTTCAAAAGCAAGAAATCAAACTAAGTTTTAACACAAATTTTTTCCTTAATGGAGATTCTAAATCACCTGAAAATTCAGGAATCTTTGCTTCTGTGGTTGGAACTTTACTTGTGATGATAGTATGTATGGTTGTAAGTATCCCAATAGGAGTTGGAGCAGCTATTTATTTAGAAGAATTTGCTCCGCAAAATGTATTTACGCATTTTATAGAAGTGTGTATTAATAACCTTGCAAGTATTCCTAGTATTTTATTTGGACTTTTAGGACTTGGGGTGTTTATTAATCTCTTTGGGATGCCTCGTTCTAGTGCTTTAGTTGGAGGATTAACTTTGGCTATTATGAGCTTACCTATTATTATTGTTTCAACTAAAGCTGCCTTAAAAAGTGTGGATATTAATATGAAAAATGCAGCATATGCTTTAGGCATGACTAAAATTCAAATGATAAAAGGCATTATGCTACCTTTGGCAATGCCTATGATTTTAACAGGTTCTATTTTAACTTTAGCTCAAGCTATTGGCGAAACCGCACCTTTGATGATTATAGGTATGATAGCTTTTATACCTGATGTGGCAAATAGTGTTTTTGCGCCAACAAGTGTTTTACCTGCTCAAATTTTTTCATGGTCAGCTATGCCAGAGCGTGCATTTTTAGAAAGAACAGCAGCAGGGATTATAGTGCTTTTATCTCTTTTGGTGATTTTAAATTTAGCAGCAATACTTTTAAGAAGATATTTTCAAGGAAAATTAAAATGATAGCAAAAACAACAAATCTAAATTTATTTTATGGTAAAAAACAAGCTTTATTTGATATTAATATGGAAATTCAAAAAAATAAAATCACAGCTTTAATAGGTGCTTCAGGCTGTGGAAAATCCACATTTTTGCGTTGTTTTAATAGGATGAATGACAAAATAGCAAAAATCGATGGTCTTGTTGAGATTGATGGAAAAGATGTTAAAAATCAAGATTTAGTCGTGCTTAGAAAAAAAGTCGGAATGGTATTTCAACAACCTAATGTTTTTGTAAAAAGCATTTATGATAATATTTCTTATGCACCAAAACTCCATGGGATGATCAAAAACAAAGATGAAGAAGATGCTTTGGTGGAAGATTGTCTTAAAAAAGTAGGGCTTTTTGAGGAGGTAAAGGATAAACTAAAACAAAATGCTCTAGCACTTTCAGGTGGTCAGCAACAACGCCTTTGTATTGCAAGAGCTTTGGCTATAAAGCCAAAATTATTACTTTTAGATGAACCAACTTCTGCACTTGATCCTATATCTTCAAGTGTTATAGAAGAGCTTATTAAAGAATTAAGCCATAATCTTTCCATGATTATGGTAACACATAACATGCAACAAGGTAAGCGCGTGGCTGATTATACTGCGTTTTTTCATCTAGGTGAACTTGTAGAATTTGGAGAGAGTAAGGAATTTTTTGAAAATCCAAAACAAGAAAAAACAAAAGCTTATTTAAATGGAGCTTTTGGATAATTTTTATTTATTTAGAAATTTTGATGATATAATTAATCAAAATTTCTAAAAGGCTTAATATGCTCATAAATCAAACCTATTTCATAGACTCTTGTGATGATGTAGAATTAAATATAAAAAGAGAAAGTAAATTAGAATATAGAATCACTTATGATGATAGTAGGCAAATGAAAGCTATTGTTTTTATCATAGGTGGGTATGGAGCTAATGCAAATATACATTTTCTAGAAAGTTATAGAAATTTTATAGCTAAAAAATTTGATGTAGTAACTGTAAATGTATTTTATCATTGTTTTTGCCAAAGAGTTTCTGATGTGGACAAATATAGTGCAACTACTACTTTTATGGAAGATGATTTACCTTTTTTGAAAGAAGTTTTAGAAAATTTCAAAATTCAATCAAGTAAATTAGATACCAATAATGCTCATATACATTATGATTATTTGTATCATACCATTACTAATTTAAAAAATAATAAAATTTTAAATCAAGATTATAAAGCACATATTTATGGAAGTTTTATCCCACCTAACAATGAGTATAATAATTTTGCCATTATGCCTGCAATCGATCATATCAATGCCTTAAAAGATATAATGAAAAATTATCCTCAATTTAAATCTTTACCTAAAATTTACGGGGGGGGGTCATACGGTGGCTTAGTGGCATTAATGTGTGCTAAAATAGCTCCTTGGTATGTAGATGGAGTGATAGATAATTCAGGTGCTGCATTGCCTCCGTTAAATTATGTAATCGGAAAAGAAGTAAAAAGTTATGATTGTAAAGTTGGTAATGAAAATATAATAATTTATAGCACTATAAAAACTCATTGGACACGCAAAAACCCAAACTCACCTTATTATTTTGCTGATGAAAATTATTTAATAAGAGCTTTACTTAATAAAGATCACTTGATTTTACAAGCTCAAAAGAATAAAAATATCATTTATACAAGTTATCATAGCGCTAAAGATGACTTAACTCCAGCTGATCATAAAATTTCTATGATAGAAATTTTAAAAGCCTTAAACTATGAAGTAGATTTTCATCTAATAGATGAAAAAGATATAGATGGCAAATTTATTAAAAATTTAACTCATGGCTGTGGAATTCCTGATAAGGCATTATTTAATAAAGAATTACCTATTATGCTTGAAAAATTAAAAGATAAAACATTTAGTATGAAAAAAGATAGTATATCTTATCCTTGTAAAAATAAAGTTTTTACCTTTAAAGATGAAAATGATAAATTTGTTTTAGAAATATTATAAAGCTTATAAAAAGTAATTTTTAAGTAAAATTACTTTTTACTTTCAAAAGATTATTATCAAAAAGAGTATTTATGGCAAGCAAACAACTTTCACTTAAACATCTTAGTATGCCTATATTGCTTGAAATGTTTTTAAGATATTTTTCTTTGATTATCAACACCGTTATGGTTTCGCAGTATTCTAACTTTTTAGTTGGAGCCATGGGTGCGGGTAATCAAGTAGCAGATTTATTTATCATTATTTTTAGTTTTTTAAGTGTGGGTTGTAGTGTAGTGATTGCTCAAGCTTTAGGGGCTAAAGATTACACTCTAGCAAGAAAGGCAATTCATCAAAGTTTATTTTTAAATGCTTTGCTTGGTTTTGTGTGCGGAAGTTTGATTTTATGGCATGGAGAGTTTTTACTCTATCTTTTACAAATTCCAAATGAGCTTTTAAAGAATAGTGAAATTTACTTGCACATGCTTGGAATTTGTTTGTTTTTCGACGCTATGGGTATAGTTTTGGCTGCTATTATTAGGGTGTATAATATGGCTTATTGGGTTATGTTTACTACCTTATTGATGAATGTTATGATATTTATAGGAAATTTTTATGTATTACATTTTACCAAACTAGAGCTTTTTGGAGTAGGGCTTAGTAATATACTTGGGCGTTTGGTCGCCTTTGGTATGCTTGTAGCAATACTTAGCTTTAAACTCAAAATTCATCTTAAAATTAAAGAGATGATAAGCCTTGAAAAAGTGGTACTTAAAAAGATTTTTAACATCGGTGGTTTTGCAGCAGGAGAGCATTTGATATGGTTTATACAATACACCATAGCTTTTGCTTTTGTAGCAAGTTTGGGTAAAGAAAATTTAAGCGTTCAAACGATTTATTTTCAAATTTCTTTGCTCATCATGCTAGTAGGGCAAGCTATAAGCGTAGCCAATGAAATTATCATAGGTAAATTAGTCGGCGCAAAATACTTAAATGTGGCCTATAAACATACTTGGATAGCTTTATATTTTAGCGTGGTTGCAAGTGCTTTTGTAGCTTTGCTTAATTATGTTTTGCAAGATTTTACCATGGGTGTGGTAAAGCTTGAAGAAAGTTTAAAAGAACTTATGATACCACTTTTTACTCTTTCAATTTTCTTAGAAATCTCAAGAACTTTTAATATAGTCATGGTGAATTCGCTAAGAGCAAGTGGTGATGCGAGATTTCCATTTTTAAGTGGAGTGGTGTTTATGCTTGGGGTTTCTTTACCGGTTGGTTATGTGCTTTGTTTTTATGCTGGACTTGGAATTTTGGGAGTTTGGATAGGTTTTTGTGCAGATGAGTTTTTACGCGGTATAGTAAATTCATATAGATGGAAAAGTAAAAAATGGCAAGGCAAAGCACTAGTATAAAAGGAATTTTAGAATTTAAAGAATTTCGTTTTGCTTTTGAAAAGAAAAAACTTAAATACTTAAGACTTAAGATAGATAGGGATTTAACTTTCAAGCTTAGCATACCGCTATATTATGAGCAAAGAGATGTTTTAAGATTTTTAGAAAAAAATGAAAGCTGGATTAGAGCCAAAGAAAAAGAACTTTCTTTAAAAAGAGTAGTTTTAGCAAGTGATGAATTGTATTTTTTAGGTAAAAAATACAAGCTAGTTTTTAACGAAAATCATAAAAAAGTTCTTATAAAAAAAGATAAAATTTTTGCAAAAAATCAAAAGTCCTTAGATCTTTTCTTGAGGCGTAGTGCTAGAGTGATTTTTGAGTATTTTATAAAAAAATGGGAATTTGCTTTTGAAAGAAAGGTGCAAAGAATTTGCATCAAGGAAATGATTTCAAGATGGGGTTCTTGTAATCATCAAAAAGCATACATAAACTTAAATTTAAAACTTATGCAAAAACCTATAAAAGCTATAGAATATGTGATTTTACATGAACTTACACATTTAATCTACCCACATCATCAAAAAGAATTTTATGATTTTTTATATAAATTTATGCCTGATTATAAAGCAAGGGAAATTTTTCTAAAAAGTCTTATTTTTTAAGTATATTTTTAAGCTTTCCTTAGAATTAAAATTGTTATATTTATATTTTTAAAAATTTAATTTTAAGGTTTTAAACTTGCTTTTAGAAATTACTTTTGATTATAAATCTAAAAATGATATTTTTGAGTATTTGTTAGCTTATTATGCTAAAGATTATGTGTATGATTATGAGCAAAAAGATGAAAAAATCATCATTAAGATTAAAGGCGAAAAAGATGAAGTTCAAGCCTTTTGCTCTAATTTAGAAAATATCAGCCATAGTGTTTTTTTAAACAAATTTGACTTAAAAGTTATAGAAGAAGATTTTACACCTATAAAAAAAGAAAAAGCTTTTACTCAAAGAAGTTTTTTAACAAGACTTAATGCAAATGCTTATATTAATGGCGAGCTTTTAGAAAATGAATGGGGTATTTTTGTAGAAGAAGAATTTAAAATAGAAGAAGAATTTATAAAAATCACTAAAGAAAATTTCTACGATAATTTAAAAAAAGCCTTGGAAAAATTAAAAAATAAAGAAAAAATGCATTTTAAAAGTCCAAAAGGAATATATGCTTTTGAAATTTTTAATGAAGCATTGGATGATTTTTTAATACCTTGTGACCCAAAACATATCAATGCATTTTTTTCTTGTAATAACGAGCAATTTAAAATCTTAGCAGGGGTTGAAAAGCCTCTAATGAAGCTTAAATTTAATGCTATTTTTAGACAAAATCATCAATTAAATCATGAATATTTTAAAATAAAAATATATGATAATCTTTTCTTGTTTGCTTTATGTTTTGAGCTTGAAAAAGAAGGAATTAAGTTTTTAAATTTTAAAAAACTAGAACATTTTGAAGATGATTTTGAAGTAGCTTTAATCGAAAATGAGCTAGTAGTTTGCAGGGGTTATGATTATATTTTACCTGAGTTTAAAAATTTGATTTTTCAAAAAGAAGATAAAAATTTTGCAAGAATTTCTTGTATATTGTCTGATTTTAAAGACAAAAAGCCTTTGCTTTTAGAACTTAGTAAAAAATATGATGATATTATCCTACTTGATAAAGAGCTAAATCTTTTAAAACTTTGCTTACCAAAAAGCTTTGATGAGTTTTATGAAACTATAAGTCAAGATGATGTTGCTAAGAGATTATTAGCTAATTATGAAAAAGAATTTACCCTAGTGCGAAAAGAACTAAACATGGCTAATAATTTTTTTAATCTTTTTGGCATGGTAGGGATGATTTTAGAGCTTGATGAAGACGAGAAAAAAGCAGCATTAGCACTTTTGGCCTTAGCAGATGAGAGTAAAATGGCAAAAGGTGTTAGGATAGACTTTAAGCTTAATGAGCAAAAAGAATTTGATTACACTAAAACCTTAAGAAGTGTGATGAGTTTTAAGCTTGCTGGAGTAGAAAATCAAATCATAGCCTTGGGTGTTGTTGAGAGTTTGGCGTATTTTTTAAGGGATTTATTTGATGATTTAAGGACTAAAGAACAAGTTGATTGTGCCGTGCTTAGTGGGAGCTTGTTTGAGCATAAAAGCCTTAGTAAAAATGTATTTAAACACATACCATTTTTTAAGTTAAGTGATGTCCCACTTTGGATATGAAATTCATATTAAAGGACTAGTGCAAGGCGTTGGCTTTCGTCCTTTTGTTTTTAATATAGCTAAAGAGCTTAATTTAAAAGGTGAAGTTTATAATAATAGCTTAGGTGTTGTTATAATCCTTGAGTGTAACAATGTTGAATTAAAAATTTTTAAAGAAAAACTTTTTGCTAATTTACCACCTTTAGCTAGGATAGATGATTTTAATTTTTCTTATAAAAAACTTCAAAAAACTTATAATGAATTTAGTATAAGTACTTCACAAGATAGTGAAAAATTTAGTCCAATTTTGAGTGATTTTGCTCTTTGTGAGGATTGCTATAATGAATTTTACGATGAGAAAAATCCGCGATTTAAATATCCATTCATCACTTGCACAAATTGTGGACCAAGATTTTCTATTATAAAAAAACTCCCATATGATAGAGTTAATACGACTATGGATGAGTTTAAAATGTGTTCTTTTTGTCAAAGCGAGTATGAAGATCCTACTAATCGTCGTTTTCATGCCCAACCACTCTCATGCCCAAAATGTAAAATTACTATTTTTTTAAAAGATAAAAATCAAAATATTTTAGCCAAAGATGAAAAAGCTTTTATCTTGCTTGCAAAGCTTTTAGAAGAAGGTAAAATCATAGCTTTTAAAGGTATGGGTGGGTTTCATTTAATTTGTGATAGCACAAATAAAAATGCTATAAATGAACTTAGAATACGCAAAAATCGCCCTAAAAAGCCTTTTGCTATCATGGTAAAAGATCTTAAAATGGCTCAAGAATTAGCTTTTATTAATGAAGCTGAAGCAAAACTTTTAACTTCAAATTTAAAACCCATAGTTATTTTAAATAGCAAAAATATCCATAAAAGCTTAGCACCAGATACCAATAAAATAGGTATTATGTTAGCTTATATGGGAACGCATTTAATGCTTTTTGAACATTTTAAAAAACCTATCATTGCAACAAGTGCTAATTTAAGTTCACAAAGCATTATTTATGAAGAAACAAAACTTTTAGAGCAACTTAGTGATGTATTTGATTTTTATCTTGATTATGATAGAACAATACACAACTCAAGTGATGATAGCATTGCTCAAGTTATTAGCGAAAAAATTATGTTTTTAAGGACTTCAAGGGGTCTTAACCCACTTTATATCAATACAGCAAGTATTTTTAATACAAAAGAAAATATTCTAGCTCTAGGAAGTGAGTTAAAAAACGAATTTGCATGTTTTTTTAAAAATCAAATTTTCATTTCTCCTTATATAGGCGATATGAAAAGTTTAGACATACAAGAGAGATTTTTTAAAATTTTAACTTTCTTTCAAAACTCTTATAAATTAAATTTTGATCAGATTTTAAGCGATAAACACCCACAATTTAACTATGTAAAAGAATTTAAAGATTATAAAAATTTTCGCGTGCAACATCACTATGCACATTTGTGTGCTTGTTTATTTGAACACAAAATTTACAAAAATGATGTTTTAGCCTTTGTTTTTGATGGAACAGGTTATGGAGATGATGGAAAAATTTGGGGTGGGGAGATTTTTAGAGCGAATTTAAAAAACTATGAAAGGCTAAATCATTTTAAAAATTTCAAACTAATTAATGCAGATATTAAAAATATCGCAAATTTAGCTTTAGCTTTAATTTTTGATTTTAATTTAGAAAGCAAAGCTAGCGAGTTTTTAGCTAAATTTTCTCAAGTAAAATTAAATAATCTTAAAAAAATTCACACTCAAAGCTCTTTATATACGAGTTCTCTTGGTAGGATTATCGATGCTTTTGGCGCTTTTGCTTTTGATATACAAAAGCTTGATTATGAAGCACAAATTGGGCTTTTGATGGAAAAATATTATGATAAAAATCTTGATTATAGTTACAAATTTGACATCAAAGAAAAAGAAATTTGCTTTAAAAATGCTTTTTTGCAAGCTTTAGAAGATAAAGATAAAGTTAAAATTAGCACAGGTTTGCTAAATGGCATTGCAAATTTAATTATAGAATATTCAAAAAAATTTAAAGAAGAAGTGCTTTTATGTGGTGGGGTATTTCAAAACAAAACCTTGCTTGAAATTTTAGATCGAAAAAATTTTGCTTATAAAACTTCTTTGCAATTTCCTTGCAATGATAGTTCTATCGCACTTGGGCAACTTGTGCATTATTTATCTTTAAAAACTTAATAAAACTCATATTTTTTTAATACTTTTTTATATACAATAAAATAAAAATATAAAGGAAAGATTATGTGTAAAGATTGCGGTTGTTCTATTAATGGACATGAACATCATCATGATCACCATCATGAAAATCCAGTTTTAAAAGATGAAAAAACTATTAATGTTATTAGTAAAATTTTATCAAAAAATGATCATCAAGCAGCTCATAATAGAGAGCATTTTAATGAGTATAATACTCTTTGTATTAATTTAATGAGTTCCCCAGGAAGCGGTAAAACAACGCTTTTAGAAGAAACTATAAAAACTTTAAAAGATGATTTAAAAATAGCTGTGGTTGAAGGAGATTTGGAAACTAATAATGATGCAAATCGCATTATTAAAGCAGGAGGCTTAGCTCATCAAATTACTACAGGACAAACTTGTCATTTAGATGCTTTTATGGTGCATGAAGCTTTACATCATTTTAAACTTAGCGAACTCGATATAGTATTTGTTGAAAATGTGGGAAATTTGGTATGTCCTGCAAGTTATGATTTGGGTGAACATTTAAATGTAGTTTTACTTTCAGTAACAGAAGGTAGCGATAAGGTGGAAAAATATCCAGTGATGTTTAGAAAGGCTGATTTATTGGTCATTACTAAAGCCGATTTAGCTCAACATTTTGACTTTGATTTCAAAGCAGCTTCTATGGCAGCTAAAAGGCTAAATCCTAAAATAGATATTATGATTTTAGATAGTAAAACAAAAACAGGATTTGATCTTTGGATAAATTATCTAAAAATGAAAAAGGAGCTTAACTAATGTGTCTTTCTATACCTTCTAAAATTTTAGAAATTGATGAGCTAAATTCAGCCATAGTAGAAACTTTAGGGGTTAAAAGAAGAGTAAGTTTGGATTTAATAAGTGAGCCTTTAAAAGTAGGCGATTATGTGCTTATACATGTGGGTTTTGCTATGGAGAAAATCGACACTCAAGCTGCACAAGAGAGTTTAAAAATTTATGCTGATATAGCAGAGAAAATGCAAAATGGACAAATCGATGAAAATGAAGGCGATATGGGGCTAAAAAATGGATTTAATTAATGATTTTAGAAATAAAGAAAGAATTTTAACCTTAAAAGAACTTATTGCTTCTAAAATTACTAAGCCTATTAATATCATGGAAATTTGCGGTGGACATACGCATAGTATTATGAAATTTGGTTTGCCTGATTTATTGCCAAAAGAAATTAATTTTGTTCATGGCCCAGGCTGTCCTGTGTGTGTTATGCCTAGAGAGCGTATTGATGTAGCTTTAAAGCTTGCAAGTATGCCAAATACTATCTTTTGTGTATTAGGTGACATGCTTAAAGTGCCAGGAAGTTATGAAAGCTTAATTGATCTTAGAGCTAAAGGGGCTGATATTAGAGCACTTTATACACCTTTGGATGTGATAGATATAGCCTTAAAAAACCCTGAAAAAAATATAATCTTTTTTACCATAGGTTTTGAGACAACTACACCTATGAGTGGGGTGATTATAGAAAAAGGTATAGCTTTAAATTTAAAAAATTTATTTTTTCATATTAATCATGTGTTGGTTCCACCCGCGGTAGAAGCTATCATGCAAGATGAAAATGTAAAAATTGACGCCTTTTTAGGGCCTTCCCATGTAAGCGTTATCACAGGATCAAACATTTATGAACCTATTGCTAAAAAATACAAAACTCCTATAGCAGTGAGTGGTTTTGAGCCAGTTGATATAATGCTTAGTGTGTTAAATATAGTAGAGCAAATGAATGCAAATACTTTTGAAGTTTATAATGAATATCACAGAGTAGTTAGCAAAGAAGGAAATTTAAAAGCTAAGGCTTTAGTGGAAAAATACTTTAAACCATGTGATTTTGAATTTAGAGGTCTTGGAGTGATTGTAAATGGCGGGCTTTGTCTAAAAGATGAATTTGCACACTTAGATGCTAGCAAAGTGTTTGATTGTAAAGTACAAAGTAAAAACGAAAGCAAGGCTTGTATTTGTGGTCAAATTTTAAGAGGTTTAGCTAAGCCTTACGATTGTAAGGTGTTTGCAAAAGCTTGCACTCCAAAAAATCCCATAGGTAGCTGTATGGTTTCTAGTGAAGGAGCTTGTGCGGCTTATTATAAATACTATCAAGATAAGGCATAAAATGAAGCAAATTACTTTAGCTCATGGTGGCGGTGGCGAAGAAATGAATGCTTTGATAAGTGAAATTTTTTCTATTTTTGAAAATGATGTTTTAAAAGAAGCAAATGATGCTGCTATTTTAGATGATTTGGCTTTTAGTACTGATTCTTTTGTATTAAATCCTATCTTTTTAAAAGATATAAATATAGGAAAATTAGCAGTTTGTGGTAGTGTAAATGATGTATTAATGGTGGGAGCAAAACCGCTATATTTATCATTAGCTTTAATTTTAGAAGAGGGTTTTGAGCTAGAAAAGTTAAAAATTATACTAAAATCTATAAAAGAAGAATGCGATAAAGCGGGAGTAAAGCTAGTTTGCGGGGATACTAAAGTTGTTCCTAAAAATAAAGGCGATGAAATATACATTAATACTTCATGTATAGGTAAAAATATACAAAAAATCAATACCAAAAACTTAAAAAGTGGTTGTAGTATCTTAGTTTCAAGGGATATTGGAGCTCATGGTTGTGCGGTTTTGGTTGAAAGAAATAATTTAGAGGCAAATATCCAAAGTGATTGTAAAAGCTTAAAAGATGAAGTTTTAACACTTTTAAATGCAAATATTTCCATAAAAGCAATGCGTGATGCTACGCGTGGTGGGCTTAGTGCAGTTTTAAATGAATGGACTAAATTAAGTAATTTAGAGCTTTTAATATTTGAAGAAAAAATCCCAGTTTGTGATGAAGTTTTAGGGGTTTGTGAGCTTTTTGGGTATGAGCCTTATGAGCTTGCAAATGAAGGAACTTTTATTATTTGTGTAGATAAAAAAGATGAACAAAAAGCATTAGAAATTTTAAAACAATTTAATACTAATGCAGCTATTATAGGTGAAATCACAGCTAATAAAAAAGCAAGAGTGGTTTTAGAAAATGCTTATGGAGCAAAACGCATTTTAGAAGCTCCAAAAGGCGAACTTTTACCAAGAATTTGCTAATGCATGAGTTAAGTATTACAGAATCTTTGCTAGAGCTTTGTGAAGAATATGCTCAAGGAAAAGTTATTGAAGAAGTGCATGTTAAAATAGGGCGTTTAAGTGGGGTTGAACCTCCACTTTTACAAAGAAGCTTTGAAACTTTTAAAGAAAATAGTCCATTATGTAAAAATGCTAAATTTATTATACATATTCAAGAAGTAATAGTTGAGTGTCAAAAATGCCATTTTAGTGGAGTACTTGAAAATAATATCTTTTGGTGCCCAAAATGCGAAGATAAAGATTTAAAAATCATAGATGGGGAAGAGCTTTATCTTATGCAACTTGTTTTAAAAGAAAATGAGGATTTGGAAAATAATGACAAATAAGGAAATTATCTTAGGTGCGGGTTGTTTTTGGTGTACTCAAGCTGTGTTTGATGAAATCAAAGGCGTAGTTTATACAGAAGTAGGTTATAGTGGCGGTAAGCCAAATCCAAGTTATGAAAGCGTGATAAATGGTGATGGGAATATAGAAGTAGCTAAGATAATTTATGATGAAAAACAAATTTCATTAGAAAAAATCTTAGAAATTTTTCTCAAAATGCACGATCCAACAAGCTTAGATAAACAAGGAGCTGATGAGGGGATACAATATAGATCAGTTATTTTTTATCAAACTAATGAGGAGTTAAAAATTATTAACAATTTTTTACAAAAAGCACAAAAATATTACACTAAAGACATAGTTACACAAGTTTTAAAACTAGAAAAATTTTATAAGGCTGAAAACTATCATCAAAAATATTTTAAAAATAATCCTAGCCAAGCTTATTGTAGATTTGTTATTGCTCCAAAATTAGAAAAGGTTAATTGCTAATATTGTTTTTAAGTATTTTTGCAGTTAGATTTAAAAGCCTTTTACAGGCTTTTAAAATTTAGTGGCAACCACAACCACCACATCCACAACTTTGACTAAAGAAATTTTCTAAAGCTTGCATATTAGGAAGTTCTGTTACTTCATTTACTAATTCTTTATAAGCAACTACACCATCTTTAATTACAAACACTGCTCTAGCTAAAATTCCCTCAAGCGGACCATCAGCCATTAAAACACCATATTTTTCACCAAATTCTTTAGAAACAAAATCACTCGCGACAGTTAAATTATCTATACCTTCAGTTGAGCAAAAACGACCCATAGCAAATGGTAAGTCCATACTAACTACGATTACTTCTACACCACTTGCTGCTGCTTTTTTATTAAATTCTCTAGCTTCAGTTGCACATACTGGAGTATCAAGGCTTGGTACGCTGATAATAATTTGAGTTTTACCTTTTGGAGCAATTTCAACACCTGAAAGATCTTTGGCTTTTAAAGTGATATTTGGAGCTATGTCGCCAACTTGGATGTTGTTTCCTTTTAAATTTACTTTATTTCCTTTGAATAATACACTATTCATTTTTTCTCCTTGAATGATTTTTATTAATCATAATATAAAAAGATTAATAAAGTCTTATTTTTATTCTTCTTTGCACATACCTGCTTCGATTAGAAAACACGAGGGTTGATAATTGCTTTTTTTAATCTTATCATATTTTGCATAGCTTAAGTATAAAGTATCTTTAGCTCTAGTTACAGCTACATAAAAAAGCCTTCTTTCTTCTTCTAAACTTCCGCCCATGCTCATGAGTTTTTGGTTGGGAAATCTTCCTTGTGCAAGATCAATTATAAATACAAGTTCAAACTCAAGCCCCTTACTTGCATGTATACTTAAAAGATTAACCCCACTACCACTACTCATTTCACTAGCACCAAGAGTAAGAAAGTTATAGTATTTATAATTATCACTATAATTTTTAGCAAGTTCTTTTAATACAAACATTTTCGCGTTGATTTTTTCTAAAATTTCATTTTTTTTATTTAAATCAACATTGGAATTTTTATTAGTCGCTCTTTTAGTTGCCAAAATATCACAAATTTCTTTAAAATAATCATTTTCTAAAATCAAATCTACAAGCTGGGTCGAGATTTTACACTCACTTGCTTTTTTAATAAAAAGATAAATTTTTTCAAGATTTTTTGCACAAAGCTCGTTGATTTTGGGTAAGCTTAAAATAGGGTGGGTGTTAAATTCGCTTTCTAAGTTAAATCTTGAAGGCGAGGCTAGCTCCTCAATATCATCAAAAAGTCCTAGTTGGTAACTTTGTTTTTTGTATTTTTTTAAATTTACGCTACTATCAGGATTTAAAAAGCCTTTAATTAAACTAGAATGTCCTAATTTTAATAAAGCATCAAAAATATCTTTTGCCAAAACCCCACCAACTCCTTTGGTGTATTCAAGTAAATGTATAAAAGCCATGATATCTTTTGGATTAAGCACGATTGCAAGCATAGAGCAAAAGTTTTTAACTTCCAAGCTTTCAAAAAAACTTCCTCCACCTTTTCTTTTGCTTGCTATGCCAAGTTCTCTTAAGGCTACTTCTACTCCATCTGCACTAGAATTGTTTCTAAAAATCACAGCAATTTCATCAAGATTAACCCCGCTTTGTAAAATTATTTTTGCTATGGTAGAGTATTGATCAAATAATTCATTAAAAGTTAGCAAACTTGGCGCTTTAAAATCTCCTTCTCTAGTTACAATTAATTCTTTAGGATATAATCTTTCATTGTTTAAAATAACCTTATTAGCTAACGCAAGTATATTTTTACTAGAACGATAGTTTTTATTTAAAGTAAAAATATTTGCATCGACAAATCTATCTTTAAAACTTCCTATAATAGAAATATCAGCCCCATTAAAAGCATAAATACTTTGATCATAATCACCCACACAAAACAAACTTTTACTTTTAAAAGCATCAATTAACGAGCCTTGCAAGGTGTTAGTATCTTGGTATTCATCTACTAAAATCTCATCAAATTCAAAATGATGTGAAGCTAAAACATGTTTTAATTTGATCAATAAATCATTAAAATCCACATAGTTAAAACGCATTTTTTCTTCTTCGTATTCTTTTAAAATATCTTCATAAATTTCAGCATAAACAGCTTGTTCATCATAATTTTGACAAAACCAATTATAAAATTCATCTAAGTTTGCATTAGTATTTTGAAATAAAGAATACACATCATACAAATAGCTTGGCATATAAGGTTTAGTATCGCTTAAATGATGAAAAGTGCGTTTTTCAAAAATAGAACGCAAAAGAATTTTAAGCTCACTCGCAGGTTTTAAAATAATATCGTGATTTAACTCTTTAAGTAGAGAATAAGCAGTACTATGAAAAGTTCCTGCTGTGATTTTTGAAGTAATGCTTTTATCAAAATACCTACTAAGTCTTTCTATCATCTCTTTACTAGCTTTGTTTGTAAAGGTTAGAAGCATAATTTTTTCAGGCTTTATACCATTTTGAAGTAAAAAGGCTATTCTTGCAACTATAGTTGAAGTTTTACCCGTGCCTGCGCTTGCTATAATTAGATTATGTCCAAAAGGAGCACTAGCGGCTTTATATTGTTCTTCATTTAAACGCGATAAGGGCATGAATTTCCTAGTTTAAAATTATATTTTGTATATCATTAAAATAAAAATGATTAATACCATCTTTATATTCATAATAAAGCGTGAGTTTATGAGAATCTAAAATAGTCTTAACAATGTATAATCCAAGTCCAAAACTATCTTTATTTTTCTTGCCTTGCGTAAAGGCTTGAGTATAGTATTTCAAGTCTTTATCTAAGGCTTTTCCTTTGTTTTTAAAGCAAAGATAATCTTTAGTTATTTCTATAGTAACGCAATTTTCATCAGAGTATTTTGTCGCATTATCTATCATATTTTTCATTGCAGTGGTAAAAAGTTTAAAATCTACATTGACACTAAAACTTTCTTTTATACTAATTTTTACCTTTTCATCATCACTCATAGCTATATCTTTAGCTTCATCTAAAAGATCTAAGATATTGTATTTTTTTAAATTAATCAAACCAGCACCCGAAGTAATTTGCTCAATGGCTGCAAATTCATTAATCAAAATCTCTAAACGATTAAAAGCACCCACTAATCTTTCTTTATATTTGCTATCTTCAAGCATTTCTAAAGTAATTAAACCTTTAGTAATGGGGGTTTTTAGCTCATGCATAATATTTCTTAAGAAAAACTGCCTTGAAGTGTTTAGTTTTTGAATTCTTAAAATAGACTCATAAAAGGCTGTTGCTACTTGAGAAATTTCATCATTTCCCTTGCTAACATTTTGAATTTCATTGAGTTTATTTTCGCCAAATTTATCAATTTGTCTTTTTAAAGCTCTAAGTGGTTTTAATTTTTTAATGATAAAAATATATAAAATCAATAAAACCATTACTACTATACTAGCAATAAGCTTGATCACAAAATAACGATAACCTTGATATTCTAAATCTTTATATAAATAAAGCTTACCATCAAAGATGATTTTTAAATACACATTATCTTCTAAAGTAATGATTTCAACTACACCTGTGCTAGTTTGAGCGCGTGCTATAGTTTCAGCTTTATAGATGATTTGTCTTATGTCTGATGGAGTTGTTAATTCTATCATTTTGTAATTTTTTGTTTGCTCATAAAATTCTCTTTCACTAATCACATGATTAAAATATAATAATCTTGCATTAGCTATAAAAGAATATTTTGCATTAAGCTCATTAGTGTAATTTTGTTGATCATATTTTATAAGCCATAAAAAAGCTAAAATTACACTAACGCTTGCAAGTAAAAAAACAAAGGTTATAGTATAAAAAATTGATGATTTATTCATTGAGTTAATTTATATCCTATACCTCTGATTGAATGAATGTATTTTGGAGTTTTAGGATCATCTCCGATTTTTTGTCTGATTCTACTAATGATTACATCTATACTTTTATTACTAGAATCTTCACTAATAGAGCTACAATTATACACAAGCTCTTCGCGGCTTACCACTCCACCTTCTTTTTTAATTAAATAACTCAAAATATCAAATTCAGCATTAGTAAAGCTAATTTCTTGATCTTTCATAGTGATAGTATGTTTATATTTATCATATACAAGATCTTTTTTAACTTGAGCTTGAGCAGTTTTTGTGTTTGAAATTCTTCTTAAATGACTTTTAATTCTTGCTTGAAGTTCTTGAGGATTATATGGTTTTGGTAAATAATCATCTGCACCCAAATCAAGTGCTGCAACCTTATCGCTAATATCATGCCTTGCACTTGAAATGATAATAGGTGTATCATATTTTTTACGAATTTCCTCGCATACTTCAAGTCCATCAAGTCCAGGTAAGCTTAAATCCAAAATGATTAAATCATAAGGATTTAAAGCAAGTCTTGAAAGACCTATATAAGGCTCATGAGCAATATCTACTTTCATATCAAATTGCTCTAAATATTCAGCTATAATCTCTGCTAATTCTAAATCATCTTCTATCATTAAAATATTTGTCATTTTTTTCCTTTCTTAAAAAAGTAAAGCTCTTACAAATCCGCCTCTATTAATCCAAATTTTAACATACTCTTTACCTTTATTTAATTCTAAAGCCTTAGATAATTCTTTAAAATTTGAAATTTCATACTGATCAACACCTATGATGATATCACCTTGCTCAAAACCTATTTTTTCAGCTTTTGATTTTGGAGTAACTTCGGTAATTAAAATACCACTAATACTTTCAGGTATGCGGTATTGCTGTCTATTCTTAGAGTCAAGTTCCACTAATTTTAGACCATCAATATAACCTTTTTCATATTGTAGCGACTTTTCATCTGTTTTTAACATAAATTTAGCTGTTTTGACTTTATTATCTCTTTCATAAGTTACTTCTACTGCTTGTTTTGGATCAATACTTCCTATGTAGTTTTTTAAATCCATAGGGCTTTTAATCACAGTTTTATCTACTTTTATAATCAAATCTCCTCTTTTTAACCCTGCATTATAAGCTGCTGAATCTTTTTGTACTTCAGTAATTAAAGCACCTTCTTGATTAGTATAGGCTTTTTTAATATCTTGAGTTAAAGCTCCTATGACTACACCTAAATACCCTCTTTCAATTTTTCCATGCTCAATAAGTTTTTGTGCAATAGATTTTGCCATATTAGAAGGGATTGCAAAACCTATGCCATTATTTCCACCACTTCTTGAAAGTATGGCTGAATTTATCCCAACTAAAGCTCCTCTACTATCTACCAAAGCTCCGCCTGAATTTCCAGGATTAATAGAAGCATCAGTTTGGATGAAATTTTCATATTGATTTAGACCTATATTGTTTTTATTTAAGGCCGAAATAATCCCACTTGTAACACTACTTCCAACACCAAAAGGATTACCCAAAGCAAACACTACATCACCTTCTAGTAATTTATCTGAATCAGCAAAAACTACTGCGGGTAAGTTTTTTGCTTCTATTTTTATCACTGCTAAATCTGTTTTAGGATCAGCACCGATTAATTTAGCTTTATATTCAGTACTAGAATCAGGTAAATTTACAGTGATTTTTTCAGCATCTTCTATAACATGATTATTTGTTATAATATAACCATCGCTTGAAATAATTACACCAGAACCTAATGAGCTTACAACTTCTTTATTTTTTTTATTTTTTGGAGCTTGTGGGAAATCAAAACCAAAAAATTGTCTAAAATAAGGGTCATTGAAAAAATCATCAATTCCAAATGAACTACTTTGAACAGTTTTAGAAGTTGAGATATTTACAACTGAATTTTTAACTTTTTGTATGGAATCATGATAAGAAAGTATAGTATTTTGATTATCAGTTGGTAAAGTTCTTTTTACATTATCATCTGCTTGTTTAAAATCAATACTAGCACTAAAAAGACTAGTTGCCAATGCCAAAGAAAGAATCATAGTTTTTTTCATGTTTTATCCTTTGTAAAATCATTTAATGCAAGTATAAAATTTTATTTTTACACAATTGTAAATAAAACCTTTAGTTTTAAAACTTATAAAAGTTGATTGACTAAGACTAAAGTTTTTGATATAATCTTATAAAAAATTAAGGAATAACAAAAATGAGTAATAGTTTATATGAAACACTAGGAGTTTCGCAAAACGCTAGTGCAGATGAGATAAAAAAAGCTTATAGAAAATTAGCAAGACAATATCATCCTGATATCAACAAAGAAAATGGTGCTGAGGAAAAATTTAAAGAAATTAACGCCGCTTATGAAATTTTAAGTGATGAGAAAAAAAGAGCTCAGTATGATAGATATGGCGATTCTATGTTTGGCGGGCAAAGTTTTCATGATTTTTCAAGAAATGCAGGTGGAGCTGACATCAATGATATTTTAAAAAATATTTTTGGTGGAGGCTTTGGAGGATTTAGTGGCGGTTTTAGTTCTAGTAATAATTTTAGAAGTGGTTTTGGAGGTTTTGGGGGCTTTGAAGAGGATTTGGATTTACAAGCAAGCATTAAAATTCCTTTTGAAAAAGGAATTTTAGGTGGTGAACATACTATAAATATCAATAATGAACAAGTTAAAATCAAAATTCCACATGGTATAAAAGATGGCGAAAAGCTACGCATACGAGGTAAAGGAAAAAGCTTTCAAGGGCAAAGAGGGGATTTGATTTTAAAAGTTGAATTTGAAAAAAGTGATGAATATGAAAGAGAAGATGATGATTTATACAAAAAGGTTGAAATTAGCTTAAAAACAGCACTTTTTGGAGATAAAATCAGCGTGCATACTCCAAGAAAAGAAGTAAAAATCACCATACCACCAAATTCTAAAAACAATCAAAAAATCAGACTTAAAGGCTATGGAGTGCAAAATAGAAAAACAGATCTTTATGGGGATATGTATTTAATTTTAAATGTAAAAATACCTGATATTAATAGCCTTGATCCTGAATTTGTAAAAATTTTAGAAGAAAAATTACCTTGAAAGGAGTAAGTAATGGAGCATAGTTATGATGAACCGGTGTATCTTATAAGTGTTGTTGCAAAAGTTTTAAGTATACATCCACAAACTCTAAGACAATATGAAAAAGAAGGTTTAGTTGAGCCAAGTAGAACCGATGGTAAAATGAGGCTTTATTCTCAAAAAGATATAGATAGAATCAAAATGATTTTACGCTTAACAAGAGATCTTGGGGTTAATTTGGCTGGTGTTGATGTGATTTTAAAACTAAAAACAAAAATTGATGAGTTTGAAAACACTATTGAAGAGTTAAGATTAGAACTTGATAGAAGAGATAATCCTTCAAAATCAAGAGCAGTAGTTAAACATAGAAGTAATTTTGATTTAATTTTTTTAGAAAAAATAAAATAATAAAAACATTACAAAAGGTTGGTGAGTGGATGCTTTTATAACTTTATTTTTAACTGCAGTAGCAGTTGCTGTCATACTTAATGTTATACTTAAAAAATTTGGTATTCCAACTATTATAGGTTATATAGCTACAGGTTTATTTGTGCGTGAATTTTATGGTTTTAGCACTAATGAATTTGTTATACATGTAGCTGAATTTGGCATAGTTTTTTTAATGTTTACCATAGGGCTTGAATTTTCATTTAAACATCTTTTGGCAATGAAAAAAGAAGTATTTTTAAATGGAAGTTTGCAAATGCTAACTTGTGGTTTGGTTTGTACTTTACTTGTAACTTATATTTTAGGTATAGCAAGCCATATCGCAATGATAGCAGGTTTTGCTCTAGCCTTATCTTCCACTGCTATAGTTTTAAAAATACTTAATGATAATGGCGATATCAACGAAGAATACGGCAGAAAAGCTCTAGGAATTTTACTTTTTCAAGATATTGCTGTAATACCACTGCTATTAATGATTGATATATTTAGTTCTCAAAATGCTGATATTTCAAAACTTTTACTTACAACTTTAGTTAGTGCTGTGATTTTACTTGTTTTGCTTTATTTTATAGGCAAATACCTTTTTACTTATGTTTTAAAATTCATCATTAAAACTAACGCAAATGAAATTTTCATCGCTACCATACTTTTTACTGTAATAGGAGCGAGTTTTTTGGCTCATTCTTTTGGTTTTTCATACTCACTTGGAGCATTCATAGCTGGAGCTTTGATAGCTGAAACTAAATATAAACATAAAATAGAAGCAGATTTGGTTCCTTTTAGAGATTTGCTTTTAGGATTTTTCTTTATCAGTGTTGGTTTGCAAATTGATTTTCATATAGTTTTTGAAAATTGGTTTTTGATTTTTGTTTTTGTAAGCTTGGTTTTATTGATAAAATTTGTAGTAATCTACGGTCTTTTAATCCTTTATACAAGAAAAAGAGTAGCGTTAAAAACTGCTTTGAGTATTTCTCAAATTGGAGAATTTGCGCTAGCAGTATTTTCATTAATGCAAGTAAATTCACTTATAGATGAAAAAACAGCACAAATTTTTATTATAGTTTCTATCGTCACTATGGTTGCAACGCCTTTTATTTTAAATAATCTTAGAAAAATAGCCAACGCAGCCGAAGGTGAGCAAAATGATATGGCTAAATTTTATTTATGTGATCAAAAAATGAAAGATCATTTTATCATTTTTGGTTATACAAGATTAGGTCAAGAAGTGGTGCAAAAGATCAAAAAAACAGGTATTCCATATTTGGTTTTAGAAAGTGATTTAAATTTAGTTGAACTTGGCCGCAGTAGAAATGAAAATATCTTTTTTGCAAATGTAGCCCAAGTAGAAACATTAAAAGTAGCAAATATAGAAGAATGCTCAGTTGCTATTATAACTATAAGTAATGAAGCTAAGCTTGATATGCTCTATCAAGTGCTTTCTAGCTTTAACAAACCCATACAAACGGTTTTAAAAACAAGTGGTACAGGTGCTAAGATCATTTTCCCACATACTGATAAACATTTACACATTGTAGATGCTGAAGCTTCAATAGCAAGAAATTTAGTACAAGAAGCATTACAATGTAGAATCAATACAAGTGCAGCAGAATGAAAAATGATGAAAAAGCTTTAAGGGTAAAATATGTAAGAGCTTTAGAAAAATTTACTAATTCTGCTGTGAGTGCTTTAAAAAGAGAAGATTTTGATTTAACTCTTTTTAGGGAAAGAATGCAAAAAAATGCTAAAATCTTTGAGAAAATTCAAGCGGTGTTTTTAGATTCTACTTATACTAAGGCTTTGGAGATTTTTGTAAATGAGTGTTTAGATGAAAGTTTGGACCAAAAAACCTTAGCTTCAAAAGCCAATGCCTTATATAAGCTAAAAAATAATCAAAGTTATAAAAAAGACAAACATAAAATTAAATTTAAGGATGAATATTGATAAATGTAATTTTTGATATGGACGGCACGCTTATAGATAGTGCTAATGCTATAGTATGTGCGGTAAATGAAATAAGAGCGGATTTAAATTTAGAACCTTTAAAAAGAGAGTTTATTTTAGATACTATCAATACTCCTGGACAAAATTATGCTAAGATTTTTTACGAGGTTGATACTTACTCACATACTAGCTTTAAAGAAGGTTATGAGAAGTATTTTATTAAGCATTATGATCAAAGCGTGGTGCTTTTTGATGGTGTGCTTGAGGTTTTGGAATTTTGTAAAAAAAATGATTGCTATTTAGCTATAGCCACAAATGCACCTCAAGAAAGCTTGGTACCTATTTTAAAAAAACAAAACATTCTTTTATATTTTGATAAAATACTAGGTGTTAGTTATGGTATAGAAGCTAAGCCTGATCCTACGATGCTAAGATTAATCGCAGATGAAGCAAAATATGAAAAAAGTATTTTCATAGGCGATAGCTTAAAAGACAGACTTTGTGCTAAAAATGCTAAGATGGATTATATACATATTTCTTGGCAAAAAGAAATTAAAGACTTAGATGAAGCTAACGATAAAACTACTTTAATAGAAAAAATTCAAACTTACATAAAAGGTTAAAAATGGATATTTTTGATGAAATGTTTGCAAAAAGCCCTAAAGAAAAATTTATCGAAACAATAAAATATGCAAATTTAGGTGCATTAGAAAATGTTTTAGAAAAATTATTAGCCGATCATATCGCTATGATAGAGCTTTTAGAAAAAAATAATTTAAATGAAAATGATGTAGCACAATTTCAAATGGAAAATTCACTCTTAATAGATGAGAGAAAAAATGATTTTTATATAGGCTTAAGTGCTGAAATTTTAGGGCATGAGGGTTGATTTTGCGTTTATTTTTATCTTTATTTTTGATGTTTAATTTTTTAAAAGCTGAAGTATTTTTTGATTATACTTATAAATTTACCTTAAGTAAAGATGAAAAAGCAAGTGTAAAAATAAAAGAAATTGATTATCCTGATGAGATTTATTATTTTGACTTTTCATGGACTTTATTTGATCAAACTAATATCATCGTTCATTCAAGGTATAAAAAATACCCTAGGCAATTTGTAATGTCTTTAAGAAGAAATTTAAATTGGGTAGATCAAACTTTAGTGCCTGATTATAAAAATCCACACATAGATAGAGCAAGATTAATACTTGAATTTAGTGATTTTAAAAAAGGTGAGGCTATTTTCACTATCTACATAGAAGATAGAGATAAAAGATTAGAAGTGGAATTTTTAGATCCTAGAAAAGTCACTCTTAATCAAAACTAAAGTAAAATTTAATAAAATATAATTATAAGAAAATTAAGGAAAGCATGGTGCAAAAGATAGATCAATATATGCATGAATTTTTATCTGAATTAAATTACAAGCCTATTTTAACAATGAGTTCAAAACTTCAAGGCGGTAAAAAATTACGCTCAAAATTACTTTTAAAAATAGCTAGTGAAAACGATATTAGTTATAAAATTTGTGCCATTATAGAATTAATCCATGCTGCAAGCTTATTGCATGATGATGTGATTGATGAAGCAAAATTAAGAAGAGGTGTAAAATCTATCAATGAACAATTTGGAGCCAAAAATGCTATCATGCTTGGAGATATTTTATACTCAAAAGCCTTCTATGAACTTTCTTTAATAGATTTAAAATTAGCAAAAATCATCTCCAATGCTGTTGTAAAGCTTTCCATTGGCGAATTAATGGATGTAAATTTAAGCGAAACTTTCAATACCGATAAAAACGCTTATTTGCAAATGATATATAACAAAACAGCCGTTTTAATCGAAGCTAGTGCAAGATGTGGGGCTATACTTGCTAATTTAAATGAAGATGATTTTGCAGAATATGGTAAAAACTTGGGCTTGGCTTTTCAAATCGTAGATGATATTTTAGATATCAAAGGCGATGAACAAACCTTAGGCAAACCCGCCATGAATGATTTTAAAGAAGGTAAAACTACCCTTGCTTATATGTATTTATATGAAAAATTAAATCCACAAGATCAAGAAATACTTAAGTCTTATTACAAGAAAGATTTAAATATAGATGAACTTACTTGGATTAAAAATAAAATGCAAGAGCATGAAATTTTTAATCAAATTGGTCAAGAATTAAACACCTATGCAAATAATGCCTTAAAAGCCATAGAAAAATACAATATAAAAGATTTAGAAGATATTATTAAAAGTATGATAGAAAGGGAATTTTAATGCATTATTATTGTATCAGTTTTACGCACAAAAATACAGATATTGCTACTAGAGAAAAACTTTCCTTTTCCAATGAAGATAAAAAAAGAGAATTATTAAGATTAATCCATACTAATAATAAAATTCTAGAAAGTTTAGTGCTTAGCACTTGCAATAGAGTTGAAATTTTTCTTTTTATCGGAGAAATTGAAAGTATCAATGAACATATTTTAAAAACACTTAGTTTACTTTGTGGGGTTGATAAAGAAAATTTAAGCACAAAAGCTGATTTTTATGAAGATAGTGGGGCTATCCATCATTTATTTTCTGTGGCAAGCTCACTTGATAGTTTAGTTATTGGAGAAACACAAATTGCTGGACAATTAAAAGATGCTTATAAATTTGCTCTACAAGAACAAAGATGTGGTGTGCATTTAACTAGAGCAGTCCATTATGCTTTTAAATGCGCAG
Source organism: Campylobacter sp. CNRCH_2016_3089 (assembly GCF_025772505.1). NCBI lineage: Bacteria > Pseudomonadati > Campylobacterota > Epsilonproteobacteria > Campylobacterales > Campylobacteraceae > Campylobacter > Campylobacter sp. CNRCH_2016_3089. The sequence goes on from NZ_JAKMSF010000005.1 coordinate 64,688, forward strand.
CAAATATTAGAAATCAAACTGAAATTTCCAAAAATCCTATTTCGGTTGCTTCAGTAGCGGTAGCAAAAGCCAAAGAGCTTATAAATTTAGAAAATAAAACTGCAGTTGTAGTAGGTGCAGGGGAAATGAGCGAGTTAGCCTGTAAGCATTTGTTAAATGCTAAAGCTAAAGTGTTGATTTTAAATCGAGATATACAAAATGCCCAAAAACTTTGTGAGGATTTAGGCGAAAATGCAAATTGCGAAAGTATCGCAAATTTAAAAGAAGCATTAAATAAATATGAGATATTTTTTAGCGCCACAAATGCTCCACATGCTATCATAACTAATGACATATTAGAAGAAAAAGATTATAAAAGATATTTTTTTGATATAGCAGTGCCTAGGGATATTGATGTAAAAGCAAATGAAAAAAATATAGTTTATGCTGTTGATGATTTAGAAGAAGTTGTAAGAAAAAATTTAACACTAAGAGAACATCAAGCCCAGATTGCTTATTCTATAGTAGGCACTATGACAAATGAGTTTTTCCAACATCTAAGCAAACTAGCAACCTTACCTTTGGTTAAGCAATTACGCTTGCAAGCTGATGAAATCGCTAAAGAACAATTACAAAAGGCCATAGATAAAGGATATTTAAAACACTCAAATCATGAAGAAGCAAGAAAGCTTATAAGACAGGTGATGAATGCATTTTTACATCATCCTAGTGTAAATTTAAAAAAACTAAGTGGAACTATGCAAAATGACTCTGTTGTAAATGCCATGCGTTATGTGTTTGATTTAAAAAATGAAAGCATGGAAGGTTTAAACTTCTATAAATGTGAATTTAATTTGGAGAATAATCATGAAATTTAGTAAATTTTATGCCATAAGCACAAAAGAAAATCCAAAAGATGCTACCCTACCAAGTCATATATTTTTAGTTAAGGGTGCTTTTGTAGAACAAATTGGAAGTGGCTTATATAATTTTTTACCTTTAGGAAAAAGAGTTTTAGATAAGATTAAAAATATCATCAAAGAAGAAATGGATAAAGCGGGAGCTTTAGAAGTAAATTTAAGTTTTAATACCCCAGCTGAACTTTGGAAAGAAAGTGGAAGATTTAATATTTTTGGTAAAGAGCTTTTACGCTTTAAAGATAGAAAAGAAAATGATTTTGTCTTAGGACCAACCCATGAAGAAGCCATAGTAGCTTTGGTTAGAAATAAAGTAAATTCTTACAAGCAACTTCCTTTGCATTTATATCAAATAGGACTTAAATTTAGAGATGAAGCTAGACCTAGATTTGGACTTTTAAGATGTAGAGAATTTTTAATGAAAGATGGCTATAGTTTTCATAGCAATGAAGCTGATTTAGATAAAGAATTTAATCTTATGCATGAAACTTATAGTAAAATTCTTACAAGATTAGGGCTTGATTTTAGAGCTGTTGAAGCTGATAGCGGGGCTATTGGCGGAAGTGGTTCAAAAGAATTTATGGTTTTGGCTAAAAATGGTGAAGATGATATATTATTATGTGAGCATTGTGATTATGCTGCAAATATCGAAGCAGCAAAAAGAGCTAAAAAAAGTTGCGAAGATGAAAGACCAGAAGCTGACTTTGCTACACAATTTCACACTCCAAATGTAAAAACTATAGAAGAATTAGCAGAATTTTTTAAAATTAATCCTTACTATACTGTTAAAGCTATTGCTAAAAAAGCTATTTATGAAAATGAAGAAAAAATTGTAGTATTTTTTATACGCGGCGATGATGAACTGCAAGAAGTTAAAGCACTAAATGCAGCAAATGCATTAGAATTGGCCGATGTAAGTGAAGAAGAATTAGAAAAAGCAGGTTTAGTGCCAGGATTTATTGGCTTTGTAGGATTAAATGGAGTTGATTTTTATATTGATCATGAGCTTGAAAATGAAACAAATATGATTATTGGAGCAAATAAAAAAGATTATCATTTGGTTGGAATCAATGTTGTAAATTTAAATAAAGAACGCTTTAAAGATCTTGCCGCAGTTAAAGAGCATGATCTTTGTCCAAAATGTCAGCACAAGCTTAAGCAAAGCAAAGGTATTGAAGTAGGACATATTTTTAAACTTGGAAATAAATACTCAAAAGCAATGAATGCAAGCTATTTAGATGAAAATGGTAAAGCTCAATTTTTCACTATGGGTTGTTATGGTATGGGGGTGAGCCGTTTAGTAGCTGTTGCCATAGAAGCAAGCCATGATGAAAAAGGTTGTATTTGGAATAAAACTCTAGCTCCTTTTGTTTTAGATATTATCGTTTCTAATATAAAAGATACAAAAGCTATGGAATTTGCCGAGCAAATTTATACTCATTTTAAAGATAAAGAAATTTTGTTTGATGATAGAAATGAGCGTTTTGGTGTAAAGATTAATGATTTTGAATTAATGGGCTTTCCTTATGCTTTAGTTATAGGTAAGGGTTTAGAAAGCGATGAAGTAGAGTTAATCCATAGAAATACTCTAGAAAAACAAGTTTTAAAAACCCAAGAAGTAATTTCACACTTAGAGAAAATTTTATGATAGCAAAAACAAATTTAAGTGCTTTTTTGATTTTAGAATTGATTGCTAGTATTTTATTTATAGTCTTTTTTGGTTTTTTAAATTTTTTTATGATAGTTTTTGCAAGTATGTTTTTAGGAGCAATGTTTTTAGCAAAGACTTGGACAAATCTCATAACTATGCAAAATGCCAATACTAATTTATTTGGTATGATTAAATTATTTTCCTTAACTATAGTTGGAATTTTACTTTTAATACCAGGAATTTTAAGTACATTTTTGGGAATTTTACTCTTATTTTTTATGATGATATTAAAATTATTTACAAAACAAAAAAGAAAATATCATCAAACAAACAACGAAGAAGAAATCATAGATGTAGAAATCATACAGGAGCATAAAAAATGCAATTAATCATCGCAACAAGAAAAAGCCAACTTGCATTATGGCAAAGTGAGTATATAAAAAATAAATTATTACAAACACATTCTGATTTAGAAATTTCTTTAGAGGGTTTTAAAACTAAAGGTGATGTTTTACTTGATTCTCCTTTAGCTAAAATAGGTGGAAAAGGACTTTTTACAAAAGAACTTGAAGAAAGTATGTTAAGAGGTGATTCACACTTAGCTGTGCATAGCTTAAAAGATGTGCCAAGCTTCTTTCCTGATGGCTTAGTTTTAGCTGCTATTTCAAAAAGAGAAGTGGTAAATGATGCTTTTTTAAGTGAATATTATGAAAACTTAAATGCTCTTCCAAAAGGTGCAAAAGTAGGCACTACAAGTCTTAGAAGAAGAATGCAGCTTTTAGCGTTAAGACCTGATTTAAATATCATTTCTCTAAGAGGTAATATCAACTCACGCTTAGAAAAACTTAAAGCTAAGGAATTTGATGCTATTATTTTAGCTCTAGCTGGCATTAAACGCTTGGGTTTAGATAAAGAAATAAAGTACATTAGGGCTTTTGAGCTTGATGAGATGATACCTGCAGCTTCTCAAGGAGCTTTAGGTATAGAAAGCATTGATGATAAACAAATTTTAAAATACCTTGAATGCTTAAACGATAAAAATGCCTTTGTAGAAACTTATATAGAAAGAGATTTTATAAAAACCCTAGAAGGTGGTTGTCAAGTACCTATAGGAATTAATGCAAAAATCATTGATGAAAAAATAGAAATTCGCGCCATAGTGGGTTTACCCGATGCAAGTAAAATTTTAAAAGAAAAAAGAGTAATTGATAAGCAAAATTACTCAAATGCAGGCGAGCTTTTAGCCAAAGAAATGATAGCAAAAGGTGCAAAAGAAATTTTAAAAGAAGCAGAGAGTATGATATAAATGCAAAAATTCGTAGAGCTTTTAGAAAAAAATAATTTATTAAAAACCATCCATGAGCCAGTAGATGTAGAACTTGAAATGGCACATTTAGCTTATATAGAAGTTAAAAAAGAAGACTCTAAAGCCTTGCTTTTTACTAATGCAGTAAAAAATGGCAAAAAATACGATTATCCTGTATTATTAAATACTTTTTGCAGCAAAAAAGCTTTAAATTTAGCATTTGGAAAAGATTATGAAGATGTAGCTAAAGAAATTAGCTCTTTACTTAAAATGCACATACCGCAAAGCTTTGGTGCGAAATTAAATTTTTTCAAAACCTTGCTTGATTTAAAAAATATCCCACCAAAACGCATCAAAAAAGATGGAGAATTTAACTACAAAAGCTTAAATTCTTTATATGAAATACCTATTTTAAAAACTTGGGAAAAAGACGCTGCACCTTTTATCACTATGGGGCAAGTTTATACTCAAAGCATAGATGGAAAACAAAATAATCTTGGAATGTATCGCTTGCAAGTAGTTGATGAAAAAACCTTGCTTATGCATTGGCAAATTCACAAAGACGCGAGCCATTTTTTTCATGAGTATAAAAAAGCAAATCAAAAAATGCCAGTAAGTATAGCCATAGGTGGAGATCCTTTATATATTTGGTGTGCTCAAGCGCCTTTACCAAAAGGTATTTTTGAACTTTTACTTTATGGTTTTATTAAGAAAAAACCTGCTATTTTGGCAAAATGCAAAAGCAATCACCTCTATGTGCCTTATGATAGTGATTTTGTGATTGAAGGTTTTGTAGATCCAAATGAATTTGCACCCGAGGGGCCTTTTGGAGATCATACAGGCTTTTATACTCCTGTTGAACTTTGTCCTGTCTTAAAAGTAGAAAAAATCTTTGCTAAAAAAAATGCGATTTATCAAGCTACGGTTGTAGGAAAACCGCCTTTAGAAGATAAATACATGGGGCTTGGCACAGAAAGAGTTTTTCTACCTTTACTTCAAACTAACGCACCTGATTTGATAGATTATAACATGCCTGAAAATGGAGTTTTTCATAATTTAATCTTAGCCAAAATAGAAGCAAAATATCCAGCTCATGCAAAACAAGTAATGCATACTTTTTGGGGAGTAGGGCAAATGAGTTTTGTAAAACATGCTATTTTTGTCGATGAAAATGCACCTTGCTTGCAAGATTATGACAAGCTCATACCTTATATACTTAATCGCTTTGATGAAGAAAAATTACTTATTAGTGAAGGAATTTGTGATCAACTCGATCATGCTTCAAGCACTTATTGTTACGGTGGCAAAGCAGGGCTTGATGCGTGTGGCGATGAGAAAAAAGTTGAACTTGAAATTCTAAGTGATGAAACTTTGTTTTCACTTTTTAAAGAAAAAGATCAAAATATTTTAAAATTAAAACAATTTTACACCCAAACCTTTGCTCCAATTTGTGTGATCTTAATTGATAAAAAAGAAAAAATTGCTCAAATTTTTGAAAAACTACAAATTTATAAAAAACATTTTAGAATTTTAGTTTTTTTAGATTCAGATGCTATTTTGGAAAATCCTTATATGTTAATTTGGCGTGTGGTAAATAATATCGATGCAAAAAGAGATATATTTATCAAAAAAGATTGTGTTGCAATTGATGCGACAAATAAAGGATCATTAGAAGATTATCATAAAGAGTGGCCTTTAATGACAAATTGCTCCAAAGAAGTTATAGACAGACTTATTGCAAAAAAATTACTTGTAAATGATGAAAAATTCTTCAAAAAGTTTGAAATTTTTTAATTTTAAACTTTTTGAGAACACTTTTTGCTTATTAAATATATATATTTTTAATTTAAATATTAAGTTTTTTAAAATTGTGTCGATAGTGTGTTTTAGAGTCTTTTAAAAAGGAGTTTAAAATGGACATTAGCAATATTCAAAGGGATACAAATATAACTCATTTTAACACAAAAAGTGTTGAAAAGCCATCTCAAGAGAATAAGCAACAGGTTGATTTAAATGATCAAGATGAGAATTTAAATGAAAAATTAAAAAACGCAACAGAAAAACTTAATAGACAAATGGAGACATTGGAAACAAATGTGCGTTTTGCGTATAATGATAAAATAAACGAAATGTATGTAAATGTCACCGAAAAAGACACAGGTAGGTTAATACGCAAAATTCCTAGTGAAGAAGTTATGAAATTAATAGAACATTTTAAAGGTGTTATTGGCACCATTTTTGATAAGGAGAGTTAATCATGGCAGTAGGTAGTTTAGGAAGCTTAGGTATAGGTTCAGGAGTTTTAACAAGCGATACACTTAATAAGCTTAAAGAAGCAGAAATGAATGCTCACTTAAAGCTTTATAACACGCAACTTGAAACTAACACTTCAAGACAAAAAGACTTAGCAGAGCTTGAAGCTAAACTACTTGCTTTTCAAACTGCTGTAAATAGTCTTGGCGATACTTCTCAATTTAACAAAAAGAAAGTTTCTCCTAGTGTAAGTGGCGATAGCGCTGCTGCTAGCTTGGTTGTAGGCTCTTTATCTAATCTTTCAAATATGAAAGTCATAGTCGATCAACTTGCTCAAAAAGATGTTTATCAAAGCAATGGCTTCCAAGATAAAACTGCCTCTGTAATGAAAAGTCTTGGTATAGAAGGAACAGATGGTAAAGCTTCTTTTACTATTACCCAAGATGGAAAAGACTATAAAATAGAAATTGATCAAAGCACAACCGTAGCCCAACTTGCTGAAAAAATCAATTCCGCCACAGGTGGTAAAATAGAAGCTAAGCTAGTAAATACCGGAGATAGAGACAATCCTTATCGTTTAGTAGTGCAAAGCACTGAAACAGGAACTAAAAATAATATCTCTTTTTCAGGTGATGAAGATCTATTAAATGCTATGGGTTGGGGGCTTGATAAAAATAGCATTAGTGCGGGTGGTTTGTATGGTTTTAGACCCCAAAACGCTGGAAATGAAAAAGATAAAATAAGTGGAACATTTAGCGGAAAGCCTGAAGATAAATTACTTAGTCCAGGAGAAGAAAGTACTTCTTTTACTTTTGTTATTAAAAATGGTGAAAGATATGATAGATTTACTATTGATATAGACGAGAACACTACTTATAAGAGCTTAGCAGAAGATTTAAAAAAACAAACTAATGGAAAAGTGGAATTAAGCTTTGAGGGGGAAGCTTTTACATTTAGAGCTACTAATGGTGGTGAATTAAGTCTTTTTGATGGTGGCTATGCAACTGATGCTGATGGCAATATAGATCAAGCTAATTATACTAGAGATGAAAAAGCCACAAAATTATTAAGTAGTAAATTTGGCATTACCTTAGATACAAGCACACCACAGGGCTACAATGTAGCTTCAAACAATGAAAATCATATCCAAAAAGGTATGGATGCTATCTTTAGTGTAGATGGTGTTAAAATGACTAGACCAACTAATACCATCACAGATATAGGACCTGATATTACCCTAGAGCTTAAACAAAAGGGTGAAATTAGCTTCAATGTTACTCAAGATACTGAAGCCATAGCACAATCTTTAGAAAGTTTAGCTACTGCTTATAATGATTTGATGATCAATCTTAATGCAGCGACAAAATACGATCCTGATGCAGGGACAAAAGGAAATTTCGTAGGTGTAAGCTCGATTTATAATATAAAATCACAAATTAACAATATTTTGCTTCAAACTATCACAGTAGATGGAACAATCACAGTTGGAGATAGTGATACTTCAGATGGTGTTAAAGTTTCTTCAAAAGTAAGTTTATCTTTAGCTGATTATGGTTTGACTTTAAATGATGGGGTTTTAACCTTTGACTCTGGAAAATTTAATGCTAAATTTAACGAAGATCCTGAAATGGCTGAGAAATTTTTCGTAGGACACAATGGCTTTGAAGACATTGATTTGGTAGGAGATAAAATTAGCAAATTTGATGAAGGTGAAATAAAATTTGAACAAGGTAAATTTACTATTACTTACAATGATGAAACTATAGATTTAGGTAAAACCGCCAATGGAGATCCTTTTACTTTAACTGGAAAAGATGATGTAGAAAAAGCCCAAAATTTAGTTGATCATATAAATAGTTTTGGCTTAGAAGGCTTAGAAGCTAGTTTTCAAATTATCAACCAAGGCAGCAATGATCAACAAATTCAATTTAAAATCAAAGGAACATCAGGAAGTAACCTAGAAATTCAAGGTGATAAAGACTTTTTGAAAAAATTTGGCTTAAGTCCAAAAACTATATATTCAGTTTATAAAGAAGAAACTGGAACCTTTGGGGTATTAAAAAACACTATGGGCGAGATGATGAGCTCTGATGGTTCTTTTGGGGGTTATAAAGACTCTTTAACTAAAGAATCAAAAAATCTAAACGAAACTATAGAAAATACTAAAAAATCCATAGAAAGCAGATATGACACAATGTGGTCAAGATGGGCTGCATATGATGGTATAATTGCAAAATTAAATAACCAAGCAAGTGTTATTACAAATATGATTAATGCAGCAAATAATCAAAATTCTTAAAAAATAGAGAGGATTTAAATGCTAAATAGTGCAGTATATAATGCGTATTCACAAAATCAAACTGGTGTAGAATCCCAAGAAAAACTTATAGAGATGTTATATAGTGGGATTTTACGCTTTGCAAGTAGGATAAAAATAGCTATTCAAAATGGAAATATAGAAGAAAGAGTGTATTATGTAAAAAGAGCTAGTGCTATTTTTATAGAATTGTTAAATTGCCTTGATTATGAAAAAGGCGGAGAAATAGCACACTACTTAAGTGGCCTATACACTAGAGAATTGCAACTTCTTTCTTTGGCAAATATAGAAAATAGTGAAGCAAGAGTAGATGAAGTTATCAATGTAGTCAAAGGCTTGTTAGAGGCTTGGAGAGAAGTTCATCAAAAATGAGTGAAAAAAAATGGATAGATGAGTTTAAACTAGCTGTATATACTGAAGATGTGGAAAAAATAGTTAAACTCATAGAAAAACCTGACTTTAAAGATTGTCCCAATGAGGCTTTGGCTCTTACTAATGAGGCAATAGCTTTTATGAAAAAAAAGCAAGATGAAGTAGCAAAAAATTTACAAAAACTCAAAAAAGCATCTGCTTATATGAAATAAAACATGGCGATAAGCCGAGTTCTGTCAAGAGCGATCATTTATCTAGACTTGTTTTTGCAAACAAGTTCAAGCGAAGGGTTATAATATAAGACTAAAACCACCCCTTCTTGCTGCGGATTGGGTTTACATAGCTAGCTTTGTTACCAAAGCTACTGGTAGGCTCTTACTCTACCGTTTCACCTTTTCCATATAATATGGTAGTTTTCTTTCTGTTGCACTTTCCCTTAGGTTACCCTAGCCATCCATTAGATGGAATCCTTGTCTTATTGCAGCTCGGACTTTCCTCTTCAAAAGAAGCGATCGCTTGCCATGTTTAGGTAAATTTTATCAAAAAAATCATTTTTATACTAGAGTAAAAATAAGATTTAATGTAATTTTTAATTCATTTTCATATTTTACAAGCTCTAAATTTTTGACTTTTATATAAGGATCTAGTTCTTGCAAAAATTGCATTAAGAAATAAAAATCACCATTAAAACTCAATCTTAAATCATAATAAGTAAAATACTGATCTTGACTTTCATGACTTTGGATTTGTAAAAACCTTATTTTAGTGAGATTTTTTTCTATATTTTTTAAAACACTTTGATAATCTTTGCTTTCTTCTAAGGATATTTCATTATCAAAAGATTGCAATTTTTCATCTTTAAAATCAGAAATCAATTCTTGTTTTTGCTTATATTTTGCTTGTAAAATAAATAACTCATCTTTTGATAATTTCATTTGTTTTTCGAAATACTCAAAAATACTCATATAGATTATAAAAAAACCAAATACAAAAGCCATTATCAAAGTCAATATAAATTCGCGTTTAGATAATCTCGTAAAGATATTTTCTAAATTTTCATAAAGATTTTTCAAAAACAAGAGTAATTTTTTCATCGTTAATCTCTTTACTTTTTAACACGAAATGATATTTTTTAAAATCATCATAAAAATCATAATCTTTATTAAGCTTTATGATAAAATCATTATTTTTTATATATAAAGCTTCTATATAACTTTGATGAGAATTTAAGACTTTTAAAAAATTATAAAAATCCTTATAGCAGAGCGTATTTGCATAAAATTTTTGTAACAAATCAATTTTTTGTTCATTTTTTTCTTGTAATTTTTCAACTTCTTGATTTTGTTTTTGATTTATTTTTGCTTGCTCTAAGATATCATCTTGATTTTTGATTAAATTTTCATATTTTATTTTTTCTTTTTCATAAAATGATTTTTGCGTATATAAATACAAAGGATAAACTAAGGCTAGTAAAATCCCGCATGTAAAAGCTAATAAAATTTTAAAACTAAAAGATTTTAAATGATTTATTTTTGCTTTATTGGCAAAATTAATTTTAACTCGATCACATTTTTTTAATAATTTTTGATAGAAAATATTACTATTAAATTTATCAAAACTGCTAAGATTTTGAGTATCGTCTATACTTATGGTGTTTTTATATGTATTTTTTAATTTTTCATCATATATTTTACTATAAGTATTTAATGGCATAACTTTGCAATTTTGAAATTCACATCCCAAATACTCCACTAAAACTATGTATTTTTTCTTAAATAATAATGCAAGATTTTCACTATTTGTATCATTCCTAAAATACACTTCAAAGAGCAGGGGTTCTGGGATTACATAATCAACATCTAAAATATCTTCATATTTGCACAAAAATACATGAGTAAAAGATTTATCTTGAAAATACTTTAGCTCATATGAAAAATCATCTTTAAGACCAAGTTCCTCAAAGCTCTTTTTTAAGATTTCATCTTCACTAATAGGATTTGTAAGTTTTACATATAAAAGTTTTTCATAAGTAAGAAAATCTTTTTTGATGATTTTTTTACTCATCATAAAGGATTTTTTTGAGATTTTGCTCGTTTTTATGCCAATTTTTTTCTAATTGAACGAACAATTTTAGCATTACCTTTTTTTGCGCTAATTTTTCTATCTTCATCCTAGCTTCTTTACCTATACGCTTAATTGTAGCTCCATCTTTACCTAGTATCATTCCTTTATGAGAATTACTATCTGTAATGATGATGGCGTTAATATAATAAATTTGCTCTAGCTCTTTGATTTTTTCTATTTTTACTTCAGTGCTATAAGGAATTTCATCACTTAAATTTTCATATATGGCTTCTAAAATAAAATCTCTATAGATATCCTTTTCATTTGTGGTAGTAATAAACTCAGGATCAAAATAATACGGATGTTCAGGCAAATACTTAATCATCTCATCTAAGAGAATTTTTTTATAAAATTTTTGCTTAGCAGAATAGGGGATAATGGCGCTAAAATGTGAGTTAAACTGAGAATACTCGCTTAATTTTTTAAGTAAGACTTCTTTTTTTACCAAATCAACCTTATTGATTAATACAATATGCGGCACTTTAGGATTTAAACTTAAAAAATTTTCATAATCTTTAATATCATCATAAATACTAGCCACAAATAAAATCACATCACAATCTGCAATGCTTTTAATCGCCAAATCAATCATAAGCTGATTCATAGCTTTAGAGCTTGCATGCAAGCCTGGTGTATCTATAAAAATAAGCTGATGATTCTCATGCATTATAATTGCATTAATCTTTCTTCTTGTGGCATTTTGCTTATGAGAAACCATAGCCACTTTTTCTTCTAATAAAGAATTAAGGATAGAACTTTTTCCTGCATTAGTTCTACCTACTATGCTTATAAAGCCACTTTTCACAAGATATACCTAGCTAAATCTTTATTTTCTATGATATCTCCAAGTTTAACTTGCACTTTAAAATCATCTATTTTATAAACTTTTCCAGCATATTCATCTGCTTCAAAACTAACATCTTCCAAAAGTTTTTCTACCACCGTGTGTAAGCGTCTTGCGCCAATATCTTGCATTTCTTCATTAGCCTTGCTTGCTATTTTTGCTATTTCTCTAATAGCCTCATCTTCAAAAACAAGCTCTACATTTTCAGTTTTTAAAAGCTCAATGTATTGTGTTAGTAATGAATTTTTAGGTCTTGTTAAAATAGCATATAAAGCATCCTCATCTAGCGAATCAAGCTCAACTCTTAAAGGAAAACGCCCTTGAAGTTCAGGGATTAAATCACTTGGCTTGCTTAAATGAAAAGCACCTGCTGCGATAAATAAAATATGATCAGTTTTTAAAGGTCCAAATTTAGTTTGTATAGTACTACCTTCAACTATAGGAAGCAAATCCCTTTGCACCCCTTCTTTGCTTGGATCTTGGCGGTTTGAATTTGAGCTTGAAACTACTACTTTATCTATCTCATCGATAAAAATAATCCCTTCATTTTCAGCTCTTCTTAAAGCCTCGCCTTTAATGCTTTCCATATCAAGAATTTTTTCACTTGCTTCTTGAGCTAAAGCTATTCTTGCATCTTTTACTTTCATTTCTTTTTTAACTTTTTTATTACCCACGCCAATAACTTTTACTATATCTTGCATAGCACCCATTTCAGGTGGTAAATTTGGATTAGTATCAAACACGCTTTGTGAAATTTCAACTTCTATTGTGCTATCATCTAAATCACCAGCTTTTAATTTCACGCGCATTTTTTCTAAAGAATTTTGATACTCTTCTTGTTTTTCTTCACTAACACCCTTTGGTAAAGGTGGTAAAAGTTTTTCTAAAATTTTATTTTCTATAAATTCATTAATTTTGTCTTTATTTTTTTCTTTTTCTTCGTTTTTTACTAAATTTAAAGCAGCATTAGCTAAATCTCTAACCATGCTTTCTACATCACGCCCAACAAAACCAACTTCAGTATATTTACTTGCTTCAACTTTTACAAAAGGAAGTCCCATCATCTTAGCAAGGCGTCTTGCAATCTCTGTTTTACCAACCCCAGTTGATCCTATCATTAAAATATTTTTTGGCATGATATCATCTTGAAGTTCAGGGCTAAGCTGCATTCTTCTATAACGATTTCTTAAAGCAATTGCTATGATTTTTTTAGCATTTTTTTGTCCAATTACATAATCATCTAAAAATTTTACAATCTCTTTTGGAGTTAAATTCATTTATCATCCTCAATTACATAAGTTTTAATATTTGTATTAGTATAAATGCAAATTTCACCAGCTATTTGCAAGCTTTCTTTGACTAATTCTTCTTCATCTAAATTTGAATGTTTGGCTAAAGCTCTTGCAGCAGAAAGTGCATAATTACCCCCACTACCAATAGCGGCTATAGCACCATCTTCAGGCTCAACTACATCTCCAGTTCCTGAAAGTAAAAATATATGATCTCTATCTAATACCAACATCATTGCTTCAAGTTTTCTTAGGTATTTATCCTTACGCCATTCTTTTGAAAAATCTATTGCAGCTTTTAATAAATCACCCTTAGAACTAGAAAGTAGTTTTTCAAACATATCAAAAAGATTAAAAGCATCAGCGGTGCTTCCTGCAAAACCTGCTAATACTTTTCCATTGTTTAATTTTCTAATTTTAACTGCATTGTTTTTTAAAACAGTGTTTCCAAAACTTACTTGCCCATCTCCACCAATTACAGATTTATTTTTACCTTTATAAGCTAAAATTGTAGTTGCGTGAAACATTATTCTCCTTTAACTTCTAGCTTAAATACAGCGTGAATTGCATGGCCTAATTTTGCTGAAATTTCATGCACACCAAGCTCTTTTATGGTATCACATTCTAAGCTTTTTTTATCAAGCTCTATACCTTTTTGATCTTTTAATGCATGTGCGATTTCATCTTTAGTAACCCCACCAAACAAGCTTCCATTAGCTCCCACAGGCTTAGCTATACAAATAGTGATTTTAGATAATTCCTCTTTTAATTTTTCCAAATTTGCAAGTTCAAATCTTAAATTTTCAGCCTTTTTCTTTTGCTCTGCTTCATATTGTTTTAAAACTTCATGCGTAGCAGCTTTGGCAAAACCTTTGGCAATTAAAAAATTTTGTCCATATCCATCTTTTACTTCTTTAACTTCTCCTGCTTTTCCTAAGCTTTTTACATCTTTAATTAATAATACTTTCATTGTTTTCCTTTTTAAAATTTTCTTCCATTTTTACCTGCGATGATAAATCTCAAAGCATTTAATCTTATAAAGCCTGCTGCATCTTTTTGATCATACACAGCATCTTCTTCAAAAGTACAATAAGCCTCGCTAAATAAGCTATCATTCGCACTTTCTCTGCCTATTACCATTACATTACCTTTATATAATTCAAGTTTAACTTTACCATTTACATATTTTTGCGACTCATCAATTAAGGCTTGAAGCATTAATCTTTCAGGCGAGAACCAATAGCCATTGTAAATTAAACTTGCATATTTTGGCATTAATTCATCTTTTAAATGTGCTGCTTCTCTATCAAGAGTAATACTTTCTATAGCACGGTGTGCTTTTAAAAGTATGCTTCCACCTGGGGTTTCATAACAACCTCTACTTTTCATACCCACATAGCGATTTTCGACAATATCAAGACGACCTATACCATGTTTTGCACCAAGCTCGTTAAGTTTTGCTAAAAGCTGCGCAGGAGACATTTTTTCTCCATTAATAGCACATAAATCGCCTTTACTAAACTCAAGATCTATCACTTCGCTTTCATTTGGAGTTTCTTTTAAATCTTTCACCCAACGCCACATATCCGCTTCAGGTTTAGCAGCAGGATCTTCAAGTACTAAACCCTCATAAGAAATATGCAATAAATTTGCATCCATAGAATAAGGTGACTTACCTGGCTTTTTAGCTATATCAATACCATGTTTTTGTGCATAAGCTAAAAGTTTTTCACGGCTATTTAAATCCCATTCTCTCCAAGGAGCAATAATGGCTAAATTTGGATTTAGCGCCAAAGCACCTAATTCAAAACGCACTTGATCATTTCCTTTACCTGTTGCTCCATGACTAATAGCATCTGCATTAGTTTTATTTGCTATTTCTACTAAAGCTTTTGCTATCAAAGGTCTTGCTATACTTGTACCTAGTAAATATTCTCCTTCATAAATAGCATTTGCTCTAAACATAGGAAACACATAATCTTTTACAAATTCATCTTTTAAATCTTGAATAAAAATATTTTCTTCTTTTACACCCAAAGAAAGCGCTTTTTTTCTAGCAGGTTCAAGCTCTTCGCCTTGTCCAATATCTGCTGTGAAAGTTACTACTTCACATTTATACTCATCTTGTAGCCATTTTAAAATTATACTTGTATCAAGTCCGCCAGAATATGCTAAAACTACTTTTTTAATATCTTTTTTCATTGTCTTTCCTCTTTGTAAAAAAATGATTGTAAAATTTAACGAATTTAGCTTAATATAATGTAAAATATTTAGACATTTTATAACATTTTCTTGTATTTTTTGATAAAATATTTTTATGAGAATAGATAAATTTTTAAATGTAGTTAATATTACTAAGCGTCGTGCTATTTCAGAAGATATGTGTAAAAGTGGTGTAGTAAGTATAAACAATCAAGTAGTTAAAGCTAGTAAAGAAGTAAAAATTGGCGATGAAATAAGCATTAAATTTATAGAATATACCAATACCTATAAAGTCTTAGATATACCAACAACCAAAAGCATACCAAAAGCTATGCAAGAAAAATATGTGGTAAAAATCCAATGAAAGAAATGATTTTAAGCCAAAATGAGCTTTATAAGCTTTGTGAAATTTTACCTAAAAATGGAGTTATTTTACTTCAAGGGGATTTAGCAAGCGGTAAAACTACTTTAGTACAAAATTATGCTCAATTTCTTGGAGTAGAAAAAACGCTTAATTCTCCTACATTTTCTATCATGCAAGAGTATGATTTTCAACAAGGTAAAATGTATCATTATGATATTTATCAAGAAGGTTTTGATGGACTTTTAAAAAATGGCTTGATTGAAAATTTTTTTGAAGAGGATTTGCATTTGGTAGAGTGGGGTGATGAAAAATTAAAAAAATATTTAGATAAATATCAAATTTTTAATATAATTTTACAAATCATTCCTTATGAAAATAAAAGAAAGTATATAATACATGAGTAAGCTAGAAGCTAGAAATTTAGAAAAAATCATTAAAAAAACTAAAATCATACACGATGTTTCGCTAGAAGTGCAAAGTGGAGAAGTTATAGGACTTTTAGGGCCTAATGGAGCAGGAAAAACTACGAGTTTTTATATGATATGTGGGCTTATTTTACCAACAAGTGGACAGGTGTTTTTAGACTCACAAGATATCACAAAAGAACCACTTAATAAAAGAGCAAAGCTTGGCATTGGGTATTTACCTCAAGAAAGTAGTGTTTTTAAAGACTTAAGCGTAGAAGAAAATTTACTTTTAGCCGCCCAAGTAATATATAAGGATAAAAATTTATTAGAACAAAAGATAGAACAAATGCTAGAATTACTTAGCATAGAGCCTATTAGGCACAGAAAAGGTATGAGCTTAAGCGGTGGCGAAAGAAGGCGTTGTGAAATCGCAAGATCACTTATGTGTGATCCTAAATTTTTACTTTTAGATGAACCATTTGCTGGGGTTGATCCTATCGCAGTGAGTGAAATTCAAAGTTTGATTAATGATTTAAAAGCTATGAATATAGGTGTTTTAATCACTGACCATAATGTAAGAGAAACTTTAGCAATTTGCGATAGAGCTTATGTGATTAGAAGCGGAAGGTTGCTAGCTAGCGGTAATGCTAATGAAATTGCACATAATGAAGATGTTAAAAAATATTATCTTGGAAGTGAGTTTAGACTTGAATAATGCTTAAACAAAAAACCTCTATAACACAAAAAGCAAAACTATCACAAACCTTAAGATCTTGGCTTCCTATATTGCAAGCTAATATTGAAGATCTAAAAGAAAGTTTAGATGAATTTGCTAAAGAAAATCCTTTTATAGAGATCAAAGAAAACTCAAGCATTACAAGCAATCAAAACAAGTATTATCAAGAGTATTTTAGTAAAAATACCACCACGCAAATGATTGATGCAAAAAGCTTGGAAGTAAAAAATGTATATGAACTTTTAAGCGAGCAAATCATACCACCATTTTTTCCTACTAAAAAATCCCAAACCATTGCTGAAAAAATCATAGAATGTTTAAATCATGAAGGTTATTTTGAATATGATGAAGAAATTTTAGGTGAATTTGATCCTTTAGAAGTAGAAAAAATCAGACAAAGATTTAAGTATCTTGAGCCTATTGGAGTAGGTGCAAAAGACAATCAAGAAGCTTTTATTTTTGCACTAGAACATTTTGACTTAGATGATGAGCTTTATGAGTTTTGCAAAATGTTAATTTTAAATTTAGAAAATGCAAAAGATTTTATCAAAGATCCTTTGTATAAAAAGGCTATAGCTATAATTAAAAAAATCTCCATTCCACCTTTTTTGGAGTATTTTGAAGAGAGCATGGAAATCATTCCTGATATATTTATTTATCAAGAAAATGGTGAAATTAAAATTAAAATTAATGATGATTATTATCCTGAAATTGCTTTTGAAGCAGATGGTTTAGATCATGAGTTTTTAAGTGCTTATTTAAAAGATGCAAAAAATTTAATCGATGCACTAGCTATGCGTAAAGCTACCCTTTATAAACTAGGGCTTATGATTATAGAATATCAATATGATTTTTTCATGGGTGGGGACATCAAACCTATGCAGCTTAAAGATTTAGCACAAGATCTTGAAAGAAATGCTTCTACTATTTCAAGGGCAATTGCAAACAAATACTTAAGTTGTGATAGAGGTTTAATACCTTTAAAATCTTTCTTTACCACCGCAGTTGATGATGGCGAAACTTCTAATGCTACAATCAAAGATTTTCTTAGTAATTTAATTAAAAAAGAAAATCCTAAAAAACCTTTGAGTGATTTGAAAATTCTTGAACTCACTCAAAAAGAATTCCCAAGTGTGCAACTAGGGCGTAGGACTATCACTAAATATCGTATGCAACTTGGTATAGGAAGCTCAAGTGAGCGTAAAAAATTATATGAATTGATGTAGGAAAAGATGAATTTAGAAAGTATTTTTGAAAAAACCATAAAACAAAATGTGCGTTTAGTAGCAGCTAGCAAGTATGTTCAAGATGAACAAATTCGAGAGCTTTTTAAGCAAGGTGTTATAGAGTTTGGAGAAAATCAAGTCCAAGCTTTAGCTTTAAAAAAAGAAAAACTTCAAGATTTAGAAATCAAATGGCATTTTATAGGCAATCTTCAAAGTAACAAAATCAATCTTTTAATCAAACAAAACCCATTACTTTGGCAATCTTGCAATGGCTTAAAAATCGCCAAAGCCGTAGATAAAAGACTTGATTATAAATTAGATACTTTATTAGAAATCAATACTGCCAATGAAAGTTCTAAAAGTGGCATAGAGCAAAATAAGGCCATAGAAGAGTATTTACAAATACAAGAAGAGTGTAAAAATTTAAACCTTACAGGCATTATGTGTATAGGCTCTATGGATGAGGAAAAAGTTCAAGAAAGCTTTGAGCAAACTTTTAAAATCTATGAAATTTTACAAAAACACGGGGCAAAAATTTGCTCCATGGGTATGAGTGGGGATTTTGAACTAGCCATAAAATGTGGTTCAAATATGGTGCGTTTGGGGAGTATTTTATTTAAATAAACCCCATTTGTTTTGCTTTTTCTATCATAAAATCTGCGCCATTTTCACTTTTTAATCCTTGCAAGGCTATAGATTTTTCTTCTAATGAGAAATTTTCTACCAAATTTAAAAATTGATGTTTTTCTTCTTGGGTTAAAATTTCACATAAATTACGCTCTTTTAAATACAAAGCATTAAAATATTGATGATTTTTAGCCGCATATGGATAAGGAATAAAAATACAAGGAAGTAAATTTGCACTAAGCTCAAAAAGACTACTTGCACCTGATCTTGATATAGCTAAATCTGCTTTAGAAATTTTATCTATAATGTTTTTATCAAAGTCAAAAAGCTCTACTTTGACATTTAAATCCTCATAAGCTTTTTTACATCTTTCATAATCATTCTTACCACATTGATGAATGATATTTATGTCTTTTTCTTTAAAGTATAAAGCATTTTCTAAAGCAAGGTCATTAATAAATTTAGCCCCTTGAGAGCCGCCAAGAAAAATAATATTTTTTAATTCTTTTCTCACTCTTGCTTTTTGAGAAAAAATCTCGCTAATAGGATAAGGACAAAAGAAAGTATTTGCTTTGTTAATTTGATCATCAAAAGCAGTAAAAAAAGCTTTAGAAAAAGGCTTTAAAAGTGAATTTAAACTTCCTATTTTTGAATTTTGCTCATGGATTAAAAGTGGGATATTTGCCATTAAAGCACCAAAAGCGCCTGGGGCACTGCTATATCCACCCACACTAAAAACTGCTTTAATATTATGTTCTTTTAAAATTTGTTTTGTTTTTCTTGCAAGTTCTAAAATATGTAAAAATGATTGAACTTTAGCTAAGCCTTTTTTATTAACAACGCCTTGAGAGCTTAGAAAATATTTTTTATAAAAACCATTTTCATTTTCAAACCAAAGTCTATCTTGGCCATTTTCACTTCCTATGTAAATGCATTCTATGCCTTGTTTTCTTGCACTTTGCAATAAACATCTAGCTATAGCTAAATGTCCTCCTGTGCCTCCACCTGTAATTGCTATCATTTGTCCTCTTTATTTAGTTTTTCTTCTAAAAATTTAATTCTTTCCTCTAGTTTTTGAATTCTCTCTTTTTGGCTTATTTGAAATTCTTTAATATAAGCAGGTATACCAATAGCTGTTAAATTTGCCCCAACATCTTTTAATACAACTGCATTTGAACCTATTTTTGCATTTTTACCTATGGTAATATTACCTAAAATTTTAGCCCCAGAGCCTATGATCACACCATCTTCTATAGTAGGATGTCTTTTGGTATTTTTATCTAAACTTGTACCACCTAAGGTTACTCCTTGATAGATAATCACATCATTACCAATTATAGCTGTTTCACCTACTACCACACCTATTGCATGATCTATGAATATCCTTCTACCTAGCGTAGCTCCAGGATGCAAATCAACTCCTGTTAAAAACTGAGAAATTCCACTAATCATTCTTGCTATGCGTTTATAATTTTTGATATAAAAAAAATGTGCAAAACGATAATTTACCACAGCCCAAACACCAGGATAGTTAAAAACTAATTCCACCCAAGATCTATATGCAGGATCTTTTTGTTTTGGCATAGAAAAATCTTCTTTGATTAGTTTAAAAATACTCATTTAGAACCTATGCTTTTTAAATATCCATTATCATTTAAGAATAAATAAATTTCACCCAAAATATGTTTTTTTTGATTTTCATTTACAAGTTTTGAAGCATAAATTTTTTCATTAATATTGTCCATAATTGCATGCACATCATAATCAAGATCTTCTAAGGTATCTAAAATAGATTGAGCCTCTAGCACGCTTTCTACTTCAAAACCCTTTTCATTAATACTTATACAAGCTTCGGTTGGATGTGTAAAAAGATTATGCTTCATACCAAGCACTTCTTGATAAGCTCCCACTAGGAAAAATCCTAAAAAATAATCTTCAGCTTCTACATCAATATCATGTAAAAACAAAGGATTATCTTTGGAATAAGAAATTTCCCCATCGCTATCACAAGTTATATCCCATATACTTGCACTTCTAGTTGGCTTTTTATTGAGTCTATCAAGTGGCATGATAGGGAAATTTTGCTCTAAACCCCAAAAATCAGGTAAAGACTGAAATACTGAAAAATTCACTAAATATTTTTCTTGCACTTCATTTTGCAAACTCGATAAATCAGCTTGATCACCCACCAAAGAAATAGCTTTTCTCATAATCAAATGTACTAAAATTTCACTATTAGAGCGATCTTGCAAATCCACATAACCCAAATCAAACAAGGTTAAAATACTCTCCATATGATCAATGCTATCATGTAAATACTCAAGCGCATTAGAAGCTTTAATGTTTTTATACAAATCATAAAGTTCATCAATAAGTTTTGGGTTTTTATCTTTTAATAAAAGCTTGCTTTCTGTGTATTCTTGAGAAAAAAGCTCTAAAACAGGCGCTACTAAAACAGCATGATTAGCTGCTACAAAACGCCCACTTTCTATAAAAATATCAGGTTCTAAATCTTTTTTTTGTTCTGCAATACCTTTTAAAATAAACACAACATCGTTTGCATACTCACTTAAGGTGTAATTTCTGCTTGTTTCGTTTTTAAACTGAGAGTATTCTACCGCTAAACCTCCACCAAGATTAATAGCTTTTAAATTTTTTGCCCCCATTTTTCTAAGCTCGGTGTAGATATTACCCGCTTCATTTAGAGCTTTTTTCAAAGGATGAATTTCAGTAATTTGTGAGCCTAAATGAAAATGTATCATAGTAAATTGCTCTAAAAGTTTATTAGCTTTTAAAAGATTTACCGCTTCAATAAGCTCAGTGGATGTTAAACCAAATTTTGAATTTATACCACCACTTTTTGCCCAAATTCCTACTCCAGCTGAATGCAAACGCACTCTTAAACCTATATTTGGCTTTGGCTTAAAACGATTTTTAGCAATTTCAATCATCGCTTCAAGCTCATTAAGTCCTTCCATAGTTAAAGTGATATTATGACCCATTTCACACGCTATAAAGCCCATATTTATGAGTTCTTTATCTTTAAAGCCATTAACTGTTATAGGAGCACTTTCATTATTATAAGCCATAGCTAGTAAAAGCTCGGCCTTACTTCCTGCCTCTAAGCCATAGTTGTATTCTTTACCTAGATTAACTAAATTTTTTACAAAACCTGGATATTGATTGACTTTTAAAGGATATACAGCGTTAAAAGAACCTTTATAGTTAAATTCTTTTTTTGCTTTAGCAAATTTATTATAAATTTGCTCAATTTGCTTATGGATTAAATGAGGAAAACGAAGCAACAATGGCCCCTTATAACCATCATCGCGCAAAGTATTTACTATATCTATAATGGCAGGTTTTTTACCATGATTTACACATACTTTGCCATTTTCAATGATAAAATTATTTGCACCCCAAATATTAATACCATAATCAATCATAACTCATTCTCCAAATTTGCTAATTTTATATTTTTATTTTCTTTACTATCTAAATTTTTATAAAAAATCTCTTCTTTTTGCATTTCATCTTCGCCTATACACAAAAAGATTTCAGCATTAGCATTATCTGCTTGGTTTAAATGCTTTGCAAGTTTTTTTGCTTCATAGCTTAAATATACCTTATGTTTTTTTCTTAAAGTATTTGCTAATTTAAAAATAGTATCTATATAAGCTTCATCCATAGCACAAAGATAAATTCCTTCTCTTGGTTTTACGCTTTGTTTTTGCTCTAAAATAGCCATAATCCTTTCTATACCCATAGCAAAACCCACACCATAGCCACTTTTACCATCTAAATATTCAATCAATCTATCATATCTTCCACCACCTGCTACGGCAGCTTTTGCACCGATTTCATCGCTAACAAACTCAAATGCACTTTTAGAATAATAATCAAGCCCACGCACTAATTTTTCATCACATTCAAATTCAACATCATTTTCTTTTAAAAGTTTTTGCAATTTTTCATAATCTTTCTTACAACATGAGCATAAATTTTCACTTAGTTTTGGTGCATTTTCGATTAAACTTTGACAATGATCATTTTTGCAATCAAGCACTCTAATAGGATTTAAGTCTTTTCTTCTTAAGCAATCTTCGCAAAAACCTTCTTTAGAATTTAAAAAAGCTATGAGTTTTTCTTTATATACACCCATACATTCTTTACAGCCTAAAGAATTAATTTTCAAGCTTGTATGAATTTCTAAGCGTTTAAAAATTTCATTTAGCATTAAAATAATACTCGCATCCTCATATACACTTGCTACACCAAAGCTTTCTACTCCAAATTGATGAAATTCACGCAATCTTCCTTTTTGTGGCCTTTCATAGCGAAACATAGAGCCATGGTAAAACCATCTTTTAACACTTTGAGCCTTGTCCATTTTAGCTTCTATGTATGATCTTACCACCCCAGCTGTCCCTTCAGGCCTTAAACACACCTCATTGCCTGCTTTATCAACAAATTCATACATTTCTTTGCCAACTATATCAGAGCTTTCTCCAACACTTCTTTTAAAAAGCTTAGTAAGTTCCAAATGCGGACAATTAATAAAAGTAAAACCATAGTTTTTAGCTACTTCTTCACAAGTTTTTACCACTTTTTCATAAAGAGTAGCTTGATCATCTTGTAAATCTTTCATTCCTTTTAAAGCATTAATCATCTATAAAATCCTTAATTTTTTCATGTAAAATTTCAATACTCAAAGAAGCATCTAATTTTAAAATTTTTATATCTATCTTAGTTTTTAAAAACTCTAAAGTTTCTTCTAGGGCATTTTGTATATTTAAAAAATATTCAACCCCTCTTTTTTCAATACTATCTAGATCTTTTTTAGAAAGCCTTTGTTCAATAAGCTCTTTAGAGCCATGCAAAAACACAACCTTTTGCGGAAAAACCCCGCCTGTGGCAAAAGAATTTAACTCAAATAAAATATTTTGATCAAAATCATATCTTGCATAAGCCATATTAGAAATAAAACTACGATCTGAAATGATAAGTTTGTTTTTATTTTGTGCTAAATACATGTCGATTAAATTTGCTCTATCTGCTAAAAAAAGCAAAAGCTCAGCCTTTTTAGAAAAATGTATTTTGCTTTCTAATAAAATTTTTCTCAAATGCACTCCAAGCTCACTTCCACCTGGTTCTTTAGTAAAAAATGCATTATGAAAATATTTTTTTAAAAGTTCTATCTGTGTGCTTTTACCCACACAATCAACCCCTTCAAAAGCTATATACAATCTCTCTCCTTTAATAAAGGTATAATTTCTTTTGGCACAAGCTTGCTCACATCACCATTATGAGCACAAATTGATCTTACTATGGAGCTTGAAATAAAAGAATTTTTTAAATTTGGCATAAGATATATAGTTTCAAAATCTTCCCAAAGCATGTGATTTGCATAGCCAAGTTGTAATTCATACTCAAAATCACTCACCGCTCTTAAGCCTCTTATAATAATATTTATTTGCAAATTTTTAGCAAGATCTACTAGTAAGTTATCAAAAGTTGTAATTTTAACATTTTTTAAGTCTTTTGTAGCAATTTTTACCATTTTTTCTCTATGCTCTAGACCAAACATAGGCTTTTTACTTTCACTTTTAGCTATAGCAACTACCACCTCTTCAAACATCTTGCTAGCTCTAATGATAACATCTAAATGTCCATTAGTGATAGGATCAAATGTTCCTGGATACACACAACTAGCCATCATTGCCACCTTTGGTATAAATTATGCTCGATATTTGCTAAATCAAGCCATTTTCCTATGATAAATTCATATAATTTTTCTAAATTATCAATCTTAGCATAACTTGCCATTACAGGAGGAGAGATGATAACTCCATAGCTAGAAAGTTTAGCCATTTGTTCTAAATTTAAAGTAGAATAGGGCATTTCTCTTACTCCAAGTATGAGCTTTTTGCGTTCTTTTAAAGCCACTCCTGCAGCTCTTGTAAGTAAAGTATCATTTATACCGCAAGCAATTTTTGCTAAAGTATTAATCGAGCAAGGTGTGATAAAAGTCGTTTCTATGCCAAAAGATCCGCTTGCTACGCATTGACTAATGTCTTCATTATCTAAAAAATTTACATGCTCAAGCTCAAATTTATCTTTTATGTGTTGCAAAAAGTCTATATTTTGCAAAAGGGAATTTTCTTTTATAAAGCTTATTTTTGCATTTTTACTCACAATAGCATAAATTTGTCCTTTTTCTTTTAAATGTTTTAATAATAAAAAGCCAAGCTCGCAAGAACTAGCTCCGCTAATACCTACTAAAATTTTTCTCATTTTAGCTCCACATAATTTTTACTAATAACTTTACCATGCACGACTTTTCCATCTTTATTTTTAAGGCGAATTCTTTGGTTTAAATTCCCACTTTGCAAGGCTTTTAATTCTATCATCATGCTTAAATCCCCATCTTTGATAATACCATAAACAGAATCATTTCTTTGTATAAGGGTTTTGGTTTTAAACATATTATATTTTAAAATCATATTTTCTCTTATATTGCTTTTGGCTATTAAATTTGCGATTTCATCTTTTTTTAATACACCTTGGGGAGCTTTATCAAAAGGAATTTTTAAAATTTTAAAACTAGCAGGACTTAAATTTTCATTACGCGAAATAGGACGCGTGGTTTGTAAAACTTCTAATTTTGCCTTTAAAAAATACTTAAAAAATATATTTTTTTTAAACTGCTCTGGAGTTTTAAATTCAGCCTTTATAAAGCCATCGGCTCTATCAAAATTATGATTACCTAGCTTTAAAAAAATATATTGATTAAAATCAGCAGGCAAACTGGATTGAGTGTTAAGTTCTAAAGAAATGATTTCTAACTGCGGATAATTTATTTTAAATTCTTTAATCAAAGCTAATTTTACTTCATCAAAATTCGAAGCAAAACTTAAAGTATAGAAAAATAAAAACAATATAATATATCTCAAATAATACAACCTCTGTAATAAATTTAAAACTAATATATCATACATAAAAAAAGTTTGAATTTAGTTGAAAATTGCTAAAATAAATGGAATAAAATTTGCTTGTAAAAATGCAAGATTGAAGATTGAGGGCAAAATCTAAATCTAAGGAATTGCATAATGAGTATATTTAGCATAAATGATAATTCCTCTTATGGTTCTATTATTTCACAAACAAAAGCAAATAAAGAAAATAAAACAAGTTCAAAAACAAATTTTGCAAATACTTTTGTTAAACAAAATGCTAGTAAATTAATTGAAATTCAAAGTAATAATACTCAAACATTAGCACTCAATGAAGCAATATTAAATCAAAATAGTATTAAAAGCGATTCTCCTAATTATCATATATCAAGCGATTTTAAAAATTCTATTTATGCTTTAAAATATAGACAAGCTAATAATCCTGCTTCTATGGCTTATGGTTATAGTGTTGATTCTAGTGGCTATATGGGTAGTGATTTTAACAAAGCAGCGGGATTACCTGAAGATTTTAAGATACATAAATCTACTTTAGATGAGTTGTATAGAGTAGCTGAAAACAATCCTATTATTGCGGGCGAAAAAGAATATCTAGGCATTTCAAATTACTATACAAATATAGATATGGCTGATACTATAAGACAATATTATAATATTTTTTCTAGTGCTTTAGATCAAAGTTTTCCAAATGATAAAATAAGCTTTAGTGAAGCAGATATTAATTCTATGCCAAAAGGTTATGCTATTGATGGGTTTTATAATGGATATGGCATAGGCTTTCAACATTCAGACACAATAAGAAATAATGATATACGCATTAAATTCTTGGTAGATTATTCTGATGTAAAAATTTCAAATGTATATAAAACATCAGAGCAATTTAATGAGGCAAATAATATTTATGATGATTCTTGGGGGTTAATAACAGGTATCAAGCCCGAAACTCTAGGACTATCTATGAAAGACTTAAACAACATCAATAAAGGCGGTGAGCATGAATTCAAGCCTGATATATCTGTTTATCCAAAAAATGAAGATGGGAGTTATCCTAAAGAAGCTTTATTTATGAGTTTTTTAAAATCTCAAGAAGGGCGTATTTTATATAGCCCAAACACCACTTTAAACCCAAAAGCACAAATGCATAATGCAGTTAGAGCAAAAGAAAGCTTTGGAAGCCCAAGTATGCACTTGGATGATATAATGACAAAAAAAATCGATTTTCAGTCTTTGTTTAAGTATTATGCTGAAGAAAGTTTTCAAAACATACATCTTTATCTTTATGAACATGGAATTTCAAAAAATGAAGCAATGGGAAATTCTCAATTAGACTTCGACATGAAAAAATATTTTGCTAATGGTTGGAAACCACAAAGCAACACAATTAATTCTTATACAAATTCTATAATGGATAGATTAAATAATCTCATGAGTCAAACTAGGGTGTAAAAAATGGAGCGGGAAACGAGATTCGAACTCGCGACCCCAACCTTGGCAAGGTTGTGCTCTACCCCTGAGCTATTCCCGCATTTTGAAAGTAGAGTGTGATTTTATCAAAACTTTATTTTATTGTCAAGTTTTTAAAATTAAGGAATGTTTTTTGCTTGTGATTATTAAATTTTAAAAGGAGCAACTCATGCAAGTAAATGATAAAAATAGTCCGCTAGCCTTAAACAATATGACAAAAATCAAAGAAAAAAACACATCTTCAGATGAATTTCAAGCTACACTTAATGCACTTAAAGACAAAGAGGAAAAAGAGTATAAAAAAGATAACAACAATGCTTTTAGTAATACAGATTTAAATATAGGTTCAATTTCTAAAGATTATAGCGTATATGCTTGGGAGAAATTACGCCAAAGCAAATACCAAAAAAATGAAGAAAATATCTTAAACAATCTTTTTAAAACTTTAGATAAAGCAAGAAGTTAATCATTCAAAATAGGGTAGTGCAATACCCTATTAAATTTTTAAAACTTTAACTTCTTGATCTTTTACTAATTTTGTATCATCAATTTGCGTGATTAAAATATGCGTGTTTTCACATAAAGGTTTTAGCATACCTGAGCCAAATTTAGCTTCACTTGGTTTAAAATACCCATCGACTAATTTTCCAAAAGCAAAATCATTTCTTTGACCTTTGAAATTTAAATCTTTAGTCAATCTTGCTTTATCAAATTCCAAAAGTTCTTTACCATAAAGCAAATTGAGTATATTTTTTGCAAAAATATGCGTTGAAACTAAAGAGGCCAAAGGATTTCCTGGTAGGGCTAGAAAAAGCATATCGATTTTGCTAAAAAGTTTTACATGCTTACAAAGTTTAGCATTTACTTTTTCAAAAATAGGGCTAAAATCACACTCAAGTAAAGCTTGTTTGATAAAATCAGCCTCACCCACGCTGGCTCCACCACTGCTTACAAGCATATCAAATTCTTTATTTTCTAAAAGCTTTTTATATGCATTTAAATCATCTTTTATAAGTCCTAAATACTCAACATCAGCATAATCTTGCAAAATAGCATAAATTCCAAAAGCATTTGCATTGTATATGCTGTATTCATCGGCATTTTCCCAAGGTTCTACAAGCTCATCTCCACTTGAAAAAATCCCAACACGCAATTTTTTAACGACATTTAACTCATAAATTCCTTGAGCAGCAAGCATAGCTACCATGCCTGAAGTGATTTTTTGTCCCTTTTTAAACAAAAGCTCTCCAAGCTTTGCTTCCTCACCTTTAAAGCGGATGGCATTGTTTTCTTTAGCGTTTTTAGCATTGAGCTTTTCATCTTCAAGCAAAGCTTCTTCAAACATTAAAATGGTGTTTGCATTTTGAGGAATTTTAGCCCCTGTCATGATTTTATAGCATTCATTTTTTTCTATAATATAATCATTTTTATCGCCTGCTAAAATGCTTCCTTTTATTTCTAGCAATTCATTCTTATGTGTATAATTTAGTGCATAACCATCTAGGGCAGAATTATCAAAAGCGGGTAGGTTTTTTTTCACAAAAACATCTTCATACAAAATACGCCCCAAAGCTTGCGTCAAATTTACTCTTTGAAATTCATTTTTTGCTTTGATTTGTTCTTTTAAAAAATTTAAAGTTGCAAAAATATCTCTCATTCTTCAAGCCTTCTTATACTTGCGCCTAGTTTTTTAAATTTTTCTTCTAAATTTTCATACCCTCTATCAAGATGATAAATTCTATGAATTTTACTAGTTCCTTTAGCTGCTAAAGCCGCTAAAATCAAAGCAGAAGACGCACGCAAATCAGTAGCCATAACATCAGCTCCCAAAAGCTCTTTAGTGCCATTTATAGTAGCAATATGCCCGTTTAACCTTATATCAGCTCCCATTCTTAAAAGCTCACTTACATGCATAAAACGATTTTCAAATAATCTCTCATCAATAATACTTGTACCATTTGCTTTTAAAGCTAAAGCCATAAATTGTGCTTGCATATCCGTTGGAAAACCTGGATATTCGCTAGTTAAAATTTCAACTGGTTTGATTTCTTTAGCAGGATTTATACTAATACTATCTTCATTAATATCAAAACTAAAGCCCATTTGCTCTAGCTTTGCTAAAACTGCACTAAGATGGCTTGCATTGACTTTTTTTAGAGTGATTTTTGAGTTAGTGATAGCTCCTGCACACAAATAAGTTCCTGCTTCAATGCGATCAGGAATGATTTCAAAAGGTTTAAATTCTAAAAGTTCTCCACTTGTGCCATAAATTTCAAGTTCAGAAGACCCTATGCCTTGTATATCAAGTCCGGCTCTAGCTAAAACCTCACAAAGTTGCACTACTTCAGGCTCTTTAGCAACATTTAAAAGTCTAGTTTTACCATGAGCTAGGGCTGCTGCCATGATGATATTTTCACTGCCTGTAACAGTGATTTTATCAAACATCACATCAGCGCCCCTAAGCTCTCCACTAGCTACCACATAACCTTGCTTAATCTCAATATTAGCTCCCATTTTTTCTAAAGCTAAAAGGTGCAAATCAATAGGGCGTTGGCCTATAGCACAACCTCCCGGTAAAGAAACTTCGCAATTTCCAAATCTAGCTAGTAAAGGCCCCAAGGTAAGTATGGAAGCACGCATTTTACGCACGATGTCGTATTTTGCTATGGTTTTATTTAAATGTTTTGTATTTATTTTTGCAAAATTGTCTTTAAAAGTATAATTTGCTCCTAAATTTTCAAGCAAAGAAAGTAGGGTGCAAATATCTGCTACATTTGGCAAATTTGAAATTTGCACTTCATTTTTAGCTAAAATACTTGAAGCTATCAAAGGAAGTGCAGCGTTTTTTGCACCACTTATTATCACTTCTCCATTTAACTTTTCAACACCATCAATCTCTAAATAAGTCATTAATTTTCCTTAAAATATATACATTTAATGATATAATAATATTTTACTACAAATATTATATAAATTAATAAGATTAAAGGTGTTTTTTGGGAGTTTTTCTAGTCATACTTGGTGGGATATTTTGGGCCATAAGTGGAGTTTTGGCTGAGTATTTGTTTAAAAATCATTATTCTGCTGAATGGGTAAGTTTTTATCGTTTGCTTTTTACCGGTGTTATTTTAATAATTTTGGGTGCAAAAAATTTCAAATTAAAATTGCTAAAGCAAAAACAAGAACTTAGCTCTCTTTTGATTTTTTCTATCTTTGGTTTATTGATAACTCAATATGGTTATTTTAAAGCTATTTATTATACCGATGCAGGAACTGCTACGATGATACAATACAACGCACCATTAATCATAATGCTTTTTATG
Source organism: Campylobacter sp. CNRCH_2016_3089 (assembly GCF_025772505.1). NCBI lineage: Bacteria > Pseudomonadati > Campylobacterota > Epsilonproteobacteria > Campylobacterales > Campylobacteraceae > Campylobacter > Campylobacter sp. CNRCH_2016_3089. The sequence continues at coordinate 95,060 of NZ_JAKMSF010000005.1, forward strand.
TGTTTTAAAAATAAAATTTTACCTAAAAAAATAGAACTAATCGCTTTGTTTTTAATACTTTTTGCCTTATTTTTACTTATAACAAATGGAGATATTAACAACTTAAAACTTGATATAAGAGGTGTTATTTGGGCTTTTTTTGGAGCTCTTGGAGTGGCATTTTATTCTTTGAGTGCTAGGCTTATCATAGCAAAATATGGCTTATTTTTAATCATGGGTTTGGCTAGTTTATTTGCTTCTTTTTTGCTTTTTGTATTATTGCAAGGAAATATCCCAAAACATGATTTTTCTTTAAATTCCTTTTTGGCTATGAGCGCGATTGTATTTATAGGCACAATAGGGGCTTTTTGTTTATATTTAAAAGGAGTTGAATTAATAGGAGCTTTTAAAGCTAGTATGATAGCTTGTATAGAACCTGTGGCTGCTGCTTTTATGAGTTTTTTATTTTTAGGAACTATTTATAGTGTGATTGATCTTTTTGCTTTTGCTTTGATTATTCTTAGTGTGTTTTTAAATGCCAAAAAACACTAAGAATAAGTGATTAAAAAATACTAGATAAAACTATCTAGGTTCTATCGTGAAGTTTTTTGGCTACCTCTGCAGCTAATTTTAGCTTTTCATTATCAAAGTGCGTATAAATTCTTGAAGTATTTAAACTCGCATGCCCTAGTGCTTCTTGGACTAAAACTAAATCTTTTTGTTTTTTATAAAGTAGGGTAGCAAAAGTATGTCTTAACATATGAGCTCCGTTTTTTTGCTTGCGAATTCCTGCTTTAAATAAAATTTGTTCTACTATACGCGAAACATAAGCTTGGGTTAGGGCTTTGCCATTGCGATTGACAAATAAAAGTCCATCATAAGAAAGATAATTTACCCTTACATCTTTTAAAAGATGTTCTATAAGCTCTTTTTTAATCATCACAACGCGGTATTTATTACCTTTAGCTCTAATGCGTATAATATAAAGATCATTTTCTTCGCTAATATCTTTTAATTTTATATTAATAGCTTCACTAACCCTAATTCCTGTAAAAATGATAATTTTAATAATCAAACGATTGCGTATGGTATTACTTTTAAAATCTGTATTATCAATAGCATCTAAAAATTTACTCACTTCATCTTCACTCATATACTCAGGTAGCTTAACTCCCTTAGAACCACTTATACCCGCCCAGTTTTTAAGATTAATATCAAAAATGTGCGCCTTTTGATCTTCTTCGTTTTGTTTATCTAAAAATGCAAAAAAATTAATCACAGCTATACGGTAGTTTTTCTTACTCGCATCAGACAAAGAAGCACTAATACTTGCTAAAATTTCTACTAAAAGCTCTTCATCGATTTGTTTTAGTGAATAAAGCTTATAAAATAACAAATACTCATAAAGTTTTTTCAAAGGATTAAAATATGTATTTACACCGCTAAGTCCTGCATTTCTTGCTTTTTTTACATAAGCATCAAGCTCTTGTATATTTTTAACACCCTTACTTAAGGCTAAATTTACTACAGCCAAGGCTTGAGGGTCTTTTAATTCTTTATTTGATAAAGAATTTAGTTTAAATTTCACATATCTACAAAGCCAAAATAAAAATGACTTTTCAAAATTTTCTTCACAATCTAGAGGATATTTCATCACTCATTCTCCAAAGCTTTCAAAGTAGCCATTTTAGCATGGATATAAGCACTATCAAATAGCTTTTTAGAGCTTTCTTTTATAATCAAACCAAGTTCAGTACAACCCAAAATCACTCCTTGAACCTCCGAAAATTGAGCAATCAAATCACATAAATATCTTTTTGATTTTTCATTTATAATACCTTTGCAAAGTTCATTAAAAATAATGTCATTAAGCTTTAAAATATCATCATTTTTGGGAATAAAAACTTCAATCTTTGAGTTAATTAAAAGTTGTTTATAAAAATCTTCTTGCATAGTGTATTTTGTCCCCAATAACAATACTTTATCGATATTTTGCTCTTGAAGTTCTAAAAGCATAGCTTTGGCTATATGTAAGATAGGAATTTGAATGTTTTTTTGTATATTTTCATAACATTTATGCATAGTATTAGTGCAAATTAATATAAAATCAACTCCACTTTTTTGCAAAAGTAGGGCATGTTGGGTTAAAATTTCACTTGCTTTTTGCCAATCATTCTTTCGTTGGCATTCTTCTATTTCTTCAAAATCAACACTAGTTAAAACTATCTTAGCACTATGTAATTTTCCTAATTTTTCATTTGTTAATTTATTGATTATTTCATAATAGCTAAGTGTGCTTTCATAACTCATTCCGCCTATTAAACCTATGGTTTTCAATTTTTTTCCTTTTAAAATTAATATAAAAATTATAAAAAAATCTTACTTAAAAAATATCAAGCTATAATTATAAAAACAAAATAGGGTGATGATATGTTTTTTAAGAAAAAAACCGCGCAAAAGCAAGTAAAACAAAACAATATTTCAAAACAAGATAATACTTTAAATAACGACTTTGCACAAGAAAAAAGACTTTACGAATTTAGAGAAAATATGAAAAAACTTAGCAAAAATGAAAATAGTGCTAAACTTTTAGCAAAACAACTTTCAAGATTGATTCAAAAATCCAAATAAAATCAAAAACTCCACACAAGTTAAACTTTTGTATTAATTTCTTTTTTTACTCATCATTTTAACTTTTTTAGTCTATAAAAATATTTTAACTTAAACTTAATATATATGTAAAATTATATGATAAATAGTAAAATATTGAAATTATATATATTTTGTATTGAAAACTATAATTTTCAAACTTTTATATTTATCTGTTTATACATAAGTAAAATATATTTAAAAATACCTATAATATAGTATTTTAAAGCATTTTATTTTTTGGATGAAAATAATTTATCCATAAAAAAATAAGTATAATTTTTTGAAAAATATTATAAGTTATTTTATGCAGTTATAAAAGACTAAAGATGTATATTTTTTATTTCAACTAAATTTTAGTTTATATTTTTGCTTAAATAAATTTGAAGTTTAAAAATGTAGATTAGTTATTTTCTTGACTTTTAGGATAATCAAAAAACACAACTTCCCCGCTGTGTTCTTTTATATCTTTAAATTCTTTTATATCAAATTGCATACATAAAATAGCAGAAGTTGGAAAGTTTTCTAAGTCTATATGAGCTAGATACTCACAAAGTTCTTGCAATAAAGGATTGTGCATAATTAGCACTACCCTACTCTCTTTTGATTCTTTTATAAAATTTAACACATCCTTTAAATTACCATCATAAAAGCTTTTTTCTATCTTGATATCTTTTTCTTTTAAAGAAAAGCTTTTACAGAGTTTTTGTGCTGTTTTTATACAACGCTTAGCAGGACTTGAGATAATGCTTTGGGCTTTAAATTCTAAATCCTTAATCCTATAAATCATAGTTTTTAAATCATCTTTTCCACTAGAACTAAGTTCTCGTTGTAAATCTTGATCGTAATTTTCTTTTTGAGCTTTAGCATGACGAATAAAATAGATATATTTCATCTTATAACCTTAAATTTACCCAAAGCATATCCACATATAAAGCCAAAAATATGTGCATACCAAGCTATATTAACACCCATAAAAATAGGCACAAAACTCATTAATAATATAGCCACGATAAGTCCTTTGGTGGCGGTTTTATCCAAATATGCATAATACCCCATTAAAACACATATAGCACCACTTGCACCCACTACATTTACAAAACTACCATCAAAACTTAAATACACATAAAAAGCACTAAGTAAAGAGCAAAGAATTCCACCGATTAAATAAAGCAGGGCAAATTTAAAACTTTTTAAGTATTTTTCAAGCATAGAACCAAATTGAAAAAGCACTATCATATTTAAAATCAAATGAGGCCAATTTCCATGCATAAATATTGAGCTTAAAATTTGCCAATAAAATCCTTGAAAAAAAAATAAATTTAAACCCAAAATAGTATCTAAATTTAAAGAACCAAAATAAAGATAATTTACAAAAATAAATACAATAACATTAAAAGCGATTAAAAATGAAGCTACCATTGCCCTACTTTGTATTTTTGATAATTATAACAAAAAGCTATTTAAATTCTAGCTTACACATAAAATTCACATTAATAAGATACAATATCGTCAAAAATATAATAAGGTTAAAAATGAAAAAACTAGCTTTAGCTTTTTTGATTAGTTTAAATACTCTTAATGCTGGTATAGTCATAGCACCTGATTCTTTGCCGGTAAATATCAAACAATTTATTAAAGATTACTTTAATGCAGAGATTGGTCTAGTAGAACAAGATGGATATTCTTACGAAATTTATTTAAGTGATGGAAGTGAAATTGAGTTTTCACTCAATGGAGAATTTAAAGAAGCTGAAAATTTCAGATCTTTAAATTATGCTATTTTGCCTTTAGCAATACAAAATACCATTAAAAATACCTATCCAAATGCAGCGATTATTGAAATAGAAAGAAAAATTTCATATTACAAAATAGAACTTAATAATCAAATGAAACTTTACATAGATAACAATGGAACGATTTTAAGACAAAAATTTGACGATTAAAATTGTTTAAGATTAAATAAGCAAGTTTTAAATTTTATTCTAAAAAGGCTTTAACCCTTATCAAAACTTATAAAAATTTTAAAATAAGGAGCTTTATCATAGGCTCCGTATTGATTTTCTCACCTTAAATATTGCTTTTACTTTGTTTGGACAAAATCAAAATTAGTACTACTCTTTGTCAAATTAGATAAACAAATATCAAATTTTTCCTAAAATATTTAGTATAAATGTATTTTCATTATAAGTATATAACTCACACATAAGCTAAAATTTTTTAAATATTTACTCCTCTTGTACTCTTACTATCAGGCTTTTTGGTAGCTTAAAATATTCAATCCATTCTTGTTCTTTTTGTCTCATTTGTCCTTGATCTACCTCATGATCATATCCTTGTAAATGAAGCATAGCATGTATAAAAAGTAATGCCATCTCTTCTTCATTACTGTGTTTATACTCCATTGCTTTTTTACTTACTTCATCTAAATTTATCACAATACTGCCAAGTAAATTTTCACAATTTTGTATCAAAGGAAAAGATAACACATCTGTAGTTTTATCTATACCTCTTTGACTAAAATTAATCTCACGCATAACTCTTTCATCTACCAAAACAAGCTCTACATTTTGATCGCTCATTTTCTGTGCTATTTTTTCAAGAAAAGAAATATCCATTTCTTCTTCACAAAAAATCATTATTATCCTTTTGATTTTATAATTTCAAAATTATATCAAAATTAAGGAAAAGCATGAAAAAAGCTCTTTGTATTATAAGTGGTGGTATGGATAGTACTTTATGTGCATATTTAGCTAAAAAAGAAGGATATGAGATCATTGCTTTACATTTTGACTATAACCAACGCACCATGCTTAAAGAAAGGGAATGTTTTAATAAAATTTGTGAAAAACTTAACATAAAAACAAAATATATTTTAGATGTGTCATTTATAGCAAATATTGGAGGAAACTCACTAACAGATTTAAATTTAGAAATTCCCAAAGAAAAACTACATGAAAAAGAAGTCCCAAACACCTATGTTCCTTTTAGAAATGGTATTTTTTTATCTATCGCAGGTGCTATAGCTGAAAAGGAAAATTGTGAAAGTATTTTTATAGGAGTGGTACAAGAAGATAGCAGTGGTTATCCTGATTGCAGTGCGAAATTTATACAAAGAGCCAATGAATTTATCAATGAAGGAACAACAAAAACTTGCAAAGTACAAATAAAAACCCCATTAGTTCATCTAAGTAAAGGACAAATAGTTGAATTAGCCCTAAAAGAAAAGGTAGCCTTAGAATATACTTGGTCTTGCTATGAAAGAGGAGATAAAGCTTGTGGTAAATGTGATAGTTGTTTATTAAGACTAAAAGGCTTTAAAGAGGCTAATGTAAAAGATTTTATAGAATATGTTTAAAAATTTATTTTCATTTTATTTTAGTTTGTATAATTTGCTTTTTTAAACATTAAGGAGAAAACATGAAAAAAATATTATTTGGTTCATTTTTAGCTGCTTCGATTTTGGCAAGTAGTGCTTTGAGTAAAGAATTTAGCTTAGATAAAGCACACACAAATGTAGCTTTTAAAATCAAACATTTACAAATTAGCAATGTAAATGGAAATTTTAAAGATTATGATGCAGTAATTGATTTTGATAGTGCTAAATTTGAATTTAACAAACTTCAAGCAAATATAAAAGTTGCTTCTATAAACACAGAAAATAAAGCAAGAGATGCACATTTACAACAAGATGATTTTTTTAAAGCAAAAACTCATCCAAACATTACTTTTACTATGAGTAAATATGAAAAAATCTCTAATGAAAAAGGTAAAATGTATGGCTCATTAAGCATTGCTGGAATAAGCAAAGATGTTGTTTTAGATACTGAAATTGGCGGTGTTATTAAAACAGATAGTGGTAAAGAAAAAGCAGGTTTTACTCTACAAGGACAAATTAAAAGAAGTGATTTCAAATTTGCTCCTGATACTTCTAGCTTAACACTTAGCGATGAAGTACAAATTAGCATCGAAGCAGAAATCAACGAAAAATAATACTATAAAAGCATTTTACTTTTTGTAAAATGCTTTGATTTTTATTTAGCTACCCAACCTTCTTTTTTCCAAATTTTTTGAGCTTCTTTACTTTGTGTAAATTTGATGAATTCAGCTACTTTTGGATTTTTTAAACCTTTTTGCGTTGGAACTATTTCAGCCGCTCTGTAAATGATTGAATTTTTATCCGCTAAAATAAATTTATTTTCTTTCTCTCCAACTGCTTTAATCCAATGTGTCCAAATGATTAAAGCATCGATATTTTGATTATTTTTCCACTCATCAACCGCTGCTTTTGAATTTTTAGCATATACTTTAATGTTTTTTCTTAATTTTTCTAGGTTTTCAATTTTTCCTGTTTTTAAAGCCATATCCTCGTATAAGCCAACCTGCCCTGCTCCATCAACCACCATAACATTAACACCATCTTTTAAAAGATCTTCAAATTTTTTAATTTTTTTTGGATTATTTGCTCTTACAATCATACCCGAGCCTCTAGCATTTAAAACTTGAACATCTTGTATTTTGATTTGTTTTGGCATTGCTTTAACAAAACCATCCATCATAGAAGTATTACCTGAATAAATAATATCAGCATCTGTTTTTGCTTTTTTTATCCATTTAGGTGTTGGTCCTGCATTAATAATAACTTTTTCTCCATATTTTTCTTCAAATTGCTTAGCAAGCTCTTTCAAAACAGGAGCAGGACCACCTGGACCATAAACTAAAATTTCAGCATTTAATGCAGCTGCAGCAAATAAACTTAAAAATAAAAATTTTTTCATATTTTTTCCTTAAATTAATAAAATAAAATCGTAAATATATCTTTTTAAAGTTGATATTTTTTTAATCAAATAAACTAATTTTTTTCTCTTGTGCTAAAAAATATTCCAAAAACTCTTCTTCACTTTCTTTGATTAGGCAATATTTAAAATCAAAAAAATTCTTTAATTCACTCAAATTTATATAAGAAAAATCGCAAAATAATGAATTTTTTAATGCTATTTTGAAATCTTTAACGCCTTGGAGCTTTTGGCATATAAATTCAAAATCTTTTTCATTTTCCACAAGTAAAATTACTCTAGAACTTCCACCAAAAGCACAAATTTCATTTTTTGAGTTTAAAAAATATGCCTTAAAAAGATCTAACTTTTTTTCACTAAAATTAAAAGATAGATTTTGCTTTTCAGCAAAATCTATAAATCTAGCAAAAATATCTGCATAAAAAAATGCAAATTTTAAATCTTTAAAATACAAATTTTTACAAAGCAAACTCGTTTGAAATAAAGATTTAGAGCCTAAAATTTCGTATTTACATGCTTTTAAAGTATGAAAATTTAATTTAAGTTTTAAAATAAATTTTTCATCATCAGAGCAAAAGAAAGTTTTTTCTTTTGAATTTTTTAAAAGATCAAAATCTAATAAAATATTTGAGTTTAAGACTTTAAAATTAAATGCCTTTGCAAATTTTAATTCTACATGATTGCAATATATAAATTCATAAGATTTTTCTTCACTTAAAAATCTAAAAAGTCTAAAAATAGTTGCTTCTAAATCATCAACTTGAAGATAAAACACATCTTTATCTTCAAGTTTTAATCTTTCCTCACTTACTATAACATAAGCACCAAGTTTTATAGCAAAGCTTGCTTGTTCATTATTTTTAGCAAAAAAAACACTTGCTTGTTTGACTTTGTTTAAATCTATACTAAAATCATAAACACTAGAAGTTGCTCCATAATTTAAAACTCGAGCATTAATAAGTTCGATAAAGTTAGAAATATTCATCTAGCCTATTAAAGCTCCATTTTCGATAAAGCCTTGTGGGCTTATCAAAACTAATTTTTCATCTTTTTGAGCACTTAAAATCATACCTTGGCTTTCATGACCAAAAATTTTAGCTTTTTTTAGATTTGTAATTACGCAAACTTGCTTGCCTATTAACTCACTAGCTTTATAAAATTTAGCAATACCTGAAAGCACTTGTCTTAGTTCGCCATTTTCAAGTTCAAGTTGAAATTTTAAAAGCTTTTCACTGCCTTCTATATTCTGACAATCTTTTACCAATGCTACTTTGATTTCGATTTTTTTAAAATCATCTATTTTAATTTGAGCTAAATTTGGCTTCTCTTCTAATTTTTCTTCTTTTTTGTTTTCTTGGGTTAATTCAACTTTTGGAAACAAAGCTTCACATGCACTTGATTTTAAATCACATAATTGATTATTTAAAATTAGTTTTTGATAATTTTCGTTTGATATTTCAAAATTTAAAGCCTTTGCAATTTTTAATGCTGTCTTTGGCATAGCAGCTGAAAGTAAAATAGTTGCTTTTGTTAAAATATTAGCACATAAAGCCACTAAAGCATTAGCTTTTTGCGTTTGATTATTTTTAATCAAATTCCAAGGCTCATATTTACTAATACTTAAATTTGCTAAAGATAAAGCCTTGAAAAGTTCCTCTAAATAGCGATTTGGCTGGATATTTTCCAAAGCATTGATTGCATTATCTAAATACTCTTTACATTCATTTAATTCTTGATTAAAATACAAATTCACATCTTTACACTCAATAATATTTTGAGAATACTTAGCACTCATACCGATAATTCTATTTAATAAATTTCCAAGCTCATTGCTTAATTCTGCATTGATTCTAGTGATTAATGCTTTTTGCGAAAAATCCCCATCATTACCAAAAGGAACTTCTCTGAGTAAAAAATATCTAAAAGCTTCTAAACCAAAAGTATCTGCTACTTCTTTAGGCGCTACTACATTGCCTTTAGATTTGCTCATTTTTTCACCATCTTTAGTCCACCAACCATGTGCTGCTATAAATTTAGGTAAAGGAAGTTCTAAACTCATCAAAAACGCAGGCCAATACACTGCATGAAAACGCAAAATATCTTTGCCTACAAAGTGTATATGAGCAGGCCAAAGATCCATATTTTCATCATCAAGTCCATAGCCCAAAGCACTCACATAATTCATCAAAGCATCAAGCCAAACATACACCACATGTTTTTCATCATTTAATTCTTTTGGAAGCTTTATACCCCATTCAAAACTCGTTCTTGTAATGGAAAGATCTTTTAAGCCACCTTCTACAAAATAAATCAACTCATTAGCCTTATTTTTGGGTAAAATCGGCTCTTTTTCTTTGTACCATTTAAGAATTTGATCTTGATATTTAGAAAGCTTGAAAAAATAACTTTCTTCTTTTAAAAGCTGTGTTTTCTTACCACAATCTGGACAATGACACTCATTTACAAGCTGAGTTTGGGTAAAATAACTCTCACAAGAAACACAATAAAAGCCTTCATAAGTTCCTTTGTAAATATCACCTTTATCATACATTTTTTTAAATGCTTTTTGAACGCTTAATTTGTGATTTTCATCCGTAGTTCTAATGAAATAATCATAAGAAATTTCAAACTCATCCCAAAGTTTTTTAAACTTAGCACTAATTTCATCTGCATATTCTTTAGGGGTAAAATTTCTAACGCTAGCAGCTTGCTCTATTTTTTGACCATGTTCATCTGTGCCTGTTAAAAAGAATGTTTTTTCTCCCTGTAAGCGATAAAATCTAGCCAAAGTATCTGCTATAATCGTAGTGTAAGCATGACCAATATGAGCCACATCATTTACATAATATATCGGGGTAGTAATATAACGCATTTTCAACCTTTATTAAAAATCAAATCCACCTTCTTTACCTTTAGACATACTCTTATAAACTGCTTCTATATACTCTTTTCTTAAAGAGCACTCAAAAATCATAGAGCAAGGTAAACAAGATTTTAATTTTTTTTCGTTTTGACAAGCTTGAAGTTCATTTTTTTTAACTTCTAAAGCCAACTCAAATTCATCTTTAACTTCAGCCATTAAAAACCTTTATAAGCTTGTTTTAGTTTTTCAATTTCATATTTAGAACCCAAAAAGCATGGCGTACTTGCATGAATTTTTTCAAATTCTAAATCAAGTAAAGAATCATTTTCTCCATTGGTAGAAAATCCTCCTGCTTTTTCAAAAATAAAAGCAAAAGGAAACACCTCAAAATATGCTCTTAATTTTCCATTTGGTGCATCGCTTGTTGCAGGATATGAAAACAACCCTCCACCTTTGAGTAAAATTTGGTGCAAATCACTCACCATAGCACCAGAATATCTCAAGCGATAACCCTCATCAAATAAAGCTTTTATAAAAGCTCTATGAGTATTTGACCAATTTTTTTGTGTCCCACCGCTTGCATTTAATTTGCCTTTTTCATTTAATTTTAAATCCTTAACAAAAACAAATTCATCTTTTTCATTTAATCTATAAAGCTTAGGAGTGTCTATACACACTATAAGCTCTAAACGCACGCCATAAATAGCATAAATTGCTGCTTTTAGATTTTTTGCATTAGCCTTTTGCTCGTAAATAGCAAAAATAGAACCTATAGCAAAATTCACATCTACTAAAGAAGAACCATCTAAAGGATCATAAGCAACAACATATTTCTCATTTTCATTGATTAGCAATTGCTCTTGTTTTTCCTCGCTAATTAAGCTTTTTAAACCTTTGCTTTGCTTTAAAATTCTAGTGATAATCTCATCGCTTTTCACATCAAGTTTTAATTGATTATCTCCTGTGGCATTTTGAGAAGTGGTATAATCAAAATCTTTTAAATATCTAAGTTCTTTTGAAATTTCAATCACTGCTTTTTGTATATCGTCAATTAATTCTTGCATATTTTACCTCTATACTTTTTTTGAATTTTTTAATATAAAATCACAAATACTTTCCAAATCATCCAAATAAAGCCAAGTTAAATTTTTATTTTCAATTTTCTCATAGCTTGCAATAGCCTTAGAATAAGCAAAATAGCTCTCATCTACTTCTTTACAAAAAACGCTAATTCTTGGCATATCTAAGGTTTTTAAGCCCTCTATAAATAAAAAATCAAATTCTCCTAGTTTAGAAATAGCTTCATCTAAAGTACTTGGAGAATGTGTAAATAAAGTTGTCCTTGTAGGACTTAAAACCATTACATCAGCACCACTTTGAAAAAATTTAAAACTATCTTTTTTTGCTATATCAAAGCTTGCTTTATCTTTTGGATCATGTTTTATAATGCATACTTTATAATTTTGCTCCATAAAATACTTAGCAACTTGAGTAATCAAAGTCGTTTTACCTGAATTGGAAGGCCCGCTAAAAGCCATTGCTAATCTTTTCATAACTTCCTTAAATCAAATAAAATAAATGAAATTATATCTTTTTAAAAGTTAAAAGCTTATAATTATAAAAAAATTAGGAACAAAAATATGAAAAAAGTTTATATGATTATTTTTTTAACACTTATTTTTACCGCATGCTCTAATAAAACCCAAGAGCAAAGTGAAATTAATTTAAAAAGCCAAACTCTAATGTATGCACAAAAAATTAATTTTAATTATAAAGATAATAGAGTAGTTGCTTTATTGAGCTATTTAAACCCTGTATTAGATGAAAAAAGTCAAAAAGAAGTTTTTGTACTTAGTTTTTTGCCAAATATCAACATCAAACAAGAGCAAATTTCAATACTCATAGATGGAGAAAAAACTAACATAAAAACCTTAGATCAAAATGATGAATTATTTAAATATATCATTAAGAGTGATTATGCAAGTTATTATAAAATCACTCTTAATGAATTAGTGCAAAAACCTATTTTAAAACTTGATTTGTGTTTTGAGAATCAGTGTTTTGAGCTAAAGTTTCAAAAAATTTCGAAATCGGTGTATTATCGTTCAGAAGATGCAAATAAACAACATAATTAGCTAAAACTTTCTTAGCATATACCCTGCTTTCTGCATAAGGAACAAGCTCCATTGATAAAAATGGCTCATATTTTCCCGCTCTAAACATATCTTCTCTTTTGAGCATTCTAGTGGTAAATCCTATACCTCCATTATAAGCATAAGCCACAAAAACCGGGGAATTAAGTTTAGATTCTAAATAATCTAAATGATGATTTGCAAAAGTATAAGCTGTTTTTGGTTCAAAAAGCATATCTTGATCAAAATTTGGAATTTGCAGTTCTTTATTGCCTATATGATTAGCTAAAAATGGAATAAATTGCATAATACCCAAAGCATAAGAAGTTGAAATGGCTGTTGGTATAAAACGACTTTCTTGTCTAGCTAAAGCTAAAATCATAGCTTTTCTTTGCGTAGAATAATCTTTTAAATATTCAAAATAAGGCATAATAAAATAATGTTTTTTAAAACCTTCAGCCCTTTCTTTAATATAGGCATAAATAGCGATATTTTCCTTGGTATAAAAATCTTTTGCAAGTTTTTCTAGCTCATTAGGAGTGCCTTTTGCAATTTCTTTTGCGAGCTTTTGCCAAGCAAAAGGATCTTTCATATCAAAATCATTTTTTTGTTTTTTTGGCTTTAATTCTTCTATTTTAGGTAAAGGCAAGCCTTTTAACTCTCTTGCATAAAGACTATAAATATTTAAAGAATCACTTTGAGCAAGCTCATCAATGTACTTTTTATCTTGAGTGATCAAATATAGCCAAAAATTTGCATTATCTACTAAAGGTTTGCTTTTAAAAGTATCTTTTGCTACTTGAAAAAATTCCAATGCTTTTTTATCGTCATTTTCTAAAATAGCATTTACACCTAGATAAAAAGCATTATCTTGAAAAGTTAAATTTGCATCTACATTGACTAGAGATTTTCTTATCAATGGACTTTTTTTCTTAATGATAATTTCTTTTACAAAATTTGTAAATTCTTTTTCTTTAGCTAATTCATTTACAAAATCTTTTTCTAAGAAAAAATCTTTTTTATCTTTTAAGAAATTATAGATTTTATAAAAATTAGCACTATCATAATTTAAAACCGCATAACTTAGAGGATCTTTAGCATCAAAAGCTTCTAAAAGTTTTGTTAAATTTGGATTATCCTGTGAGATATTTTTTTTCATCTCATTACGCACTGAAGCATTAAGATCTTGTATAAAAGTTAAACTATTTAATCTTATAAGCTGACAAGTAGCATTAGCATCTAAGATATTTTGCGTATTAAATTTATAACAAGCTTCATATTCTTTATTATACCCCAAAGGCGGAATAATAGCTTCAATGGCATTTTTAATACGCCCTGCATAACGATAAATATGTTCTTTTAAACCTTCAACTTCTTCTTTTTTAAATTCACTTTTTTCTAATAAACGATATAAATAATAATCCTTAGCTAAAGAATTTGGTCTTTGCTCTAATTCTTTATAAGAATACATTGCACTATTTGCAAAAACCACTCCAGCTAAAAGTAACACTACACTTTTTTTCAACACTTATAAACTTCCTAAAATTAAATTTGATAAAAATATTTGGATAAATTTTAATCCTAAAATAATAATCAAAGGTGCTAAATCAATACTCCCTATAGTAGTAGGAATAAACCTTCTTACAAAAGCATAAGCAGGATTAGTTAAACGATATAAAATTTGCACTATAGGATTATATGGATCAGGCCTTACCCAAGAAATCAATGCTGCAATGATTATAATCCATACATAAATTTCAATAACTAAAGAAAAAATTTGCACCAAAGATACAATCAAACTTGTTCCAACTCCCATTTTACTCCTTTATAATTTCTTTAACAAAAGGCTTAATTAAAGTATAAATTTCACTCATTTCAGGTCCGTGAGTAACTCCTGTTAATACCAAACGCAAAGGCATAAAGAAATTTTTACCTTTTAAATTTGTTTTTTCCATCAAAATCTTTTTAAACTCATCATATTCTTGAGGTAGATCTAAATCTTTTAAAACTTCTTTAATCAACTTACATTCTTTTTCAAATTCATTATAATTTTTAACTGCAAAAATTGCTTGTATTTTTTCTCTTATCTCATTTAGCGTGCTAGCTTCTTGAGTATAAAATTTTGCAAGCTCAGCTACATCTTTGCCTAAATTTAATAAAGAATTTAATTTATCATTATCAAGCATTTTTATATGCTCACGGTTAATTTGCATTAAACGCTTAGTATCAAATCTTGCAGGAGATTTTGAAACTTTTTTCAAATCAAACCATTCTATGGCTTCTTCTAAAGTAAAAATCTCTTTTAGAGTTTTATTACCTAGAAGGATTAAATAATTTGCAATAGCACTTGCTAAATATCCATTATCAAGCATCCATTTTACACTAGAATGAGCCTCTCTTTTGCTCATTTTAACACCTTCTTCATTTAAAATGATAGGCAAATGTACATAAGTCATGCTTTTATCATAACCCAAACTTGCTCTAATATGTTCTTGCTTAGGAGTATTTGAAACATGATCTTCGCCCCTTATAATACAAGTAACACCTTCTAGCATATCATCAACCGCACAAGCAAAATTATAAGTTGGGGTTTTATCAGCCCTCATAATTACAAAACTATCAATATCTTCAGGATTAAAACTAATCTCACCTTTAATATAGTCTATAAATTTCATTTGCGATTGAGGTTTTTTAAGACGGATTACGAAAGGTTTTTCACAATTTAATACATCAATATCTGCAAGTTTTTCACAAGTACCATCGTATCTATATGCTTGATTTTTACTTTTAGCTAGTTCTTTTTTATGAGCTAATTCATCCTCAGTGCAAAAACAAGCAAAAGCTTTTTTTTCACTTACTAGCTTTAAAGCCATTTGACGATGAAATTTCAAATTCTCACTTTGTACATAATAATGCTGCCAAGTTATACCAAATTCTTTTAAAATAGCTTTTATTTCTTCTTCTTTTCCAGCTATATTTCTAGCATTATCCGTATCTTCAATACGCAAAATAAAATCAGAATTTTCTTGTCTTGCTTTAATATAATTAAATAAAGCTGCTCTTAAATTTCCAATATGCATATCTCCAGTAGGCGATGGTGCAAACCTATACATTATTTATCCTTTTAAAAAACTTTTTTATCATTATACAATTAAATACTTGCTATTTCTTTTAAGTTCACACAAAATTCACTCAATAGCAATATGATTTCATAAATAATTCAACATAAAGGATAAAAAATGAAATTAAAAATAGCTTTAGCAACATTAGTTACTGCAGGTTTTGTTTTTGCACAAGATATGATTGTAGGAGTTAATGCTTTACCAGCAAATTCTAAAAATTTCATACAAAAACATTTTACAGGTTCAAACATTGCTTTAGTTAAACAAGATATTGATAGCTTTGATGTTTATTTAGACAATGGAACTGAGCTTGAGTTTTTTATCAATGGAGATTGGAAAGAAATCGATGCAAAATACAGACCAATTGATACTTCTTTTTTAAGTCCAAATGTTTTAGCAACAATTAAAAAAATGCACCCAAATGCAAGTATAATTAAAGTTGAAAAAGAAATTCAAGGTTATAAATTTAAACTTAATAATATGATGGAAATTTATACTGATGTAAATGGAAATTTCTTAGGACAAAAATTTGATGATTAGAATTTAAGCTAAGCTTTTTTGCTTAGCTTTTATAAGAATTTAGAGCAAGCTCTTGTATATTATAATTAGCAATTCTCTTGTAAGTAAAGCCTTTTTTCTCTAAAAAATCAAGTAAAATTTTCTCCATTTTTTCTAAAGCATTTAAGACTTCTTTTGAAAGTTCAAAACTCAATGGCTCTATACGCTTTGGCACGCAAGCTAAAATTTGAGTTTTAGGTAAATCTCCCATAAGTTCCATGTATTGTAAAGTTTGAAGCATTTCAACCTCATGCGCACTACCACTCCAATTAACTTTTTTTGGCATTGCATCATAAGGAAAGAAAAAAATATCTCCAATCTTAGCATCATCTGCTGCAATACAATCAATCACAATCATTTCATCATATTCGGCTATAATATAGCTAAGTTGTAAAGCCAAAGTTCCACCATCTACAAAACTCACCGAGTCTTTTTCATGATAAAACTTATAATTTTTTTCTAAAAGTTTGCAAAGATGAACGCCTAAGCCCTCATCTGCAAACATAATATTACCAATACCTAAAACTAGAAGTTTCAACGATTTTCTCTTACAAATTTATAACCGCTAAAGATAGCATCTAAAGCACCATCTTTACCTTTAACTGAGTTAAATACAGCCATATAAATATGCACTGGAACAAAAATCAACACAACCCACATTAAAATTCTATGATAGGTTCTAACATCAGCCAATCCACCTAACATTACCTCAATAGGTCTTAAAATATTATATAAAAATCCACCCAAGCCTTCATGATATACATGCATATAAAGAATTAGACCTGTTAAAATAAGCCCAAACATAACAAGATAAAAGAAAAGGTAAGTTACAAATTGCAAAGGATTATATACACCTTGTAAATGCGGGTGCTTTCCTAGGAAAATGTAAAATTTAATTTGCTCTATCCATAATTTTACATTAAAAATATCTTTTATACTCTTTCTCTCACCATCACTTTTTGAATCAAAAAAGAACAAATATGTTTTAAAAATCACACAAGCTATTAAGATAAAACCAAAAATTTGGTGCACCATGCGGTATTTTGCCTGCATAAATAAAGTCGGTTCAGATGAAATAGATGGAGATTGAAATACATAAGAAATATAATACCCAGTCCCCACTAAAATCACGATTGCAACCGCTCTTAACCAATGTGTAAAACGAAGACCGATACTAAATTCGTATTCGGCCTTTCTGTTTGATTTTAAGGAATGTTTAGAATCCATACTAAAGTCCTTTCCTTATAAATTTACATTAACTTTATACTCGCTAAGATTATTACCTTTAGTATCCATTACATGTACTGCACATGCTATACAAGGATCATAAGAGTGAATAGCTCTTATTACTTCTAAAGGCTGTTTAACATCAGCTAGTTTCATACCAATAAGACATTGTTCATAGCTACCACCTACTCCATTTGCATCTTTTGGACTTGCATTCCAAGTAGAAGGAACTACTGCTTGCCAATTTTCAATTACACCATTTTTAATCCTACACCAATGGCTTAACGCACCACGAGGTGCACTTCCCATAAATCTACCTTTGTATTCTTTGTTTTTATCAATTACATAAGTAGTACAAGTGCTTTCATCTGTTTTTAAATTTTCAACCAAAGAATCAAATGCTTTTAAACCATGATCAGCAATAATTTTAGCTTCAATTGCTCTAGCTCCTGTTCTTCCTAAAGTGCTCATAAGTGCTTGAACTGGTAAATTCGTAGCTTTTAAGAAAGAATCAACCGCTTCTACTACAATTTTATTACCCTTAGCATAATTTACTAAAATATTTGCTAATGGCCCAACTTGCATAGGCGAATTTTCATATCTTGGAGCTTTAATCCAGCTATATTTGCCTTTAATATCAAATACCTTACTATGAACCATATTGCCTTTATCATCAATGCTTTCACCATCAATTAAGCCTGTATAGTTTGGATTAGTTTTACCATCATAAGGATGTAAAGCTTCATTGTCTGCATACCATGATCTTGTAGCTTCTTCGGTGATTTTAGCTTCATCTACTTCTTCAACCTTACTCAAATCACCATTTCTAATAATACCACCTTCAAACAACCATTCATCACTTGAAATTTGGAATTCTCTCTCAGTATAAAAGTTATTTACCCCTACATCATTTAATACACTTGCTTCTTTAGAGTAAGCTTTAGCTGCCATGATTAAATCCGGATAATAAGCACGATTAATAAAATCAGCTACTTCTTGGAATTTAGTCATATATTCAGCCATTCTTGATGGGTTTAAAAGATCCATAACACAAGTTACACCACCTACTGTTAAACTTTGTGGATGAGGATTTTTAGCACCAAAAATCGCCATAGCTTGAGCTATTGTTCTTTGAATTCTTAAACATTCTAAATAATGCGAAAGTGCAATAAGGTTTTGCTCAGGAGTAAAGCGATAAGTTGCGTGTCCATAATAAGCATTTGCAAATGGTCCAAGATTTCCTTTATCTACAAAGGTTTTTAGTCTTTGCTGAACTTCTAAAAGCTTATCTGCACCTGTTGCATAAGGCATATCAGTATATTTAAATGCTTCATCACTTGCTTTTTTTACATCAGCACTTAAAGCACTTACAACATCAACAAAATCAAGACCATGAAGTTGATAAAAATGTACAGGATGATCATGCATGTATAAAGCTGCATTCATTAAAGTTCTAGTTAAAACTGCATTTAGTGGCGGAGTAATACCTAAAGCATTTTCTACTGCGATAATCCCTGCTCTA
Organism: Campylobacter sp. CNRCH_2016_3089; assembly: GCF_025772505.1. NCBI lineage: Bacteria > Pseudomonadati > Campylobacterota > Epsilonproteobacteria > Campylobacterales > Campylobacteraceae > Campylobacter > Campylobacter sp. CNRCH_2016_3089. Next base: position 113,908 of record NZ_JAKMSF010000005.1, read on the forward strand.
TAATGTGAAAAAGTACAAACACCACAAATTCTTTGAGTTAAAAAGCCTGCATCTCTTGGATCACGACCTTTTACAATAGTTTCAATCCCTCTCCATAAAGTCGATCCTGAATATGCTTCTTTAATGACATTATTTTCATCAACCACTACTTCAACTCTTAAATGTCCTTCTATTCTAGTAAGTGGATCTATAATAATTCTTTTTGACATTTTTAATCCTTATTTTTTTCTAATGAAGCAATTACAGCATGCGCAGCAACAGCTACGCCTGTTACACAAAGCACACCTATACCAATTTTATCTGAAATGCTATCAGCACCCAAGCCATAAACAGTATCAAATAATCTTCCTGCCATCACTTCTTCAAAAGGTCCCATAGTATCCCAAAAATCAGGTTCAGAACAGCCTATACAACCATGTCCTGCTTGGATTGGCCATGAAGTATGTTGATTAAATCTCTCTCTTGAGCAATTATTAAAAGTATAAGGGCCTTTACAACCTACTTTATAAAGACAATATCCTTTTTTTGCTCCCTCATCACCAAATTGTTGCACAAATTCACCCGCATCAAAGCGTCCTCTTCTTTCACAAAGATCATGAATTCTTAACCCATAAGCCCATTTTGGTCTATTATAGGCATCAAGTGCTGGCAATGTTTGATACAATATGTAATGAATCACATTACCTATAATATTTTTTTCACTTGGAGGACAACCTGGTACATTGATAACTGTTTTATTTGTTACTTTACTTAAGCTTACAGCATTGCTTGGATTAGGTCTAGCAGCTTGGATACCACCAAAAGCTGAACAAGTACCTATAGCAAAAATAGCTAAAGCATCATTACAGGCTTGTTCTGCTAATTGTCTTCCTGTTTTTCCATGTGGTCCTATAGTTAAAAAGTTTTCTGTAGCACCTGTTGGTATACCACCTTCTACCATTAAGATATATCTACCTTTATATTTTTCCATAGCAGCTTCAAGATTATGTTCAGCTTGCCAACCTGCAGCACCCATTATAGTTTCATGATATTCTAAAGAAATATGATCAAAAATCAAACTATCAATGGTAGGAGCATCACTTCTTAATAAACTTTCAGAACATCCTGTACATTCAGCCATATGAAGCCAAATCACTGGAAGTCTATCACTGAGCTCAGCAGCTCTTGCAACTACTGGAGTAAAGCTAGCAGGTAATGCTAAAAATGCAGTCATAGCACTAGCCCATTTCATAAAATCTCTTCTTGAAAAACCTGATTGCTCTAAGGCTTTAGAGATAGAAATCTCATTTTTCAAAAGAGGAAGTTTTTCTAATGCGTCTAAACGGCGATTAAAAATATCTAAATCACTCATTTGTTGTTCCTTAAATTATAGAAATATCATTAAAGATTTTAAAATATTTATTGTTAAGAATAGATAAAAAATGATAATTTTTTAATCAAATATACGAAGTATTTACAATTTAGTATTATTAAGATAATTTTACTCTAAATAAGCAAGTATTACACTTGCTTATTGTTTAACAATGATGATTTCATCATCTTTAGAATCTATAATAATCTCATCATTTTCATTTAATTCATCCGATAATATCATATCACTTAATTTATCTTCTACCATATCATACAAAGCTCTTTTTAATGGTCTTGCGCCAAAATCTACATCAAAACCAACTTTTGCTATTAAACTAGCAGCATTATCACTCAAGCTTGCTTTAATACCCCTATTTTCAAGACTTTTTTGCAAGGTATTAAAAAGCAATTTAACTATTTTTTTAGCTTCACTTTCTCCCAAAGGGTTAAAAGTGATAATATCATCTAAACGATTTAAAAACTCCGGTCTAAAAAAGTTTCTAAGAGCTTCTTTGATAGCTTTTTCTTTTTCTTCGCCCTTTAACTCCATAATAAAATTTGCACCTATATTAGAAGTTAAGATAATGATAGTATTAGTAAAATCAATCGTTACGCCTTTACTATCTGTAGCCCTACCATCATCTAAAATTCCCAAAAGTATATTAAATACATCTTTATGGGCTTTTTCTACTTCATCAAATAAAATCACACTATAAGGCTTTCTTCTAACAGCTTCAGTTAATTCCCCACCTTCTTCATGCCCTATATATCCTGGAGGTGCACCTAAAAGTCTTGATACACTGTGTTTTTCCATAAATTCACTCATATCAAAACGCACCATAGCTTTTTCATCATCAAATAAAAATTTAGCCAAAGCCTTCGCACTTTCTGTTTTACCTACTCCAGTTGGCCCTAAAAATAAAAAGCTTCCTATAGGCTTAGTTGCTTGATTTAACCCTGCTTTGTTACGCTTAATAGCTTTAGCTAAAGCACTCAAAGCCTCATCTTGCCCTATGACGCTTTCTTGTAAATACTCTTGAATATGTAAATATTTTTGTTTTTCAGAAGTGAGCATTTTTTGTACACTAATGCCTGTCCATTTACTTAAAATACCAGCTACTAAATCCTCATCTACTTGATTTTTAAGCAAAACTCCTTCTTGGGTCATTTGTTTCCATTTTTCTTCTAAATTTAAAACCTCTTTTTCACACTCTAAAATTTTGCCATATTCTATTTCAGCAGCCTTTTGGAAATCTCCTTTATTTTTAGCCAAAATAGCTTCATTTTTTAAAGTATCGATTTCTTTTTTCTTTGCACTTATGCCATTAAATACTGCTTTTTCATTTTCAAATTTGGCATTAAGTTTAATTTGCTCTTCTTTTAAATTTGCTAATTCTTTTTTAATCTCTTCTAATCTTTTTTCATTAACTTCGTTTTCTTCCATTTTTAAAGCTTCATTTTCCACTTCCAAGCTTTCAATTTGTTTTCTAACCTTTCTTAAAGAATTTGGCTCACTTTCTATTTGCATTTTTAATTCCGCTGCAGCCTCATCAATTAAATCAATCGCTTTATCAGGTAAAAATCTATTAGCTATATAACGCTTAGATAGCTTTGCGGCTGCCACTAAAGCACTATCATTGATAGTTACATTATGATGAATTTCTAATTTTTCTTTTATACCTCTAAGCATAGCCAAAGCTTCATTTACACTAGGTTCAGCTACATTTACAGGCTGAAATCTTCTTTGTAAAGCTGCATCTTTTTCAAAATATTTTCTATATTCTTTTAAGGTTGTAGCACCTATAGTATGGAGTTCACCTCTTGCTAAAGCAGGTTTTAAAATATTTGCTGCATCCATGCTCCCTTCATTTGCACCTGCACCTACAATGGTGTGAATTTCATCTATAAATAAAATTACATTCTTATGTTTTATTACTTCATTTACAACTGCTTTTAATCTATCTTCAAATTCACCTCTGTATTTTGCTCCTGCTATTAAAGCACTCATATCTAAAGCTATAACTTTTTTATTTTGCAATGAAGTAGGAACATCTTTTTTTACTATCCTTTGTGCTAAAGCTTCCACCACAGCAGTTTTTCCTACCCCTGGCTCACCTAATAAAATAGGATTATTTTTAGTTTTTCTGATTAAAATTTGCATTAATCTTTGAATTTCTTCTTCCCTACCTATAACAGGATCAAGCTCATTGTTTTTAGCTTTCATAGTCAAATCAATACCAAATTTAGACAAAGAATCAAGTGTTTCATCACTTGTTTTGGTTTCTATTTTAGCTCCTGCTCTAATAAATTCCAATTCTTTTTTAAACTCATTTAAATCTACAAATTTAGACAAAAGTTCTTTAATAACCCCGCTAACACTTTCTGAAACAAGCCACATATCCACAGCTAAATAACTATCTTTATTTTCTAAAGCCAAGCCTTTTGCTTTTTCTAAAGAATTAATAAATTCATTTGAAAATTTAATATTATCTTTATTTACATTTGAGCTAGTAGGAAAAGATAAAATTTTACTTTTTACTTCTAACTCAAATGCCTCTTTAGAAACATTTAATTTATTAAAAACTTGATTAAGCAAACTAGAGCTATCAACACTTAAAGCCCATAATAAATGCAAAGGTTTTATTTCACTATTCTTAGAATGAATGGCCAAAGAAATTGCACTTTCTATATTTGAAAGCATAGAATCTGTTAAAAAATCTTGTATATTTGCCATTTTTACTCCTTTTTACTTTTATATGAAGTGTATTATATAACTTTAGTCTATTATTGTCAAGTTTATTTAGTTATATTTATAAATAATTTTTTATATACACACACTAATATCATAAAAATATTTACTTTATTTACGATTTTTTAAGCAAAAATAACTAAAATTAGATAATTATTTTATGAATTCATATTTATTTTGGAGTTTTTCCTTTGAAGACAAAAAGAAATCTTATTATCGCAGCTAGCATTTGTAGTTTAATAACCGCTTCTTTTATTTTTACTAACTTGCAAGCTAAAAATCCCGCTCCTAGCGAAGCAGAAAAAAAAATAGAAGCTTTATCTAAACTTACAAGAACTATGTCTATCATAGAACAATATTATGTTGATGATGTTAATTATACAGATTTGGTTGATAAATCCATAGCAGGTTTGCTTACAAATTTAGATGCCCACTCTTCCTTCTTAGATGAAAAAGGTTATAAAGAACTTAAAGAACAAACTAATGGGGAATTTGGTGGACTTGGCTTTACTATTACCCAAAAAGATGGAGCAATTAGTGTTGTAGCTCCTATAGAAGGAAGTCCAGCGGATAAAGCAGGTATTAAAACTGATGATATTATCTTAAGAATTAATAACGAATCAACTTTAGGTATGACTTTAAATGAAGCTGTTTCTAAAATGCGTGGAGAGCCTAAAACAAAGGTTACTCTAACTATTTATAGAAAAGGCGATGCAAAGCCATTTGATGTAAATTTAAAAAGAGATATCATAAAAGTAGATAGTGTTTATACAAAATTAATTGAAAATGAAAATTTACTTTATTTAAGAGTGACTAATTTTGATAAAAATGTTGTAGATGAAGCTAGTAAAGCAATCAAAAAACATTCTAATACAAAAGGAATTATACTAGATCTTAGAACCAATCCAGGCGGTATTTTAAATCAAGCAGTTGGTTTAGTAAATCTTTTTGTAGATAAAGGAGTAATCGTTTCACAAAAAGGTAAAATTGAAAGCGAGAATGTAGAATTTAAAGCAAATCCTAGTAAAAAAATCACTAATGCACCTTTAGTAGTGCTTGTAAATGGTGGCAGTGCAAGTGCGAGCGAGATTGTAAGTGGGGCTTTGCAGGATTTTAAACGCGCTATTATCATAGGAGAAAAAACCTTTGGAAAAGGTAGTGTGCAACTTATATTACCTATGGATGAAAAAGGTAAAGAAGGCTTGAGACTTACTATAGCAAAATATTATTTACCAAGTGGTAGAACTATACAAGCTGTTGGAGTTAATCCTGATATAGAAGTATTTCCAGGAAAAGTAAGTAAAGAAGAAAATCACGGCTTTGAAATCAAAGAAAGTGATCTTAAAAAACACTTACAAGCTGAACTAGATAAAATCGGACATCAAGAAAAGAAAAAAGACAACAAAGAAGATAGAAATATCATTACCAAAGAACAAATTAATAATGACATACAACTAAAAACCGCAATAGATGCAATTAAAATTTTAAACATTACAAAAGGAGAGTAAAATAGCTATGAAATTAGATCTTTTATATGAAGGAAAAGGTAAAAAAATGTTTAAAACTGATGATGAGAATTTACTCATCACAGAATTTAAAGATGATTTAACAGCTTTTAATGCAGAAAAAAAGGGTAATGAAGCAGGAAAAGGTGCATTAAATTGTAAAATTAGTACTGAAATTTTTCATCTCTTAGAAAAAGAAGGCATTAAAACCCATCTAGTAGAAACCATCAGTGAAAAAGAACAAATTGTTAAAAAATGTAATATTATACCCATTGAAGTTATTACTAGAAATGTAGCTACAGGATCTTTAACAAAAAGATTAGGCATTAAAGAAGGCACGATTTTACCTTTTGCTGTAGTTGAGTTTTGTTATAAAAATGACGATTTAGGTGATCCTATTATCAACGATGAGCATTGTTTGATTTTAAATCTAGTAAAAAGTGAAAAAGATTTAGAATTAATCAAAAATACCGCAAGACATATCAATTCTATTCTAGTAAAATTCTTTGAATCTAAAGGCTTAAGATTGATTGACTTTAAATTAGAATTTGGTATTGATAATGAAGGAAATATGATCTTAGCTGATGAAATTAGTCCTGATAGTTGTAGATTTTGGGATAGTAAAACTAATGAAAAATTAGACAAAGATCGCTTTAGACAAGACTTAGGTAATGTAAAAATGGCTTACGAAGAAGTCTTAAAAAGAATTTTAAGTTAGGAAAAATAATGAAAGTAACTATAAATATCACACTTAAAAATGGGGTTTTAGATCCTCAAGGCAAAGCCATAGAAAAGGCTTTGCATTCTTTGGATTTTAATAATATTGCAAATGTTAAAACCTCAAAACAAATTAGTTTTGATATAGCTTGTGATGATAAAGAAGAAGTTTTTAAACAAGTTGATTTAATGTGTAAAGAATTACTTGCAAATACTGTGATAGAAGATTATGAGATAATATTATGAAAGTAGCTATTATTCGTTTTCCTGGAACTAATTGTGAGTTTGATACAGCTTATGCCTTTGAAAAATTAGGGATAAAAACTGAAATCATTTGGCATGAAAGACAAGATTTTAGTGCAGATTTAATCGTATTACCTGGAGGTTTTTCTTATGGAGATTATTTAAGATGTGCTGCTATTGCAAAACTTGCTCCTGCTATAAAAACACTTAAAGAGCATGTTCAAAAAGGTGGATATGTTCTAGGCATATGTAACGGCTTTCAAATTTTATTAGAACTTGGACTTTTAAAAGGAGCTATGAAACATAACAATAGTTTAAGTTTTATTTCTAAAATGCAAGCATTGCAAGTAGTATCAAATAATAATGCTTTTTTGAAAAATTTTCAAAAAAATGATATCATAGAATTACCTATTGCCCATGGAGAAGGAAATTATTTTAATAGCGAAGATGATATTAAAATGCTAGAAGATAAAGATATGATCTTACTAAGATATATCAATAATCCAAATGGCTCTTTAAACGATATAGCAGGAATTTGTGATGAAAATAAAAAAGTCTTTGGGTTAATGCCACATCCTGAAAGAATGTGCGATGATATTCTTGGATCAAAAGTAGGACTTAAAATGTTTGAAGGATTTTTAAATTGCTAAAAATCTTCAAATTTTTTTGTCTTTTTTTACTAACTTTTAACTTATATGCTCAAGAAAATAGTGTTTTTGAAGATTATAACACTTTAGAAAAAAATTACAATCAATTAGATGATCAAGCTAAGCAAATTTATCAAACCATCGCTCCAAGTGATGAGAGTAATTATGAAAGTAAAATCGATGATGAAAATTTCATCCCTCAAGGTTCTTTAGTATTAAACGCAAAAGAATACACTGATGAAGCTTTCATAGATGAAGCTTTTGCTATAGATCTTGAGGTTATTACCACAACTAATGTGAGTTTTGATTTAAATGTGAGTTTTGAAAAAAGTGATGATATGCTTTGGATCAATCCTAATCCTATTTGGGAACAAAAGGCTAATTCATATCATACAAAATTATGGTTTGAAGCTAAAAGTTTAAATGCTAGTTTAAACAAAATCATCGTTTCATTAAGTAGAAATGATCATATTTTTCAAAGCTCATCATTAATTATAAAGCCCATTAAACTTAAAAAAATCGATGCTCCTTCTAATAAATACTCACATATAGTTGCAAGCAATTTGGAAGTTAAACAAGTAAAAGCGAGTAGTTTTGATAATGATAGTATAATTTTATTTATAGAACTTGCGGGAGAAAACACAAATCTAGCAAGTTTTAACATAAAAGATATCCAAAAACAAGGTGTAGAGGCTATTAAAGGCGATTTTGAAAAACAAAGTGGATTTTATTATGCTATTTTAGATAAAAGTAAAACGCGTTTTGATTTTTCTTACTTTAATTTAAATTCTAAAGAATTAAAAGATTTTTCCTTAAAAATAGAACTTAAAGAAGATAGTATAAGTACACAAAGTGATTTAAATCCAAAAACTAATGATTTTAATTTTTACAAACAAGTTTTTTTATGGAGCTTGTGTGGTATTTTCGCTTTATGGTTTGTATTTAAAAAAAGCTACACAGCTTTAGGTTTGGCAATTTTGGCTCTAATAGCAAGTTTTTTAGCTCAAAATAACATATATAAAGCTATATTAAAAGCTGAAAGTAAAGTACAAATTTTACCAACTCTAAACTCAACTCATTTTTATTCTGGGAAATACAAACAAGAAGTAGAAGTGTTAGATTCAAGAGATGAATACAGAAAAATTTTATTTAATAATGGAAAAATAGGCTGGGTGAAAAGTGAAGATTTATCAAAGATTTAAAGCTTTAATATTTTGGGTAGAATTTATTTTATCTATTATTTTTTTATGTATTGCCTTTTTATTATTGCAATCGCAAGAAAAAATTTGGAAAATCAGAAAAGTATGGTCAAAACTGCAAAAATATATAATAAACTATAAAATTCAAACCCAAGGTTCTATACACCCTCAAGCTAATTTGCTTTTAATCAATCATCAAAGCTTGCTAGATATAGTTGTTTTGGAAGATTTATGTCCAAAAAATATATCTTGGATAGCTAAAAAAGAACTAGGCGAACTCCCTGTTTTTAAAACTTTGATTAAAAAACCAAAAATTATTTGTATAGATAGAAGTCCAAAAGGCCTAGTAAAGCTTTTAAAAGAAGCCAAAGAAAGATTAAATGAGGATAGAATTTTAGCCATTTTTCCAGAGGGTACAAGATCTAAAACACAAAAACTTTTAAAATTTAAAGTCGGAGCTAAAATTTTAAGTGAAAAGCTTAAGTTAAAAGTCCAGCCTGTGGTAATTGTTGATTCAGCTAAAATTTTAGACACCCAAAATTTTAGTGCAAATAGTGGTGTTTTAAAAGTGGTATTTCTAGATCTTGTCGATACAAGTAAAGATGATTGGCTTGAGCAAACTAGAGAAAAAATGCAAACAATCTTAGATAGCGAAAGGTCACAAGCTTGATTGGTACAATTTTAGCTGTAGGTTTTGGAGGCTTTTTAGGGGCCATATCCAGAATGCTTACTAGCAACTTTTTTAATAAAATCATTCCTCATAACTTTCCTTATGGGACATTAATGGTCAATATAATAGGATCATTTTTAATAGGTTTATTTTTTTCTTATGCAAATTCTAAAGGTGTGCATATTTTTACTAAAAATTTAATTAGCACTGGTTTTTTGGGTGCCTTTACAACTTTTTCAACTTTTTCTTATGAAAATTTGTTATTTTTGCAAAATGGTGATTATTTTCACTTTTTTCTAAATATTATTTTAAATGTTATCCTTTGTCTTTTGGCAGTATGGATTGGTTTTTTAATTTTTAAATAAAGGAGATATAAATGCAATTTCAAACTGAAGTTAATCAACTTTTACAACTTATGATTCATTCTTTGTATTCTAACAAAGAAATTTTTTTAAGAGAGCTTATTTCTAATGCAAGTGATGCACTTGATAAACTTAGTTATTTAAGCGTGAGTGATGATGCTTATAAAAATTTAAAATTTGAGCCAAAAATTCAAATTAATTTCAATCAAGAAGCAAAAACCTTAACTATAAGTGATAATGGTATAGGTATGAATAAAGACGATTTAATCAATCATCTTGGAACCATTGCTAAAAGTGGCACAAAAAGCTTTTTAGAGAACTTAAGTGGTGATGCCAAAAAAGACTCTCAACTTATAGGACAATTTGGTGTAGGTTTTTACTCTGCTTTTATGGTAGCTTCCAAAATAGAAGTTTTAAGCAAAAAAGCATTAGATGACAAAGCTTATCTTTGGACTTCTGATGCTAGTGGCTATGAAATAGAAGATGCAAATAAAGACGAACAAGGCACTTGCATAACCTTGCATTTAAAAGATGAAGAGTTTTTAAACTCATACCGCATTGAAAGCATAGTAGAAAAATATTCAAATCATATACAATTTCCTATTTTCATGGAAAAAGAAGAATATTTACCACTAGAAGAAGGTGAAAAAGAACCTAAAAAAGAATTAAAAAACACTCAAATTAATACAGCAAGTGCCTTATGGAGACAAAATAAAGCAAGTTTAAAAGCTGAAGATTATGAAAGATTTTATGAACAAAACTTCCATGATTCAAACAAACCTATGCTTTATATCCACACAAAAGCTGAAGGTTCTATAGAATACAATTCTTTATTCTTTATACCTGCGCAAGCTCCATTTGATCTTTATAGAGTAGATTATAAAAGTGGTTTAAAACTTTATGTTAAAAGAGTTTTTATAAGTGATGATGATAAAGAATTATTACCAACTTATCTAAGATTTGTGCGTGGGATTATTGATGTAGAAGATTTGCCGCTTAATGTTAGTCGTGAAATCTTACAAGAAAATAAAATCTTAAAAAGCGTTCAAGAAGCAAGTGTTAAAAAAATCCTAGCTGAACTTAAAAAATTTAAAGAAAAAGATAAAGAAAACTATCTTAAATTCCATGAAAATTTTGGAAAAGTTTTAAAAGAGGGTTTATATGGTTTTGGCGAAAATAAAGACGCTATAGCTAAGCTTTTATATTTTAAAAACTCAAATAAAGAAGAATTAATTGATCTTGAAGAGTATAAACAAAACCTAGCTGAAGGTCAAAATGAAATTTTTTATATTAGTGGAAAAAATGAAAAGCTTTTAAGAAATTCTCCACTTCTTGAAAGCTATAAACAAAAAAATATCAATGTTTTATTACTTGATGAGGAAATTGACACCATAGTTATGCCTATGATGAATGAATTTGAAGGCTTAAAATTTAGCGCTATCAATCATCTAGCTAGCGAAGAAACTAGCGAAGAACAAAAGGCTGAATTTGCAAGCTTGCTCATCAAAATAAAAGAAGTTTTAAAAGATGATGTTGAAGAGGTAAAACTTAGCCAAAGACTTTCAAATAGTCCAAGTTGTATTGTTTATGATCAAAATAAACCTGATTTTGCTATGCAACAAATTCTTAAACAAATGGGGCAAGAACAGCAAGTTAAACCTATACTTGAAATCAATCCTAATCATGAAATTTTAAAAGCCTTAAAAGAAAATGATACTTTAGCTAATGAAATGGCACATATTCTTTTAAATATGGCTAAACTTAGCGAAGGTATGGGTATAGATAACCCTAGTGAATTTAACAATGCCTTAAGCAAAATCGTTTCTAAGGCTTTAGAAAAATGAAAAATATAGCTATTTCTAAAGATATTTTGCACGAATTTTGCATTATAGATGTAAGAACTCCTAGCGAATGGAAAAGCGGGGTTATAAAAGAAGCTGTACTCATCGCACTTTGCGATGATAATGGCTTTATGAATGAAAATTTCATCCAAGAGTTTAAAGAAAAAGTAGATTATCAAAATAAAAACATAGCCTTTGTATGTGCTACAGGCTCAAGAAGCAAACATACTGCTGTGATGATAGAAGATGCTCTAGGTATAGAATGTACTAATTTAGATGGTGGCATGGTAGCGCTTTTATCACAAGGTTATGAAGCAACAAAAGAAGGTTGATTATGAAAAAAATATTTTTATCTTTAATGCTTTGTACTAGTTTTGTTTTAGCAGAAGTTAAAAATATCGATATTAACGCAGGAATTTTAGAAAATTATCAAGTAATTGATGTTAGAAAACCTAGTGAATGGGTACAAACTGGCACAATAAAAAATGCCATTAAAATTAGCTTTTATAATGAAGATGGAAGCTTGAATAAAAATTTCGTTGAGGAAATTAAAAAGATTTCAAGCAAAAAACCTATTGCTATAGTTTGTAGAAGTGGAGCAAGAAGTGCTAAGGCTTCTGCTTTACTAGATCAAAATGGCATAGAAGTTACTAATTTAAAAGGCGGTATAAACGCACTTTTATCACAAGGTTATGAAACCTCAAAATAAGTCTAACTAGACTTATTTTTTCTTTGGTCTAAACACAGAAATTACTTCTTCATTATTTTCAATATAAGCTCCACCTATCAAATCTACACAATAAGGAATAGCAGGAAATATAGGCTCAATACATTCTCTTATAGCTTTTGGATTACCCGGTAAGTTAATAATTAATGATTTTCCTTTTATACCTGCACTTTGTCTTGAAAGTATAGCCGTTGGCACATATTCTAAGCTTTTTGCACGCATTAACTCCCCAAAACCTGGAAGCATTTTATCACACACTGCTTGTGTTGCCTCTGGTGTCACATCACGTAAAGCAGGCCCTGTACCTCCTGTGGTAAAAATCAAATCACATTTTACTTCATCTGCCAAATAAGCTAATTTTTCTATGATTAAATCATACTCATCAGGAATTAGCTCATAATAAAAGCTTTTTTCATTTTTTATATAAGAATCTAAAATTTTTTCTATCTCTACCCCGGATTTATCCTCATAAACTCCGCTACTTGCTCTATCTGAAAGTACTAAAATTCCTATTTTTACCATTTTCACTCCATTATAATTTTTTCTATATCTTGTTTTTCTATTTTTTCATTTTCTAAAAGAATACTAGCTAATCTCACTACTTTTTCTTTCATTAACTCTAAAAATTCTTTCACTTCTTGCTTTTGCTCTTGTAATAAACCCTCATTTGCCATAGCGAAAGTTTCCATAAAAACGAGCAATTCTTTAACCTTTAAAAGATCACTTTGTGCATTAGTGTAACTTTCATTAAAAATAAGCTCCATAGCAACTGAACCTGCTAAAAAAACTTTTATTTTATTTAATAATTCTGATTTTGATTTGATAGTATTTTCATATTCTTTAAACCTATCTTCAATTAGGGTAATTTTTTCAAATTTAACATCAAAATAAAAAGCACACAAGGCTTTAGCTGCTTGATATGTGGCTTGAATTTTTCTTTCCTTGTCGCTTAGAGAAAAAATCTTTTTTTTACCCATTAAAACTTTATTAAGCACTGCAAAAAAATCATTTTCTTCTATTAAATCTGATTTTCTTCTTATGGCATTAATAGCCGCTTCATTAACTAAAGTCTCTAAAGCTGCTCCGCTAAAACCCACACTAGCTTTTGCAATTTTTTCTAAATCTACACTAGATTTTTTTTCTTTCATATAATTTTGCAAAATATGCATTCTATCTTTAAAATCAGGCAATGATATAAAAATTCTTCTATCAAAACGCCCTGATCTTAACAGTGCATTATCCATAAGATCGATTTTATTTGTAGCGGCCATCACTATAACCCCGCTATTATCTTCAAATCCATCCATTTGAGTTAAAAGCTGATTTAGGGTATTATCTCTTTCTACATTAGAAAAATCCCCCCTACTTTTACCAACTGCATCAATTTCATCTATAAAAATGATACTTGGAGCTTTTGATTTAGCTTTTAAAAAAAGCTCTCTTACTCTTTTTGCGCCCATACCTACATAAATTTCTACAAAACTAGCCCCGCTTTGATAAAAAAATGGCACCCCAGCTTCACCTGCTACTGCTTTTGCTATCAAGGTTTTACCTACTCCAGGAGGGCCTACTAGCAAAACGCCTTTTGGCATTTTCACGCCAAAATCTTTATATTTTTGAGGATTTTTTAAAAAATCAACGATTTCCAAAAGCTCCACCTTAGCCTCATCAACCCCTGCTACATCTTTAAATTTAACTTCACTTACTACATCTTGTATGGTGTTATTTTGTTCATTTTTTTCTAAAATATTTTTTTCCAAAGAAAGTAAATTTTGCCTATCTTTGTTTTTTTTATTAAGAAAGAGTAAAAAGCTTATGAGAAAAGCAAGTAAAATAAATATCAAAAAAAACTCACTCAAATCATAATCTTTAGCATATTCTAAAGGAATTTTTTGCCACAAAGCATTTAAATCCACTACATCTTTAGCGATTAAAAAATTTCCTTCTTTGCTTTTTAATAATATTTCATTATTTTCTACTATAGCCTTTTGGATTAAATTTTGTTCTAAAAGCTCTTCATAAGCAGCCTTGCTAATATAATCTGGTTGATTTTTTAAAAATGCAATCAATATAAAAACACAAAGCAATAAAAATGAAGCTAAGATAATCTTTTTATTTTTCATCCTCTAACCTTATATAGTTACAATCTTCTTTGCATTCATATTTTTCAATACTTATCCATTGTTTAGCAATATCTTCTTTGCTTGTAATTTTGATTTTATTAAAAAATTGATCATAGCCTTCATAAAAACCATCTTTTTTACTCTCGACTAAAATTTCTAAAATATTTTTTTGGTTTTTTCTAAACTCATAATTATTTTGTGCGACTATATCTTTTAAAATATTTAATCTTTCTTTGGCTATATCACCATTAATTCGCTCACTCATAGAAGCAGAATGCGTTCCATCGCGTGGTGAGAAAATAAAAGCATGGATATGTGTGAGTTTAAATTGTTTGAAATTTTCTAAAGCTTCTTGCCATATCAACTCACTTTCCCCGGGATGTGCCACGATAAAGTCTGTTCCTAAAGCAAAACCTTTTTGATTTAACTCATTAAACAATGCTAAATCATTTTGCGTGTGTGATCTTCTACGCATAATGCGTAGCATTTTTTCATGAGTGTGTTGCAGAGCAATATGCAAATGCTTTTCAAGCCAAGGTTCATCTAAAATTTCTTTAAAACTCTCATCAATTTGAGCAGGTTCTAAACTCCCAAGTCTTACTCTTTTTATACCATTAATCTTGCCTATTTCTTGCAGTAATTTTCCAAGTGTAGTTTTATCTTTTAAACCATAACTTCCTATATTAGTACCCGTTAAAACTACTTCACTATAACCATTTTGAGCCAAAAGTTTGATTTGTTTTATTATTTCCTCACTTGGCATGCTTCTTGATTTACCTCTAACACTTGGGATTATGCAATAACTACAAGCAAAGTCACATCCTTCTTGAATTTTTACAAAAGCTTTAGTGTGATTTTCATAATTACTTACGATTTTTGTATCAATAAAGCGTAAATTTCCAAGCTCATAAAAGGCTTTATCCTGTGAGATTAACTCGTTAATTTTATCTTTATTAGAAGCTCCTAAAACTCCAAAAATTTCTTTTTTATTAAAAAAATCCTTTCCCTTGCTTACAGCACCACAGCCTGTAAGTATAACCTTAACTCCATTTTTTTTTACACTATTAATATAACTTCTAAGCCCACTATCAGCACCATTTGTAACCGTGCAAGAATTTATCACTATCACATCAGCTTCTTGTTCATTTTGTGTGACAATATGATCTTTAATATAAGTTTTTAATAATTGCGTATCATAAATATTAGTTCTACAACCAAAAGTTTTAAAATATACCTTTTTTTTCAAATATCTTCCTTATTTTCTATAAATTCATGTTTTGCCATATATAAATTTTGTGATGGATAGGCTATTTTTATATCATTATGTTTATTAAATTCATTGATAATTTCTTTACTTATATTACTTCTTAAAACCAAGGCCGCATAAGAATTTGTCATATACCAAGCAGAAATTCTCATACCATAACCTTCTAAAAATGTAAAAAACCTAGGTTCTACTTTAGGATTTCTAATGCTGTATTCATTTCTTAATTTATTCATGGATTCTTTTGCAATTTTTGTATAGCCTTTGGAAGCTTTTATAACGATTTCTTCTACTATATCTAAGGCTTTTTGATGATTTGAATCAAAAGTTAAAGTAATATCAAGTCCATCCCAAATTGTTTTCATCCCATGATGAGTATAATTTGATATAAGATTGGTAAAAATAAAATTATTTGGTATGAAAATTATCCTACCACTTCTTCGATTATCTGTATAAGTTAGTAAAGATATATCTTCATACAAAGTTATTCTTAGAAACGAAATATCAATTATATCGCCGATATAATGTGTATTGTTTTGAAAAACTCTCACCCTATCGCCCACTCTAAAACTTCCACCAAAAACTATCACACACCAACCAAGCATAGACATAAACATATCTTTCATAGCAATAGCCAAACCAGCAGAAGCAAAACCAAGCACAGTAACTAAATAGCTAATATTTTCAATATATCCAAAAAGCAAAATTAAAACAATTACATTGATATTAATAAAATTAATGATTTTATTTGCTGTATAAAAGCGATCATTATCGCCTATATATTTTCTAGCTATAAATTTGAGTAAAAATGCTATGGCTACAACTATAACAATAGCCAAAACTATATTGAAAGCTCTTACACCCTGAATTTTAATTGAAGCTGTCGTTTTTTCAATCTCTTCTTGAATTTTTTTCTCATACACAGAATAAGAAATTTCTCCAAAACGCAGAGTTTGTGAAAAATCTCTAACCATTTGATTGGATATTTTTAAATATTCATCATGCTCTTTATTAGAAGATAATTTAGCTATTTCAGCTACTAAAACATTTTCTTTTATAAGCTCATCTAAAGTTTGCTTAAAACTATTTAAAAGATTGACATATTCTTCTTTGTCGCGTCTTAATTTTTTTATATGTGAGTATGCTGAAATAATAGCTAAAGGATTAGTTAGCTTATCTATTTTATCAACTTCTTCAGGTGCCAAAACCATCTTAGAAAAATTTGCACTTTTATACTCACTTAAAAGCTCTAGTCTTTCTTTTAAAATTAAAATTTGTCTTTCTATAATGCTTTTATTGCGTTCATTAGCTTTTAAACTTTCTTTTTCTAAAGCCAAAATTTCATCTTGAGTTTTTCTGTAAATGTTAAAATTATTATATTTAATTATCCAAGTATTATATGCTAAATTATTATGTAATTCATTTAATTTTTGTTCTAAATGCTCTATATCATCTTGCGCTAAAAGTAATGTAAAGGGTAAGAGCAAAATCAATATAATTTTTTTCATGCAAACACCTCTAAAGTGTGTAAAATATCTTCTTTAGATATATCATTTTTTATACAAGCTTTTCCTAAACCACAAGCTAAAACAAAATTAATCTTTTGAAAATGTGTTTTTTTATCTAAGAAAAAGGCATTATAAAACTCTTCTATATTTGAAATTTTATAAGATATGGGTAATTTAAATTTCACAAGCAATTTTTGTACTCTTTGGCATTCTTGCTCGCTTAATAACCCCAAATTTAAAGCTAGAATATTTGCCATGTTCATACCTATAGCCACGGCTTCACCATGTAAGTACTTTTTATATCCTGTTTGATTTTCTATAACATGAGCAAAAGTATGACCATAATTTAAAAGCATTCTTAAGCCACTTTCTTTTTCATCTTGTGAAACCACATTAGCTTTAAGTTCTATACTTTTTTGGATGATTTGAGCTAAAATAATATCATCTAATTTAGCATTAAAAATTTTATCCTCGTCCAAATTTTCCAAAAAAGATAAAATTGCTTCATCAAAAATCACAGCCATTTTAATAAATTCAGCCATACCTGCAGCTAGCTCTCTTAAAGGTAAAGTTTTTAAAAACTCACTTTCACAATACACTGCTTTTGGCTGATAAAAAGTGCCTATTAAGTTTTTACCAAATTTATTATTCACTCCGGTTTTACCACCCACACTTGCATCCACGCAAGCTAGTAAAGTTGTAGGGATATTGATAAATTCTATCCCTCTTTGATATATACTTGCTACAAAACCACCCATATCAGAGATCACCCCACCACCAAAGCTTATGAGTAAGCTTTTTCTATCTAGCCTATAAGTACACATTTGATCTAAGATGTATTCTATAGTTTGTAAATTTTTATACTCTTCGCCATCTTTGATTTTTATAACAAAAAGTTCTTTAGCATGAATTTTTTTCAAAAGTGTATCCAAATGTAGTTTTGCAACTAATTCATTAGTTAAAATCACTACTTTAGTATCAAAATTTAATTTTTCTAACTCATTTATATAGACATTATAACTTGTATTTTTATCTAAATTTACCTTAACTTGCATTATTTTCTCACAATGATGGTATAAACAATTGATAATTTTTATTCATCTTATAATATATCGTATTTAAATCCGTTTTTAAAATTTTATTGAAATTGTTTCCTAAAATTTTTTCATTAAATGGTACAAAATGCAATATATTTTGTTTGTAAGAAAATTTATTGATAGGATTATGTTCTTTTTCTTCTATCAAAAGTAATTTTTCATCATGAAGTTTTGAAAGGCTTTCAAAATACTGATGATATTCAAAAATTTCGGCTTTATTTAATTTTAAAGCATAGTAATACAAGGCAAGGCCTAGTTGAATTTGCTTGTTAAAATCAAGCATAATAGAAGCAATACCCTCTACATCTTCAAAATTTGAACTTAAAACTACAGAAGATTTTAAATCTGCAAAATCCCCTTTACCTGCTTTTAACACAGGAAGTTTTAAAGTAAAAAGAAAACTTTTTTCTTTTTCAAAAAGATAATCCTCCACCACTAGTAAACCTATGCTAGTATTTTCCACAAAAGGTTTAATGTTTTTTATATTTGTGCTTTCAAAGTCAAATATCACTTCAGTGCTATTTTTATGCAAGGATTTAAGTTTATAATACATAGGAGTTAAAGTAGGATTAATCACCTTAAAATAAAGTTTTTTGCTATTGATTCTTACATGCAAAAGCAAGCTTGCAAAAATAAGCTTTTCTATAGCAAACTCACTCATTTTTTTCATATCTATAATACAAAGTATATTATCTCCAAAAGGCGATGGAAAGCGTCCTAAGCTTGTTTTAACATTAGTAAAAACACTTTGCAAAACTTTAGGATCACCCACGATTAAAATGCTATCATTTGGCATTAAAATAAGCCCAGGTCTTGCCAGAATAAATTCATTATTTCTATAAACCATTACGATTTTAAAGCGTTTTTGGCTAATAGAGCTTATGTGTCTATAAGCAAAGCTTGACCCTGCAGGAATTTTAACCTCCATAATCTCACCTTGTCCAAGCCCTATAAATTGTGCCATTGAAGGCATATTATCCAAACAACCTGTCAATCTTGTACTTAAAGTATCATAAATATTAATTACTTCACAAAAATTATCATCAATTTGGCTATTCCACAAATCCATAATAACTATATTTAATCTTGGGTGTAATTTTCTTAAATTTTTATAGCAAGCTAATGTATCTGCTTCTTCTTGCATATAAATAATAGCTTGATGAAAATTTTCTTTTAATAAATTTTCTAGCTTAATCAAACTCGTAGGATCAAATTTAAAAAAAGAAATTTGTTCATTCTCTAAGTCTAAGTCTACGCTATCATCATTATAATACACAACACTCAAAGACTCTTTGAAGGTTTTGTTATTATAAATTTTCTTTAAAAAATCTTTCGCAAAAGGTCCATCAGCTAGTAATAAAATCTTATTCATTCACACCTCTAAAATATAAAGTATAATTATAGCAAAGTTATAGTTTATATTTTAAAGTTTTTATTTTTTCAAAATATATTCCACTACTTAATATATCTTTTTAAATTAACAAAAATTATTATTTTTCATTCAGTAAAAATCTTAATGATGGATACTTATTTAGCTTATAAAAGGATTTTAAAGTTAAAGAGATATAATAAATATTTCTCACATGTCAATTAAAATCTACTTAAAAAAACTGTATAATATATTTTTTGGATAAAATTATCACAAAATTTTGTAGTATATATAATAGTATTATCAATAAAATAAATATTAATATATATAATTATTTAATAAAAAATTTATTTAAAAAACAACTTAGCAAACTAGCAATAATTATAAAAATAATATAAATATAAAAATACTCCTTATATACAAAATTAACAATAAAAGGGGTTATAAAACCCAAAATCGCATAAGAAATATTATAAGCAAAAGAAAGACCACTCGATCTTAACTCTGTGGTAAAAATTTGAGTCATAAAAATAGGAGCAAAAGCTATAATACCTTGTGCAAAACAAGCAAGCAAATAAAATAACAAAAACCACTCATTATAAAAGCTAAAAGCTATACCAAAAATTCCAAAAAGTAAAGTGAAAATCAAACAAATTTTAAAATGTCCTAAAAAATCTGCTAAATATCCTTGTGCTAAACTTCCTAGTATGATCATCACTATGGCCAAATTTTGATATAACAAAGCAGTAGTTTTGCTAACTCCTAATAAGCTTTCAAAATATTGTGGCAGTATCATTAAAGTAGCCACCCCACTTGTTAAAACCACAGTAAGTAAAGCGCATATTAACATACTTTTTTTATGTGTTTTTAAAGCCTGCAAAAGTGGGAAATTTAAAATTTTTTCTTTTGCTTTTATATTTTTAAAAGCTGGTGTTTCATTCAATTTCGTGCGTAAAAATAAAGCCAATATACCAAAAAATCCTCCTATAAAAAAAGGAATTCTCCAAGCAAAGCTTTCTACTTCTTCTTTATCAAAATACGCATATATAGTCAAAGTCGCTAAATTTCCAAGCAATAAACCTAAAGTCAAAGTCGCTGAAATAAAACCAAGTGCCAAGCCAAGTCTTTTTTTACTCACAAATTCACTCACAAAAATCCAAGCACCGCTAACTTCAGCTCCTATGGCTAATCCTTGGGCTATCCTAATAACAAAAAGCATAAAAGTAGCCAAAAGCCCTATGCTTTCATAAGTAGGTAAAAAGGCCAAAATAAAACTTGGTACAACCATTAAAAGCATGCTAATATAAAAAACATTCTTACGCCCTTTTATATCTGCAAAATGCGCTAAAACAACAGCACCAAAAGGTCTGGCTAAATACCCTGCCCCAAAGGCTACATAAGTATAGATTAATGGCCAAAAATCATCATTTTGAGGAAAGAAAATTTTTGCAAAAACACTTGCAAAGAAGATAAATAAAACAAAATCATAAAATTCCAAAATACCACCTAAGGAAGCATAGATGGTATTTTTAAAAGCTTTTTGCATTATTAAATTTTGCCACCTTCGATTACTACATCATCAGCTTTTATATCATCGCTAAAAAATGGCTTTAAAGTTTCATCATAAGCTTTGTGGAAAAATTGTTCATTTTGTAATTTTAAAATCAAATCATTGATAAAATTTAACATAGCTTCGTCACCTTTTTTTACAGCAGGAGCTATAACATCATGATTTCCAAGTTCTTTAATCACTACTTCAAAATTTGGATTTTCTTTAGCCCAAGCAAAAAGCAATGCATTATCATGACTTAACGCATCACCTCTTTTACCAATTAAAGCTGCAAAAGTTTCTGTATTTTGATCAAATTTAATCGTTTTAATATCTGGCATATTTTTTGTAAAATACGCATCAGCTGTTGTGCCTTTATTTAAAATTAAAGTTTTATTTTTTAAATCATCTAAAGTTTCAATATCTGATTCTTTAGGAGCCACCACCCCAAGAGCAACTTTCATATAAGGTAATGCAAAATCAACCACAGCTTCTCTTTCTGGGGTTTTTGTAAAATTTGCTAAGATTAAATCTACTTTATTTGATTCTAAAAATTCTACTCTATTTGCTGCTTCAACAAGTACAAATTGCACTTTAGACTCATCTCCTAAAAGCTCTTTTGCTATGCGTTTAGCAAAATATACATCATAACCTTGATTTTTCCCTTGTGCGTCTAGGTAACCAAACGGAGGTTTATCGCCAAATACACCTATACGGATTACACCTTGCTGTTTGATTTTCTCTATGGAATTTTCATTAGAGCTCGAATTTGAGCATGCACTAAAAAAAAGTGCCATCAAAAATGATAAAAGAAAAATTTTTTTCATGTTTTATCCTTATGATTAAAAATTTAAATTTTTAAACCTTATATTATTTTTTTAAATAAATATTTTAAAAAAATAAAATTAACGATGAAAATCAAACAAATTGAGAAATTTTTTCGCACGATCTGTCTTTGGATTTTCAAAAAATTCATCAGGATTTGAAATTTCTACTATTTTACCATCATCCATAAAAACTATTTTATCAGCAACTGCTCTTGCAAAACCCATTTCATGTGTAACTATAAGCATAGTCATACCATCTTTTGCTAAATTTAAAATCACATCTAAAACTTCACGCACGATTTCAGGATCAAGTGCTGCTGTAACTTCATCAAAAAGCATGATTTCAGGGTTCATACAAAGACTTCTAACTATGGCTATGCGTTGCTTTTGTCCACCGCTTAATTCTTTAGGATAAGCTTTTATTTTATGCAAAAGTCCTACTCTATCAAGCCAGTATTTTGTTTCTTCTAAAACCTCTTCTTTTTTTCTTTTTTGCACCTTTAAAGGTCCTAAAAGTATATTTTGCTCAACATTTAAATGATCAAAAAGCTCATAAGATTGAAACACCATACCTATTTTTTGACGAATTTGAGTCCATTTTTTATAATTTTTATCAATTTTCTCATCATCTACTAAAATAGCTCCATCAGCCATTTCTTCTAAGCCATTAATACATCTTAAAAGTGTAGATTTCCCACAACCACTTGGACCTAGTATAACCACTACTTCTTTTTGATTTACTTCTAAATTAATATCTTTTAAAACATGATGATCATCATAATATTTTTGTAAATTTTGTATTTTTAAAATGCTCATATTAGCTCCATTTTTTCTCTAAAAACTTTGAATATACTGACAAAGGATAACAAAGTATAAAATAAATCAATAAAATCAAACCATAAATCACAAAAGCCGCATAAGAATTTTGAAATAAATTAAGCTCAATCACTTGTTGACCTACTTTAATAAGCTCTATACCACCGATTAGATAAATCACTGAAGTGCTTTTAATAATTCTTGTAAAAAGATTAATACTCATTGGTAATAATCTTCTCAAAGATAAAGGTATAATGATAAAAAGATAAACTTCAAATTTATTAAAACCTAGTGAAAGTCCTGACTCATACTGATGTTTTGGTATACTTGCTAAAGATGATCTAACCAAATCCATCATCTCAAACACACCCCAAATACTAAAAACAATAATACTTGAACCCAAAGCACTCAAATGCCATCCAAACCATTTCGCCAAGCCAAAATGCACTATAAAAAGCCAAACAATCAAAGGCATAATACGCACAAACTCAAGCATAAAACGACAAAAAACATAAAGGAATTTGTTTTTAGAATGCATTAAAATTCCAAAAAATACTCCTCCTATGAGTGAAATCAAAACGCTAATCAATGAAAGCTCTAAAGTAACCTTTAAACCTTGCACTAGTCTAAAAAAGGTATCTTGATTTAAAATTTCAAACATAATTTAACCTTTTTTCTATACGGTTTAACACTAAAGATAAAGGTAAAATCAAGATCAAATAACAAAGCACCAAAGCAAATAATGCTTCGTTACTTTTATAATAAAGCCCTATAAGATCTTTAGCCACATATACTAAATCTGCTAAAGCAATAATGCTTACTACAGAAGTTTCTTTAAGTAAAAAAATGATATTTGCACTAATGCTTGGCATAGCTATACCCAAAGCTTGAGGCATAATAATATAACGGAAATTTTGCCATTTACTCAAACCCAAAGAAAGTCCTGATTCATATTGTTGTTTTTTAACCGCTTCCATACCCGCTCTTAAACTTTCAGCCATATAAGAACCACCTAAAAAACTAAGTCCTATTACAGCACAAGCAAAAGAGCTAAGTTGAATTCCAAATTCAGGTAAAGCATAATATAAAAAGAAAAGTTGGATTAGCAAAGGTGTATTTCTTGAAAATTCTATATAAATTTTACAAATTGTGTTTAAAAAGGAAAATTTAAAATAACTCACTCCCACACAAAATAAACCTACTAAAAATGAAAAAAACACCCCATAAATAGCAAGTTTTAATGTAAGCCAAGAAGCTTGTATAAACATAGGGCTAAACTTGACTAAAAAATCAAAATCCATGAAACCATCCATACTTTAAAATATAATATTGTAACAAATAAGACTTAAAAAGACTTAATTAAATTTTGCATTTTTTCTTTATTTAAAATTACTATTTTACCTTTATTTGTGCAAATAAGCTCATTTTGTTTTAATTCTTTTAAAAAACGCGACAAAGATTCTGGGGGTAAATTTAAAATCACAGCGATTTCTTTTTGTTTTAAATTTTGTAGCTTTTCTTCATTTTCTAGTAAAAAGCCGACTAATCTTGACTTTAAATCCAAAGATTTTTGTCTGATAAAATTTTCTAAAATTCGAATTTTACCGATTAAAGAAGTCAAAAGTAAAAAACTAAATTCTCCATTTTCTAAGCATAATTTTTTAAATTCATTAAAATCAAAAACACAAATTTCACAATCTTGCTCACAAATTGCATTGGCTGGGTAATCAATACCCTCAAACACAGGCATTTCAGCTATAAAATTTACTGGAGTTAGAGCGTGTAGTGTTAGCTCAAAACCTTTTGCATTCACCTTATATATACGCACTTTTCCACTTAATAAAATGTAAATTTTATTTGCTTTTTCACCTTGAAAAAATAAAATATTTCCTTTCTTAAAATACTTCTTTTCGCCCTTTGAAATCAAAATTTCAAAATGTTTATCCATTTTCTTTTTCCATATTTTTAATACTTTCTTTTGCTTTTAAAACCAGCTCTTCATCATCTGCAAAATCAAAAAATTTAAAGTGATTTCCATGTTGCACTCTACCATCTAGCAAATCCCCACTTAACCTGTTTTTTAAATCAAGCTCAGCTATTTTAAACCCATCTAAAGTTTTAGCAAATTCAAGCAAACGACTTGGAATTTCTTTTTGCTTAGTATATAAATAACAAAAGCTCTCAAGCCCTACTCTACCTACCCTACCTCGAAGCTGATGTAAGGTAGCAAGCCCAAGTCTTTCAGCCCCAACAACTACAATCACGCTTAGTCTTGGTAAAGAAATTCCCACTTCAACCACGGTCGTAGAAAGTAAAATCGTGCCTTTTTCTCTAAATTCTTGCAAAATTTGATCTTTATTTTTATCTTTTCCATGAGTCACATAAACATTTTTGTATTTGTTTATCCAATACCCTTGTGCTTGTTCTAGTGATAAATAATCTATATTTTCACTTTCATTTACCAAAGGATAAATGATGATCACTTGATGATTTTTAGCTAGTTCATCATCGATTTTTTTAAGCAAATATTTAAAATCTTTATCTTGTATGCAAAAAGTTTTAATGTCTTTTTTAAAAGGCATTTGTTTAATAAAACTAAAATTTACAAGCTCACTTTGTATCATAGAAAGTGTTCTTGGTATAGGTGTAGCAGAAAATTGCACGATATGTGGAGCATATTGAGAGTTTTTACTAAGCTCACTTATTTTTTGTCTTTGATTAGAGCCAAAGCGATGTTGCTCATCTATCATCACTAAAACTGCTTCAAATTCTTCTTGATAAATGAGCGCATGTGTACCTATGATAAAATGGGCTTGTTCTTTTAATTTTACTAAATCTTTATCTTTTTTACCACCCTTTAAAAGCAATACATTAACAAAATCAGGCAAAAGTCTTTTTGCTTCATGATAAATTTGCTCTGCTAATATACTAGTTGGAGCCATTAAAATAGCCTTTTTAGGATATACTAGCAAACTTGCAGCAAGTATGACCAAAGTCTTACCACAACCCACATCACCCATTACCACACGCCTTTTAGCGACTTTATTTTGTAAATCTTTTTTAATATCTTCTATTGCTAAAAGCTGATCATTTGTAGGGCTAAATTCTAAACCTTTAAGCCAAGAGCTTATATCAAAAAGTTCTATTTCATAAGCATTTTGTGATATTTTTTTACCCTTTAAACGCCTTAAATGATTAAAAATTTCTATATATTTTAAATCTTTAACTATGGCATTAAAATTTTTATAAAGAATTAAATCATCATAATTGTGTAAATTCAAAAGTAAATTGATATATTTTTGTTCTAAATTTAGCGCTTTTAAATTAGCTTCATTGACATATTTTAAAATAAGCTTTTTGATGCTTTCATCTTTAATAGAGCTAATTTGGTATTTAGGGATTATTTGACCTATGTTTTTTACTATTTTTGGGTTTATAAACTGCCAAATTCCATTAAAAAAATTCATCTTTGCATGGATACAAACCAAAGCATTATGTTTAAAAATTTTAAAATGCCATTTATTAGGATGAAAAATTACTATATTTGCTTTTATACCCCATTCTAAACATTCACAAAGTATAAAAAGCTGGGAGTGATGATTTTGTGTGCTAATAATTTTTACATTTTGAGTGCAAAATGTATCTTTTGGAAACTTTGAAATTCTAAAATCATCAAATTTTTTAGGTAAAATCAAAGCCAAATCGATACAATTTTTAACCCCTAAAGCATGAAGTAGTTTTAAGTCCTTTTCTTCAACTTTCATTTTCTATGCTTGCAAAACTCACTTTGGTAATTTCACTATGTGCTTTGATGAAGTCATTTAACTCATCTAAATTAGTGTTTTTAATCTTTTGCATTTCTTCTTTTAAATTTCCAAGTTTTAAACCATGCAAATATTCATTTAGTATTATATCTAGTCTTTTAGCCAAGTTTTCATACCTTAAAGGCATAGATCCTACTAAAAATTGTTTAGCTAGTTGAAATTCTTTTTCATTGACTCCATTTTGGACAAAGTTTTCAAAAACTTCCTTAACTAAAGCTTTAGCCTCATTAGAACTTTCATTTTTAGTTTGCAAATACCCAAAAACTCTACTATAATTTAAATTTACATCAAGCATAGCATATGCTGAATACGCCAAGCCTCTTTTTACACGCACTTCTTCCATCAAACGCGAACCAAAACCACCTTGACCTAAAATAAACAAAGCAAGTTTAGCTAAATACATTTTCTCATCATTAATTTGTATATTAAATGGAGAGCAAAAGTATATATAAGCTTGCTCAGTGCTTTTTTGCTCACTTACTTCTATACTCTCATCAACGAGCTTGTAGCTTTTGTTTTGATTTGGGGCATTTCTTTTTAGAATTTGGCAAATTTTTTCTACTTTAATCTTTACTTCATCTTCTTTAATATCTCCACCAAAAACAAATAAAGCATTATCAAGTACTAAATTTTCACTCATAAAATCTTGTAATTCTTTTAAACTAATCTTTTCTATGCTTTCTTTAGTCCCATCAAGACCACTAGCAAAAATTTCATCTTTAAAAACATTCTTATTCAAAAGTCTTTTTGCTTGATAATCATAATCAGTATTTAAACTTGCAAGCTCACCTAAAGCTAAAGTTTTTAATCTTTGTAAAATTTTTTCTTCAAAACGCACATTTAAAAACAATTCTTGTAATTTTTCTAAAGCAAAATCAAAATGTTCTTTCAAGCATTTAATACTAATTTGAAAATGTTCAAAACTAGCCTTAGCATAAAGCTCTATAGCACGGTATTCTAAGCTTTTAAAAAACTCATCATTACTTCCTTCATTTAAAAGCCTAGCAAGCATACTTGCACAACCTCTATTGTGTTTTTCTGCTATTTTTCCACTATTTTTAAAAATGAGCTTAAAAAATACTACAGGAAGCTCATTTTCATACTCATATATTATGTCTATTTTAGTTTCATTAAAGTCTAAATTTAGCATTAAAACCTTTCTAAAATATTATAAGCTGTATCGCGTTTGGCAGGTAATTCCCCTATATCTTTAATAAGTTCTATCATTTGTTCTTGATTCATTCTATATTTTGCACCAGCTGCGGCTACAACATTTTCTTCCATCATAGTTGAACCTAAATCATTTGCACCAAATTTTAAAGCAAGTTGGCCTATTAAAGAGCCTTGCGTTACCCATGAACTTTGTAAATTTTTAAAATTATCCAAATATAATCTTGCCAAAGCTAGCAATCTTAAATATCTATTAGAGCTTTGCTTGATGATTTCAGGGTGTTTTTTGATCAAAGGAGTATTTTCACTTTGAAACGACCATAAAATAAAAGCTCTAAAGCCATTTGTTTTATCTTGTAAATTTCTTAAATGATCAAAATGTTCGATGATTTCCTCATCATTTTCAACCGTACCAAACATCATTGTAGCAGTACTTTTCATACCTATATTATGCGCACTCTCATGCACCCTAAGCCAAGTAGCTGTGTCACATTTGTGTGGTGCTATAACATCTCTCACCCTATCGCTTAATACTTCAGCACCCGCTCCAGGTATAGAAAAAAGTCCTTTGACTTGTAATCTTTTTAAAACCTCTTCTATAGAAATTTTAGAAACTCTTGCTATATAAGCTATCTCTACTGCTGAAAAACCATGCACGGTAATCGTTGGATAATTAGTTTTTATATAAGAAAGCAAATCTTCATACCATTCTATTTTAAGTTTTGGATGTACCCCGCCTTGAAATAAAATTTGCGTTCCACCTATGGCTTGTAATTCTTCTATTTTTTGCCCTATTTCTTCATATTTTAAAATATAGGAGTCATCATCTTTTTCTTTTCTACAAAAAGCACAAAAATCACAATCAATACAGCAAATATTTGTATAATTTATATTTCTATCTACCACAAAAGTAGTTATTTTTTCAGGATGAAGCTCTAATTTTCTCTCATAAGCCATTGTACCTAATTCATATAAAGGTGCATTTTGGAGCAAATTTAACGCTTCTTTTTTACTTAATCTACTCATTCTTAAACCTTTTTTGTAAAAAGGATTATTATAACATTTAAATGTAAAATAATCTTAAAGACGATATAATCAAGCCCTTTAATTTCATATATTCATAGGATACTCATGACTTATAGGTCTTTACTTAAAAATAATAAAACTTTTCGCCTTTTAGCAATAGTACAATTTATAAGTTATTTTGGTGCGTGGTTTTCTCAAGTAGGTGTTTTTACCCTTTTAACCAAAGAACTCGGTGCACCTGCTAATATCATAGGTTTTTCAGCTATTTTTGTTTTTTTACCTTCTATTATACTTGCACCTATAAATGGGGTTATAGTAGATAGATTTAAACCTAAGAATTTATTACTCACAATGATTAGTATTGAAATGATTTCTATTTTTATGTTAATTTTTGTAAATTCTTTAGCCATGCTTTGGTTGTTATACTTTTTAACCTTTGTTCGTATGGCGGTTGCAAGTATGTATTTTCAAACAGAAATGTCAGTTTTACCTAAAATTTTAACCCCGCAAGAATTAAAACTAGGCAATGAGCTTCATAGTATCATATGGGCTGTATCATATGCTTTGGGTATGGGTGCAGCAGGGCTTTTTATAGATCTTTTTGGAGTAAAGCCAGCCTTTATAGCTGATACTTTAATGCTATTTTGTGCTATGCTTATACTCAAAACTTTGATTTTACCTAATGAAAAAAATACCACACAAAATAATCTTTTTATATTAATCAAAGAAGGCTTAGTTTATGTATTTAATAATAAAAAAATCATTCATTTGATTTTACTTCATGGGGTTGTAGGGATAACTGCTTATGATGTTTTAATCACTCTTTTAGCAGAATATGAATACGCAAAAGTTATTTCCATACCTCTAGCCATAGGGCTTTCTAATGCTATAAGAGCCATATCTTTACTTATAGGCCCTTATGTGCTTAGTCCTTATATTAATAAAAACACTTTGGTATATTTATACTTAGCGCAAGGTGTGGGTATAATGCTTTGGGCTTGCTTGCAATTTAACTTTTATCTTGCTTTTGTAGGCTTGGTAATGGCTGGTTTTTGCACTTCATCTTTATGGAGCTATACCTATACACTTTTGCAAAATGATTGCGACAAAAGATACTATGGCAGAGTGATTGCCTACAATGATATGGTATATTTAACCTTTAGTGCAATTATTGCTTTTTCAACAGGATATTTATTTGAATTTTATGGAATAAAACTAAGTCATTTTACTTTTGGCTTGGGAGTATGTTTTATCTTTGCAGCAATTTATTGGTGGTGGTTTAATAAAAAATATAATTAATCCACCTTAGAATAATAAACTCCACCTGCTGAAAAGTTTTTTTCAAAATAAGCTGTTTCAGGCACAAGATCTGACTTTCCTGGGTAAATTCTACCTTCTTTATTCAATATCCTATAAAAACGCTCCATAAGTCTTATTTTAAAATCTTGATCAAAATATATCATCATATTTCTTGAAAAAATCACATCAAATTTTCCAAATTTAAATAAAGAATCATCAAAGACATTACAAAGATCAAAACGGCATCTGCAAGCTAGGGTTTCTTTTTTAAGATGATACATTCTATCTTTTACATCAAAATAACGCGTTTTTTGCATAGTGTTTAATCTAGATACTGAACGCTCTGAATAAATCATTTCATTACATTTATCTATCATTTTTTTATTAATATCTATACCAACTATATTCATACCTTTAACAAAATTCTCACTTGCTAAAATAGCTAAAGAATACACTTCTTCGCCGCTTGAACATGGAGCACAAAGCACATTTACAGGGCGATCAAGAGATTTTATATAAAAAATCACATCTTTTAATTGCTCTAATTCTCTAAAAAAATAAGTCTCACAAACTGTAATAAAATCCATAGTTTCTTGTTTTAAATTTCTTTGAAACTGCACTTTTTCATTTAATTCACTAAGACTGCTCAAGCCTAATTCTTGTAAAAATTTAGGAAGTTTAATAGATAATATATCCTTTTTCGCATTTAAGTTATTTCCACTTATTTGCTCTACGATTTTTACAAAATCATTCATTTCATTTTCTGTAATCTTTATCATCTTTTTTTGTCCTACGATTTGATGAAATTTGTTATTTCTTTTTTGAGTTCTATTAAACTCATAGGTTTTAAATTTGGATTAGTATCTCTAGCTTTTTTTGGCATACCATATACTATAGAATCTGCCTCATTTTCGCACAAACACCTTACTCCTGCTTTATAAAGTTCAAACAAAGACTTAGCACCATCATCGCCCATTCCTGTCATAATCAAAGCTAAAATTTTATGATATTTACAAAGATTAACAGCAGAATTAAATAGCACATCAATCCCTGGATTAAAACTACTAGTTTCATCTGTAGTATTTAATGTTAAGGTATTGTTGCCACTTAAGATCATATTTCTTTGACAAATATAAATTTTATTTTTCAAAACTTCCTTATCACTTGGTATAATCACCTCGCTTAATGCTTCTTTGTTAAATTGATTTACAAAAGAAGGAATAAACGCAGGATTCATATGCTGAGCAATCACTACTGCACAATCTTTCAATTCTACATCATTTAGTAAAAACTTTAGTTGGCTTGGGCCACCTGTTGAAGAACCAATTAGTATAAGCTTCATTTTTTACCTTAAATAATTATTGTTATTATATCAAATAAATATTTGAAAACATAAAAAAATAATTATATATAAGAAAGAAAAATTTTAATTAAATATGATAAAATTAATACTTTAAATTTCAAAAATGATAAAGTGAATGTTAAATGTTAAGAGAAAAAATTTATATTGCAAGTGATCATGCTGGTTTTATTTTAAAGCAAGAAATTACTAAATTTTTACAAGAAAAAAATATTACTTTTGAAGACTTAGGTCCTTTTAGTGAGGATCGTTGTGATTATCCTGATTATGCACATTTATTAAGCTCTAAAATAAATGAAAAAAGTTTTGGAATTTTAGTATGCGGATCAGGAATTGGTATGAGTATAGCAGCAAATCGTCATAAAAATATACGCTGTGCTTTGTGTAATGAATCTTTAAGTGCTAAACTTTCAAGAGAACACAATGACGCAAATGTTTTAGCGCTAGGAGCTAGATTAATAGGGGTTGATATGGCTTTTGAAATTATCTCAAATTTTATCAACACTTCTTTTAGCGGCGGAAGACATTGCACAAGAATTAGCAAAATAGAGGAAAGATTATGATCTTAAGTTGGCTTGTATTAACTGTATTAATTTGTATTAGTATTTATATGACTATTATGTTACTTTATTATAAAACCCTGCTTCATAAAGAAAAAGTGGCAAAAGAATTTATAAAAAACAACCTTGATGATACTGAAATTGTTATTAGAAAACTACAAGTACAACTTCAAAGAAGTTTGGGTAATATTGATATTTTAACTGAAGAATTAAACAAAAGCAAAGCAGATTTAACCTCTCTTAGAACAAGAAATTCACAATATCGTATTGAAAATGAAAAACTAAGACAAAGAATCAAAGAATTAGAAGCAAAAATAGAGGCATTATTATGATAAAAGAGCAAGATAAAAAATATTTACTAGATAGCATTAGAGCTATTAAGGACTTTCCAAAAGAAGGGATTGTTTTTAGAGATATTACTACTTTATTAAACAACAAAGAAGCGTTTGCGTTTTTAATGGATCATTTAGTTGAAAAATATCAAAACGCAAAGCTTGATTATATCGTTGGTATAGAAAGTAGAGGTTTTATTTTTGGAGCTGCCTTGAGCGCTAGATTAAGACTTCCTTTTGTACCCATAAGAAAACCTGGAAAGCTACCTTCAAAATGCTTACAAGAATCTTATAGTTTAGAATATGGCAGTGATACTATAGAAATTCATATCGATGCTTTTAATAATCAAAAAGCAAATGTTTTACTTATAGATGATCTTATCGCTACAGGTGGCACAGCTATCGCTGCTGTGAAACTTATAGAAAAACTCAATGCAAAATGTGTTGAAGCTTGTTTTTTACTAGAGTTAAAAGATCTAGATGGTGCTAAAGAATTAGCTAAATTAACTTCTGTTTATAGTGTTTTAGAGGTATAAAATGGAAGAATTTTTAAAACAACTTTTGTATGATTATAAAAATTGGGCTTATATTATTGTGTTTTTATGGTGCATACTTGAAGGAGAACTTGCACTTATTTTAGCAGGTATTTTTGCACATGAAGGCCATGTAAATTTAGGACTTATTATTTTTATAGCAGGCTTAGGTGGCTTTGTAGGCGATCAAATATACTTTTATATAGGAAGATATAACAAAAAATACATTCAGAAAAAACTTCGCACCCAAAGGCGTAAATTTGCCATAGCACACTTACTTTTACAGCGTTTTGGCTGGCCTATTATCTTCATACAAAGATATATGTATGGTTTTAGAACTATTATACCTATGAGTATAGGATTAACTCGCTATAGTGCTAAAAAATTTGCTTTTATCAATCTTATTAGTGCGTGGGCTTGGGCTGCTATAACTATTTTACTTGCATGGTTTTTTGGAAAAGAAATTTGGCTTGCAGTAGAATGGGCTGGAAATCATTGGTATTTTGCAGTGCCAATTATTGCTGGCTTTTTATTAGCTTTATTTTTAGGAATGAAACAAATAGAAAAATCAATACTTACAAGAAGGACTCGCAAATGACTTTTAATTTTATAGAAGAAAATATCGGCTCTATAAATGCTGATTTTGAAATCATTTTAATACAAGATAAAAAAATAGAAAAATACACTCAAAGTCAAGAACTTTTCAAGCTTTCAAGCTATAAAGGTGAAGGAATTTGCATAGATATGCAAAATAAAATTCTTTATAGTGAACTTAAAAGCTTAGAATATGAAGATATAAGGCTTGCTTTTGCAAATGCATACAAAGCTTTAAAAAAACTTGAAATTCAAAGCGTAAAAACAAAAAGTGTCATAGGAAAATGTGTAGTAAATAGCTTTAATGCTATGATTCAAGGATTTACTTTTGGTGCTTATGAATTTAATAAATACAAAAAAGAAAAAACACCAAGCAAATTAGAAAATATCTTCATTGCAAAAGATGAAATTAATAATAAAACATACAACCTAGAAGAAGCTTGCATAGGTATAAACTATGGTCAAATTTTTTCAAATGCTTGTGATTTTGCAAAAAATATCGTTAATGAAATCCCACAAATTTACACTCCTGCCAAAATGGCCGAAGATGCGCTTGAACTGAGCCAAAATAATTCTAATATTTTATGTAAAATTTATGAAAGCGATTTCTTAGAGCAAGAAAAAATGCAAGCATTTTTAGCAGTAAATCGTGCTTCAATTCATCCCCCAAAACTCATTCATCTTTCTTATAAACCACAAAATCCAAAAATGAAAGTAGTGTTTGTAGGTAAAGGGCTAACTTATGATAGTGGTGGACTTAGTTTAAAACCCGCTGATTACATGCTAACGATGAAATCAGATAAAAGCGGTGGTGCGGCTGCAATGGCTATTATTAAAGGTGCAAGCGAGTTAAACCTTGATATAGAAGTTCATTCTATCATCGGCGCAACTGAAAACATGATAGGTGGAAATGCTTATAAACCTGATGATGTGCTTATTTCAAGAGAAGGTGTGAGTATAGAGGTTAGAAATACCGACGCAGAAGGAAGATTAGTTTTAGCAGATTGTCTTTCACTTGCTCAAGATCTAAAACCTGATTTATTAATAGATCTTGCTACTTTAACTGGAGCTTGCGTGGTAGGACTTGGAGAATACACAAGTGCCATCATGGGAAATAATGAAGATTTGCAAAATGAATTTTATAAAATAAGTAAAAAAAGTGGAGATTTAGCTACTATTTTACATTTTAATCCGCACTTAAAAGAGCTTATAAAATCAAACATAGCAGATGTTAGTAATACCTCTTCAAGTCGTTATGGCGGAGCCATTACTGCGGGATTATTTTTAAATTCTTTCATTAGAGAAGAATACAAAGACAAATGGCTACATTTAGACATTGCAGGACCAGCTTATTTAGAAAAGGCTTGGGGTTATCACTGTTTTGGTGCAACCGGAGCAGGTGTTAGAATGTGTCTTTCATATTTACTTTATCTTTCAAGGAAACAAAAATGAGTTTATCAGTTGGTATAGTAGGACTTCCAAATGTTGGAAAATCTACCACTTTTAACGCTCTAACAAGAGCACAAAATGCTGAAAGTGCAAATTATCCATTTTGCACCATAGAACCAAACAAAGCAGTAGTGCCTGTGCCTGATCATCGCTTAAAAGAGCTAGCAAAAATCGTTAATCCACAAAAAATCATACGCTCAAATATAGAATTTGTTGATATAGCAGGCTTAGTAGCAGGAGCTAGCAAAGGTGAGGGTTTGGGTAATAAATTTTTATCTAACATACGCGAAACAGAGATGATTTTACATATTGTGCGTTGTTTTGATGATGAAAATATTACCCATGTTGCAGGTAGTGTTGATCCTGTGCGTGATGTGCAAATCATAGAAACAGAACTTATACTAGCAGATATAGAACAACTTAGCAAAAAAATAGAAAAACTCACTAAAGGTGCAAAGGCCAATGAAAAAGGTGCAAAAGAAAGTTTAGCTTTAGCTAATGAACTTTTAGAGCATTTAAATCAAAATAATAGCGCAAGTTCTTTTGCTAATAAAAATGAAGTCTATCATGCTCTTATAAAAGAACTAAGATTGCTTTCAGCTAAGGAAGTAATATATGGAGCAAATGTAGATGAGAATTCACTTTTAGAAGATAATGAATTTGTAAAAGATCTTAAAGAATTTGCAGCAAAATCAGGTCATGAAGTAATCAAACTTTGCTCTAAAATAGAAGAAGAAATGATAGCTTTAAGCGATGAAGAAAATTATGAATTTTTAAAATCTTTAGGTATAGAAAGTAGCGGGCTTGAAGTAGTTATACGCACAGCATTTTCAAAGCTAAACTTGATTAGCTATTTTACAGCAGGTCAAGTAGAAGTTAGATCATGGACTATACAAAGAGGTTGGAAAGCACCAAAAGCAGCAAGCGTGATCCATAATGACTTTGAAAAAGGTTTTATCAAAGCTGAAGTAATTTCTTATGAGGATTATATCGCTTGCAAAGGCGAAAGTGGTGCTAAAGAAGCAGGAAAACTACGCCTTGAAGGGAAAGATTATATCGTACAAGATGGCGATGTAATGCATTTTAGATTTAATGTTTAATTTCAATTGCAAGCTAAAACAGCTTGCAATCTCAAAAATACACCCCTCCACTTAAATACAATTTCATTCTATGT
>NZ_JAKMSF010000050.1:0-936 GCF_025772505.1 Campylobacter sp. CNRCH_2016_3089
ATAATTGCCTCTAGTTGTTTTTATTTTTTTACCAAGAATAGTATCTTCAAAAAAAATCACTTCAGGTTTAACATAATTATCATTTTTTTCAGCTATCCATAGAAGATTTTTGATTTTCTTAACCTCTTCTTCTAAATTTTCAATACTTGTAGGTATATATTTTGGTAGGAGTTTGTTGCCTTTTTTATTAAATATGATTTTACCTAAATAAATGCCAAATTTGGGATTATATGTAATGTTGATTTTGTTTTCTAAATCAATATGGTTGAAAAAATACCAATAATTTTTTTCACTAGGGCATATATTATTAAAACATTTTATATTAGTATTTACACCTAAATAAAATACATTTGGTTCTTTTCTAGTTTGTAAAAATTGTTCGTGTTTTTTTGTATCTGGTTCCTTGTATCTCATCATAACTCCTTGATGATACTTTCTTCTATTGCTCTAGCTTCTGCTTCGCTTGGCTGAAAAAAATAAATATCTGGTGTTGTTTTATTTCCAAATTTTTGATCTGTTTTATTAAAATAAATATATTGATTGCTATAATAAATATAGTGTTGTAAGACATCATTATTTGGTTTTTTTTGATGTATGTATGCGTGTCGTATTTCGTGTATAATAGTTTTAAACATTTCCTCTGTATTTTCTATATTGTTTATATTGATTTCAATAATAGTTTTGTCTTGATTATAAAAACCAAATAGGCTATTATCATTTGATGAGATAAATTCTGTTTTTATATTTAATTTAAATTGATTGTAGATTTCTTCAATTAATTTTTCCCAATACGCAATAGGATAATTTTTATTGGGATCATAGTTGTATTTTTGTGCTGTCTTTTTAATTGTATTTTCATAGTAAATTATATCTTGAAAATAATCCCCATATTTTATTTGTATATTCTTTGTTGATTTGACTTGAAAATATATTTTC
>NZ_JAKMSF010000051.1:0-878 GCF_025772505.1 Campylobacter sp. CNRCH_2016_3089
ACTTTTATTAGTTAATTGAAGCAAAGATATAACATCTTTTATAACTTGTAAAATATCATTTGCTACTTCACCATAGCCCTAAGTAAAGATAATATGATTATCATCTATATTTGTAGCACCAAATAATAAAGAAGGTGTAAAAATTAAAGCACTAAGGAATAAAATGTAAAATCTTTTCATCAATTGTACTAAAGAAGTTAAAGAGTTTATTTGGTATAATTGTATTAAGGGTGGAATGCCAAAGGGTGCCACCTTTGACATTCAATTTACCGCCCAGAAGGGAGGTGAGTTAAATGCTCAACATTGTTCTAATAATTATACTCTTAATGCTTTGCTATGTCAAGGCTTATTGAGTATCCCCTGCTTTTGCAGGGTTTAGAACAATCCCTTTGGCTTTTACCAAACAAACTTTTAACTAAACTCTATCTCCTTTCTATAATTTTATTTTCTTTTTAATTAGTAGGTTTTCTTATTAAATTCTCAAGATTGCTTTCAATCTTTTCTTGTATTTTTATAAAATCAGCTTGTATTTTATCTACATCAATATTTCCAACAATATCAGCAATAAATTCACTTAAATCTATTTCACTAAAATCTAACTTTTGAAATTCTTCTGGAGTAAATCCTCTACAATCAGGACTTTTTGGAGAACCCCAACCTCTTTTAATTTGTGGACGTCCTTGTTCATTAAATATTCTTGCTAATTTTGAATTAAAACAACAGTGTGTTTTTTTATGCTGAATACAAACTATGAATTTAATTTTTTTAGAGCAATATTCACCAACTTCTACACATCTATTTTGCTTATTGAATTTAGCTAGCTTTTTTTATCTTCTTTACAAGGTATAAGCCCTATAAATACTTTATCTTTATCACAG
>NZ_JAKMSF010000052.1:0-847 GCF_025772505.1 Campylobacter sp. CNRCH_2016_3089
GAGAAGAGAAAAAAGTAAAGAGAAAGCAAAAATGCTTTTATATTTGGAAAATGAAAATAAAAAAGGTAGGGTAAGCGATAAAGAAGTTCATCTTTATAAACATAATGGAATATGGCCTAAAGATACTCCAAAACCTAGAAGTCCTGATTATATTCTTGAAGATGGGGAGATTATTTTAAATATCAAACAAAGAGCCATGGAAATAAAAAATACTTTAAATGGAGGACATAATAGTGTTTCTATAAAGACAAAAGATAAACTCACCAGATATGATTTAGATGGTAAACCACATTATGAGAAGACATCAAAGAGAATAATTGATACACCTCATAAAATAGAATATACTAAACATATAAATCCTCAAGATCCAACAAAGTATAGAATGTCACAGGGTTTAGTAGAGCCAATATCTCATAAAGATTTAGATATTGTAGAAAATTATTTAAAAAGGCAAAATAATGAAATTTGAGAATTTAAAGCATGGAAGTTTATTCAAAAGAGAATTTTACCTTAAGGATGTAAAAATAGATTTGAAAAATGACTTTTTTGTTTATTCTATCACAATGAATGAAAAAACTTTAGAAATATTTTTTAAATCAGAAAAAAAAGATATACAAGATTTGCAAATTATTTTTTATGATTATAAGTTACTACATTCAAAATCATATTGTAAAAATTTTAATCAATTAGAAGCTAATTTTATAGATTTGATAAGAAATAATTGGGATGATATAACAGGCTATATTGAAAAAGAAGAAGAGATGTTGATAAACATATATTTTGATAATGATTTAGAATATATTACTTTAACTTGTAAGTATTTTAATATAGATTTTATAGACTAAAC
>NZ_JAKMSF010000053.1:0-835 GCF_025772505.1 Campylobacter sp. CNRCH_2016_3089
AGGCAAATACACCCAAGAATATTCTAA
Organism: Campylobacter sp. CNRCH_2016_3089; assembly: GCF_025772505.1. NCBI lineage: Bacteria > Pseudomonadati > Campylobacterota > Epsilonproteobacteria > Campylobacterales > Campylobacteraceae > Campylobacter > Campylobacter sp. CNRCH_2016_3089. The sequence goes on from NZ_JAKMSF010000053.1 coordinate 28, forward strand.
AGCTTTGTTTGAAGCTGATCGTATATTAAGAAACTCCCCCTACAAAGACTATAAACCCAGATATTTAGATCCTAATCTTTATACAGGGCAAAGTTCTACTTTGCTTGAATTTAAAGATTGGCAAAGTATTTATTTAAAAGATCCTATTAAAGGAAGCATAGCTCCTTGGACTAAAGCAGAAAAAGCTTATTATAAATCTTTAAAAACTAAAAAAGAAAGATATAAGTATTTAGTTATAAGAAGTGGTATAAGAAGTGTTGTTATAGATATACCTTATGAAGCTATAGGAGCTGTAGATGAAAAAGGAAATGTAGATCCTAAATATGAAAAATTATATAGAATAGTAGATGATAATAAACATAATCTAAGATCAAGTTTATTTCATAATGAATGGGGTATGGCAGCAGGAATATTAGGTGATTATAAATATCTAGCTAATGATATGTTTCAAAATGGTTTTAATGCAAGATTTATCCAAGCTACTATACTTTATATACAATTAAGTGGAGGAAGTAGTATATTAGATAAACCTAATTTATTAGGTGCTATTTATGGTTATGCTGATATTGCCGTAGGAAGTGGTTTAGTAGGAGTGCATAAAAATCCTTTAAGAGAACAAGAGATTAAAACCTTAGCTAAGACTTTAAAACCTGATGAATTTGGTATGCTTCCTTTTATAGATGAGATTATGGGAGTAGATTGGATAATTGATTTAAATGTTTATCAATTTAATTTTGATGCATGGGGAAAAATATATAAAGCCTTAAGAAGTGACATAGTTGAGGGTAAGATAAAAGATCCAAGGGAT
>NZ_JAKMSF010000054.1:0-804 GCF_025772505.1 Campylobacter sp. CNRCH_2016_3089
TCTTTATAACATTAATGAAAAGGGAGAATTTGGCAGCAATGGCAGCATAGGAATAGTTAATGGGGTATTGTTTGAAGATTTATTAAAGCATTTAAGCTATATTACAAATGAAGAAGAATTGCTTTGCGAATTAGAAGTTAAATACCCCCAAAAACGAAACAATAAAATTGTATTTGCAAGCGATAATATAGATCTAAATACCTCTTTTGCACCAGGGACTTATATAAGCTTACAACTAGAAAAAGAAAGCGATGAAAAACTAAAATGGGCTTTTGTAGAATGTGAAAGCAAAGAAAAATTAAATTTATTATTACATGATTGTAATGGCTATATTGATGAAAAAAATCTTAAGGTATTATTTGAAAATGATGATTTGATTTATAATGAAAGCTATGAAGATAATGTTTTATCTTTTTGCTTACCTATAAATAGAAGCAATGAGCCTAAAGAAGATATACAAGATTATAAATACTATATAGTTTTATTTGCTTATAACAGTGAAAAAACTATACCTAATTTAGAAGATCATTACATCATTATAGATATGAGCTTTAGAGTGGGAGTTGGAGATGATGATAGTGTAAGAGAAGGGGTGTTAGGGGGTATGAATAACACAAACAGCAGCAATTTAGCAAAAGACATCATTTATACAAATTATATTTTTAGCGTATTAGAAGCTATAGATTTTTTAAAAACTTGTTGTAAATTACAAGATAAAAACAAAACAAATGATAATATCTTTTTTAAAACCTACCCTCAACTTGCTGGAAAAATTGCTTATATTTATTATAGGTTTGATTTAGC
>NZ_JAKMSF010000055.1:0-767 GCF_025772505.1 Campylobacter sp. CNRCH_2016_3089
TTAGTTATTTTAGTTATTTTAGTTATTTTAGTTATTTTAGTTATTTTAGTTATTTTAGTTATTTATTGGCTTAATCCTTAAATTAGTTTATTTTTTATGCTTATTGTTAGTTGTTATTTTTTTATTTGGTTATAAAATTTATTTTTATATATTATTTAGTTATATTATGAAAATTTTTAATTAATTTGTGTTGATTAGATAGGGTATTTATTATTATTTTTTTATTTTATAAAATTTAGTTTTATATGCTATTTAGCTGTTTATTGGTTTAATTTTTAGAGTGGTTTGTTTTTTTATTTTGTTATCGATTTTTATTCTTATATGTTATGGTTTTTGGGTTTATTGTTTTATTTTTTGTGATTTTTATTTAGTGGTTTAGTCAACTTGGTTGTTAACTGTAGATAGTTTTTAATTCTTATTTTTAGTGTTTGATTTAGTTTTAGGTTTTTTATGGTTTGGGGATTTAGTCGTTTTAACTTTAAAATGTTTATAGTGAGTTTGATAAATTTTGTTTTTTAGTTTTTATCGCTTATGTTTTTGGTTTTTTATTAATCTGATAAATTAGGTTTTTTTATTTTTAGTATAGTTTTTAAATTTGGTTTTTAATCTATGTTGAAGTATTCTAATAATTTATTGGTAGTTTATTTTTAATTGTTTGTTGACTTTTTTATCAATTTGCTAAAATTATTTTTGTTCTTTAGTGGTTTGTTAAATATGTTTTAATTTTTTTAGATTATATTTCTTATATTTCTTATATTTCTTATATT
>NZ_JAKMSF010000056.1:0-749 GCF_025772505.1 Campylobacter sp. CNRCH_2016_3089
TTTTATCATCTTCTGTAAAATCTCTATTGTCATTTAAAGCTTGTAGGAATTCTTTAGGGCTTTGCAAAACTAAATTAGGATTTTTTATTTTAGCTATGCTTCTTTGAAAGCTTAAATCTATATTTTTTTTATCTTTTCTTCCCTTTCTAAAATCAGTCACTACAAAGCCCTTATCTTCTAAAGGCACAGGATCAAAGTGTAATGTTTCATTTTTATCTAAAGATACTAATCTTGGTATTAAAACATAAATTCCTTTTTCAAAGCATTTATCAAAAAAATCTGCTTCAACTTTAGCTATACCATCTTTTACTTCAAAGCCATCGTTATATTTTAACTCTTCATTTAAACTTTTGATATCATTATCTTTACTTGTATAAACATCGTAAAATATATCATAATTATCAGGATCGATTTGTCGTTGTTTTTTAGTTTGTAAGATGAAGTTATTTTCATCAAATTTATTTATCTCTTTATCGATTTTTTGTGCATAATCTTTTGTGATATCTTCTTTTTCATTTAATTGATCTTGAGAATTTATTTTTTTAATTTCTTGTTCTTTATGAATTGTTCTATTTTTATCTTCAAATTCTTTTCCATTGTTTTTATCTTCTGTTTGTAAATGAAAAGGCTTGTAAAAATACAATTTACAATTTTCTAGTATATAAACCTTTTGAAATTCTTTAATATGAAAATTGACATCAGTAAAGTTAATTTTTATCACTCTACTCATTCTCCTTAGCCTTTTTTAT
>NZ_JAKMSF010000057.1:0-698 GCF_025772505.1 Campylobacter sp. CNRCH_2016_3089
GAAAACTCTAACTATTTATTCATTCCTAGATGAAGATGAGGAACTTTCAAGAAAAGCTAGTCGAATTGTTTTAAGAATAAATATGGATATTATACTTTATCTTTTAGATAATGAAAAAACTTTTATAGGACATAAAACTTATTTTTTATTTGATAAGGAAAGATTTAAAGTTTTTGAAGATTTTTTATTTTTTCTAAATACTCGTTTAGAAGAGGATTTTTTGAAAAAAAATGATAATGATTTTGAAATAATAGAAATTGTAACATATATTAATCTATTGATTGGCTTAGATGGTGCGTTTGCTAATAATATGTACCTAAGAGAACTTTCAATAGCTCCTATTTGTGATTTAAATAATCCCAAAACCATAGCAATTCTAAATGGCATAGAAAAAATTAATATTGCAGTTGATAGATATATCAATCTTATAAATTCAAAAATTAAATTTATTGCCTATAAAGATGATTATCTTAAAATGAAAATAGAAAATATAAACAATAATTATCCAAAACTCAGACTCGATCAAAAACAAATCAATCAGCTCAATACCCTACAATCTAAACTAAAAGAATGCACAAATGAATGAGATAGAACTTAACACTCAAAATAAAACCTTAAACGAAACAAAAAAAGACACAAAAACTATTTTTAGAATATCAAGGAATATAAATGAAAAAACCTTTTTATAAACTTAAAAG
>NZ_JAKMSF010000058.1:0-698 GCF_025772505.1 Campylobacter sp. CNRCH_2016_3089
CTTTTAAGTTTATAAAAAGGTTTTTTCATTTATATTCCTTGATATTCTAAAAATAGTTTTTGTGCCTTTTTTTGTTTCGTTTAAGGTTTTATTTTGAGTGTTAAGTTCTATCTCATTCATTTGTGCATTCTTTTAGTTTAGATTGTAGGGTATTGAGCTGATTGATTTGTTTTTGACCGAGTTTGAGTTTCTTAAAATTATAGATCGCTTTTTCTAATTGCATTTTTAAATAACTATCAGTGTGTATTTTTAATTCTTTATTAAAAAACAATAAAACTTTGTCAGTAGTAGTGTTAATTTGACTCATACCATTTAAAATTGTCATAGTTTTAGGGGTATTTAAATCACAAATATAATCTTGTAAAAATTCACTCAAATACATATCAGTAAATGCACAATTATAACCAATTAGAGTGTTAATATACATTCCAATTCCAACTACATCAAAGCTATCAAACTTATGAATATCTTTTTGCAAAAAATCCTCTTCTAAACGAGTATTTAGAAAAAATAAAAAATCTTCAAAAACTTTAAATCTTTCCTTATCAAATAAAAAAGAAGTTTTTTGATTTGTGATATTTCCTTCATTATATAAAAGATAAAGTATAATATCAGTATTTGAATTTGTTGTAACATGCCCAGCTTGTCTCATAAGCTCAACATCTTCATCTGTAGGATAATAAGAGGTTAAAATTCTT
>NZ_JAKMSF010000059.1:0-683 GCF_025772505.1 Campylobacter sp. CNRCH_2016_3089
TATATTGCCTAAAAAATGAGAGGTATTGCTTATTTCTCCGGTTGCATCTCTACTATTCTCTACAATTTCTTGTCCTTCTCTTAGAGCTTCTTTTATACTTTCTTTAATGTTAATAGTGGTATTGTTTTCATTATGAACACTAATATTATTTTCATTTGCATTCATCTAAGGCCTTTTGGATTTTGTTTAAATAATTACCTATAAAGATTATTATTGCTTTATGATTACTTTTCCACTTTTTATTTATTTCTTCATTAGAAAATTCTAGTGTATCTAATTTTTTAAGTGTATTATAACTTTCTTTCACTTGTTTGAATATTGTCAATTTGTCTTTAAAAGAACATAATTGGGTGTTGTAAAGTAAAAACATTCCTTGAATTGATACTTTTGAGTAAAGAGCCATAGCTTTATACCAAGCTCCCTTATCCAAATAGCCTATGCTATCTAAATAATCATAAAATTCTTCATAGTGCTTTATAAATTTAAGTTTTTCTTTAAAAATTTGTTTTTCTAAATCTTTAGTAGAGGCTCTTAAGTTTAGGTATTTTTGTTTTTCATTTGAGTTTAAATCGCTTATGAAATTAAGATAATTAAAATAGGTTTGCTCTCTACCATGTAGAAAGATAAAAATATCAATGTTGCTTTGAATAAAATTTTGGCAATACCTATCCTCAAATCCAAAT
>NZ_JAKMSF010000006.1:0-138154 GCF_025772505.1 Campylobacter sp. CNRCH_2016_3089
TCTTAGAAGAAATTATCTTCTAAGAAAGAGAATGTTATACAGCGCCTTTTGGAGCTGTAAATGCTGTTATTTTAGGCGGTAATCCTTTATATTTTTCTATATTTACTAAGCCTGTATGAGAAATGTTTCCGTTTGCTAATTCAGAAGTTGGCATATCAATAGTTAAGACATTTACATTTCCGTATTTGCACATTCCTTCATCATTTGGATCATGCCAGCCACCTTCGCATAATCTTACAACATTTGGCATAATGTCTTTAGTTACCACAGCACCTGCGAGAACTTGACCTCTTTTATTGAAAACTCTTACAATATCACCATTTTTGATTCCAAGTTTTTTAGCATCAATAGGATTGATTAAGATAGGTTCTCTATCATTTACTGCATATTTTTCACGCAATGAGGTATGGCACATTTGAGAGTGAAGCCTATCTGTTGGATGATTAGTTAGTAGATGAAAAGGTGTTTCCTTAGTAGCATTTCCTAGCCATTCTATCGGCTCCATCCACATTGGATGTGCTTTGCAGTCTTTATAGTTATACTTTTCGATAGTTTTTGAGTAAATTTCTATCAAGCCTGATTCAGTACCTAGAGCATTTAAGATAGGATCTTCAATAAATTCAGAAAATCTCACCCATTCCATGCTTTCTATGGTTGGAGAAAAAGTTATAGGCTCATTTTTGGCCCAAAATTCTTCAAAACTTGGCATTTTTGGTTCAAATACATCCCCATAAGCTTGAGTTTGTTTTAAAGCACTATTGTAGTATTCTTTAATAAAATTTTTTGCTTTTTTACCATTTTCGGTATAAGCATTAAATACATCATCTCCATACACTTTACAAATATCAGCAAAAATTTCATAGTCATCTTTGCTCTCGCCTATTGGTAATACTGCTTGTTTCATTGGAGCTATATTCATATTGGAATAATCTCCACTCATGGTAATATCATCTCGTTCATAAGAACTTGTGGTAGGCATTACAATATCTGCCATTTTGGCAGTTGGAGTCCAATAAATTTCATTTACAACTATAGTTCTTGGTTTTTGCCATGCTTTGATGTTAGTGTTTGTATTTTGATGATGGACTATAGGATTTCCACCTGCCCAATAAATAAAGTCAATATCAGGATAGGTTATTTTAGAACCATTATTGTCTATAACTTTCCCAGGATTTAATAAAGCATCAGCTATTCTAGCTACAGGAAAAGAATAACTAGCAGTATTTTGTAGCCATTCAGCACCACCTTGAGATTCTCCATTTTTTGGCATACCTTTAAATTTACCATTTTCCCAAATTCCCACAGCTCCTGCTGTAATACCTCCTATAACACCACCTTTGCATGATGGAACACCGCCATTACTATAGTGATAACTTAAGCCAAATCCACCACCTTTAGTGCCAATTTGACCAAGCATTGAAGCTAGGGTTATTAACATCCAATGAGGTTGCTCGCCATGATGAGCTCTTTGCATACCCCAACCACTCATGATCATAGTAGGGTTATCATAAAAACTTTCAGCTAGTATTTTGATGATTTTTTCATCAATTCCACAAATTTTACTTGCCCATTTTGTATCTTTTTTAATGCCATCATTCTTGCCATCTAAATAAGCTTTGAACTTATCAAATCCACTTGTATAATTTTCTAAAAATTCATAATTGACTTTATTTTTTTCGATCAAATGACTAGCCATGCCTATCATCATAGCAACATCTGTATTTGGTTTTGGAGAGATCCATTGTGCATTTAAAAATTTAGCAGTTTCGGTTTTTATAGGATCTATACAAATAACCTTGATTTTACTATTTTTTAATTTTTCAAAGTAAGCAAGACCTCTTTGATCGTTTGAAGTCCAAGCTATTCTTAAAGTAGCGATAGGATTAGCACCCCAAATAACTACTATTTTAGAATGTTCTAAAATGTTTTCCCATGAAGTTTGCTGTTCATATACTTCAATAGAGCCTACAACATAAGGCATTATTATTTGAGAAGCTCCGGTTGAGTAATCTCCGGTAGTCCCTACAAAACCACCTGTGACATTTAAAAATCTATGGAGCAATATTCTACAATTTTGCATATTTCCACTAGATTTCCATCCGTAGCTTCCACCAAATATAGCTTGAGTTCCTTTTTGCTCTCTTGTTTTTTTAAGTTCTTTTGCTATAAGTTTTATAGCCTCATCATAACTTACACGCACAAATTCATCTTTTCCTCTAAGTTCAGGTTTTGGATTGTCGGGATTTTCAAGATAGCTTTTTCTAACATAAGGATATTTCACGCGTGATTTGTAGATCATATCTGCTGTATAGTGTTGTAAAGGATTGTCAATTTGTGTTACTTTTTCCCATGGCTCACTTTTAATTACCACACCATCTTTAATGGTAAGTTTTAAAATTCCCCAATGTGCTGCTGTTATCACACTTCCATTTTTTACTAAACCAGAATTTATTTGAGAAACTTCTATATTTTTACTCATGGCTAAACTAGGAGCTAAAGGCAACACGCTTAACCCTGCTCCGATTTTTAAAAATTTTCTTCTGTCAAGTCCCATTTTATTTTACCTCCTTAAAATCTTTTGCATTTTTTTGCAAATACTGTATCACTAGCCAATGATCTTTTTTATCAATTCCTGTTCTATTTACCATTGATCTAAAAGTAGCAGGCCAGCCATTAGCACTAAATTCACTTTCTTTATGAACGCTATGACAAATTCCGCAATTATTCATATAAAGCTCTTTAGCTTTTATAAACATTTCTTTGTTGCTTTTTGCAAAATCTTTCTTGTCAGTCCAAACTTCTATGGTAGCTTTATCCCATTTTCCATTTTTGCTTTTAGTATAAGTTTTAAAATCAAGTTTTGTATTTTTAGAAAATGCAGCAACTATGATTCTTTGACTATCGTTGTAATAAAGCACAGAAGGCGAAGCAGGATTAACATAGCCTGTGATCTTGACCAAAACTTTATTTCCATCAGTTTTTAATACTTCAAAAGGATTTGTGGGTAGCAATCTACCAACAGCTTTTGTGTCATTTTTGCTTAAGTAAAGTGAGCTTACTTCACTTGTAAAAAATTCATTTTTAGCGCAAACAAAAGAAACAAGCGCTAAACAGAAAACTAAAATTTTTCCCATTTTGCCTCCTTGATATTTTTAATATAAACTTATTGTATAACTTTAGTATTAAAATTTTCTTAGTATAAAAATATAAAAAATGCAATAATAAATATTATCTAATAATTTTTTATTAATTTTTAATTTATTTGTTTTTTTATTTTCATAAAGTCTTTTCAATCCTTTAAAGTAAATTTTAGTAAAATATAAAATATTCTTTATAAAGGTTAAAAATGCACTTTACTTTGCTAAATGAAAAAGATTTTTTCAACCCCTACTACCGCAAAAAGCAAATCACACAAAATGAATTTGACACTTTTAGCAAGGCTTTAACGCAGTATCTAGAAAGGCTTGAAAGCTCACAAAGTGAAAATGAAGATTATCTTGTAGCTAACACACTTAGTCCATTTTTAACCACTCTAAATTTCAAAACCCACATCAAAACCAAGCAAAAAGGCAAAAGCGAGATTGATTTAGCCATTGCTAAAGATGAGTTTAGCAAAGACTTAGAAGTTCTCATCGAAGCTAAAAAGCCCAACTCAAAAGAATTCATCACCCACGCAAAGCCAAATTCCAAAGCCTTGCATGAAGCCATTTTGTATTATTTTAGAAACAGAGAGCATAGCTTTAGTTTGAAATTTATCATCATCACAGACTTTTATAAATTCTACATTTTCAAAGCTAGTGAATTTGAAGAGCTTTTTTATAAAAACACAAGCTTTAAAAAGCTTTTTGAAGAATTTCAAAGCCCAAATTCACTTTTTAAAGGCAACACTGATGAATTTTACAAAGAAGCAAGCAAACTTATAGAAAATTCCAAAGAAAGCTTAAAAGGCTTTTTCATCGATTTAGCCTTTTTAAAAGACAAGCAAAAGTCAAATTTCAAAAATCTAGCAAGCATTTTTAAAACCTTTCATAGAGACTTTTTGCTAAATGAATTTAGCCCAAATGACGCAAACTCACTAAACAACGCATTCTATAAAGAGCTTTTATACATCCTAGGTTTAAGCGAGAGCAAACAGCTTTCTAAATTCATCATCACACAAAGTGAGCAAAGCAAACAAGCCCAAGGCACACTTTATCATCTCATAGCGAGCAAGCTTCCAAAGCATGACTTTGAAGAGGTGTTAAAATTCATCATACTTTGGCTAAACCGCATTTTATTTTTAAAGCTTATTGAGTCTAATTTAGTTAGATTTAACGATGATAAAACCCTTAAATTTCTAAACTATGAAAAAATTCCAAATTTTACTACCCTTTCACACCTTTTCTTTGATATCTTAGCTAAAGAAAAGCACACAAGGACGCAGAGTAAATTTAGCTATTTGCCTTATTTAAATTCATCACTTTTTGAAAAACAAGCCATCGAAAAAACCACGCTAGAAATCGCTACTTTGGAAAATGATGCTTTGCTAGAGTATCACCCACACACGCAGTTAAAAGATGACAAAGGTAAAAGCAAAAAAGGCAAAGTAGGTTTGCTTGAGTATTTGTTTGAGTTTTTAGACAGCTTTGACTTTGGAGCAGATGAGCAAAGCGAAGAACTCATCAAACAAAAAGAACTCATCAACTCAAGCGTTTTGGGAAATGTCTTTGAAAAGCTAAATGGCTACAAAGAAGGTAGTTTTTATACCCCAAGCTTTATCACTTCATATATGTGTAAAGCAAGCATAGAAAAAGTCGTGCTAGATAAGTTTAACCATACTTTTAAGCTAAATGCCACCAAGCTAAGCGAGCTAAGAACCCAGCTACGCCAAGAAAAAATTTCTCAAGAGCAAAAACTAGCCTTGCTAAATTCCATACGCATTTGCGATCCTGCAGTGGGAAGTGGGCATTTTTTAGTTTCAGCTTTAAATGCCATGCTTATGGTGCATTATGAGCTTGGTTTGTTTGAAGAGGACTTTTACCTAAGCGTGCAAAATGATGAAATTTTAGTGCAAAATCACAAAGGCCAGTTTTTAGAGTATAAACGCCCTGATTTTGACAAAGACAAAACCCACCTTTGCCAAAAAGAACTTTTCGAGCGTAAAAAAGACATCATAGAAAACAACCTTTTTGGAGTAGATATCAACCCAAACTCATGCGAGATCACTAAACTAAGGCTTTGGATAGAGCTTTTAAAACACAGCTTTTATGAAAGCTTTGATGATACAAACTATCATGATCTTAAAACCCTACCAAACATCGACATCAACATAAAATGCGGGAATTCGCTTATAAGTTATTTTGAAATTCACAAAAGCCTTTCTCACTACCCAAACATCAAAGAACGCATGGATAAATACAAACGCATAGTCAAAGACTACAAAGAAGGCTTTTACACTGATAAAACTCTCATCGCAAAAGAGATCAAAAACCTCAAAGAGTCTTTTAAAAATTTCTGCTTAAAAGACAAATTTGCCAAAGAGATCAAGCAACTTACCAACGGTGCTAATGAATACTCTAAAAAATACGGCGATTTTTTAGCACAAGATGAAAAAGATGAAAATTTTAGAGCATTTTTCTCTAAAAATATGTTTGAATTTGACTTTGATGAAAGTGCTGCTAAGAAAGAATTTAAAAAGCTTAAAAAGCTTTATGAGAGTATATTTGACTTAGAAAGTGCAAATCCTTTTGAATGGCGTTTTGAATTTAGCGAAGTACTTGATGAGGGTGGGAATTTTCAAGGGTTTGATCTCATCATCGGTAATCCACCTTACATCAGACAAGAAGACATCAAAGAGTTAAAGCCAAATTTAGCCAAAAACTATAAAGTCTATAAAGGCACTAGCGACATTTATACTTACTTTTATGAGCTTGGGTTTAATGTGCTAAAGCAAAATGGTGTTTTGTCTTTCATCACTTCAAACAAATACACAAGAGCAGGTTATGGAGAAGCTTTAAGAGAGTTTTTACTCAAAAATACCACACTTTTAGAATACATCGATCTAAATGGTATAAAAGTCTTTGAAAGTGCTACGGTAGATACTTCCATACTAAGCTTTGAAAAAGCAAAAGCTAAAGATAGTAGCTTCAAATACCTAGCCCCAAACACCGAGCTTTTAAAAGAAAACGACTTTAACATAGAAAGCATTTTAAATTTTAACAAAATCGCACAAAATTCTTTAAGCAAAGAAAGCTTTACTTTTAACGATGAGGGCACAAACGCACTAAAAGCAAAGATAGAAAAGCACGGCACTCCACTTAAAGACTGGCATGGGCTTAATATAAACTATGGCATAAAAACGGGCTATAATGAAGCCTTTATCATCACTACTGAAAAAAGAGATGAAATTTTAGCTAAATGCAAAGATGAAGCCGAAAAAGAACGCACCACTAAACTCATACGCAAAATGCTACGCGGTAGAGATATAAAAAGATATAGTTATGAGTGGGCAGGGCTTTGGGTGATAGGAACTTTTCCAAGTTTAAACATCGATATAGAACAATACCCATCATTAAAATCTTATCTATCTAAATTTTTACCACGCATAAAACAAAGTGGAGAAAAAGGCTGTCGTAAGAAAACAAGTAACAAATGGTTTGAGACCCAAGATAGTATAGCTTATTATCAAGAATTTGAAAAAGAAAAAATAGTTTGGAACCCAGTGAGTGGAGAATATTTGTTTTCATATATTAGCGATCCTATGTTTTTTAATAATTCTTTATTTATGATGACTTCAGATGAAGTAAGTTTAAAATATATATTAGCTTTTATGAATTCTAATTGTTATAAATGGCTAATTACCTTAAAAACAAATTTAATACAAACGGGTTCTTATGCTTATGGAGCTAAAGATAAAATAGAAAAACTTCCTATACCAAAAATAAATTCTAAAAATGAAAAACTAGCAAACGAGCTTATAAGCTTAGTCGATGAGATTTTAGTTTTAAAAGAACAAGACAAAAACGCAAACACCAAAACCCAAGAAGATAAAATAAACTCTATTGTTTATAAACTTTACAACCTAAACGAAGAAGAAATAAAAATCATTGAAAACAAGGAGTGAAGATGAACCAAAATAAAATCGAGAAATTAACACAGCATATTTATAAAAGTAAAGAAATCTTAAAAGAAGAAAATCCATCAAAGTGTTGGAAACAAATAGAATATATAAAAGAAATTTATAAAAATATATATTATGAAAATTTTGACATAGTATATCCTACTATTGAAGGTGAATATTACCCTAAGCCATCAGAAAATGATTATGGTATGATAGAATCTTTACAAAAGATGATAGAAAGAATGGAGATTTATTTAGCAGAGTTAAAAGATGAAAGTGAAAAAATAAAAGAAGATAAAAAGTTGATTAATATAAATAATGACTTTAAAAACAACAATACAAATACAGCAAATGCCACTATATTTCAAAATATAACAATAGAACAAGCATTAGAAGAGTTAAATAAAATTCCAGAAGATATTTTAGATAAAAATCAAAAAGAAGAAATAGAAAATTTACTTTTGGCTATTGATACACTAAAAGAAAAAGATAAAACAAAAGCAAAAGAAAAGATATTTTCTGTTTTAAAATATTTAAGCGATAAAAGTATAGATGCTTTTATATCTTTGCTGCCTTATTTAGGACAAATTGCGGGAGTAGTAGGAAGATGACTCAAATAGTTTTTTCGAAATATTTTAAAGATCACAGTAGTTCTAACAAAATAATATTTGAAGTTAATAACAAATCTTTGAAAATAAAAATAAAAGAATATGGTAAATTAAAAGAAGTAAAAACCTTAAAGTCGGATAATTATGAAATACATATAGATGATATAGATAAAAATATATTTAAAATAGAGTGTATAGAATTTAAAAATTGTAGCTTTAAAGATATTTATTTTGAAAGTTTTGAAGATAAAAGACAAAATGCAGTGTTGTTGATTAGTGTAAGTCAAGATAACAATGAAATACAAAGAAATATAAAACCAGATTTTAAGTCTAAAACAACTAAGGAAAATTTATGTTATCCAAAATTATATTTCGAGGCATGTAAATTTGAATATTTTGGAATAAAAAAAGCAGAAATTGATTACGAAAAAAATGAGAATGTTTCACGCGAATATATCAATTCATATGTATTTTCTACGGATGCAATTTTTAATTATGATTTGCATGTAAATGCGTGTGAGTTTGATTCTGGTTTTCAACTGTTTGGTGTTCAGGTAAAAAGTAATATAACTTTTGAGGATATTACGTTTTCAAAAACTTTTAAAATATCCAGAAGTAATTTCAGTAAAAATATTAAATTTAAAAAAATTACATTTGATAAGGTTGTTTTAGCGAACAATTCTTATGAAGAAATTCAAATGGAAAAAGTTGATTTTAAAAATGATATTCGATTTTTGAGTAATGAAATTATTAAGAGTGCATTTTTTAAAGGCATAACTGTTGAAAAGATTGAAAAGGATAATACTGTAGAATTTTATTTTAGATGTAAAGAAAATTCAGAAATAAATTTTACTAAATGTTATTTTTATAGAAGAATTAATTTTATTGGAAAATTTGATAATACTACACTAGATATTGGCATTGGAAATATCTTTTATGAAAACGTTAAATTTATAAAAATTAAATTGAATAATATGCAAAAACTATTAGTAAGTATATTTAAGAAAGAAGTTTCTTTTCTTAATGTGATTTTTAATGATAATATAAAAATAGAAGATAATTTCTTAAAATCAAAAAATATATCTTTTAAAAGTTGTGAATTTAATCAAGTAATTGCTTTTGAAAATAAAACTATAAAAAACTTAACATTTAGAACATGTGTTTTTAATAAAGGTGCATATTTTGTATTTTGTAATTTTTTTGATGTGAAAATTTATAGTTGTAGTTTTAACCAACCTGTTTCTTTTTATGGGTCTACTTTTAATATGGTTCCAAATTTTTCTCAAATAATTTTGAAAGATAATTTTAATGCTTTAAATATAACTTTAAATTTTACATTTGATGATCTAAAAAAACAAATCAAACAAGAATATGAAAATTTTAACAAAGATACAAATGAACAATATCAAAAATCTTTAGATAAATTTGCGAATGATTTTAGAGATTCTTTTAGAGTTTTTAAAAATGCATTGATAAAAGATAATAATCTTTTAGAAGCTTCAAAGTTTCATAAATACGAGCTTTATTGTAAAGAGATAGAACTAGAAGAGAAAAAGCCCAAGATATTTTCTAAAGAATGGATAGACAAATGGCAACTTGTTTTTTATCGTAAACTTTGTGATCATCATACAGACTTGCTAAAGGTGTTTCATAATCTACTTATAATCATCATGCTTTTTAGTATTTTTTCTTTTGTGCTTGATAAATTTAAACAACCTAGCATAGAAAATAATGCAAAATACCATATCGTTCAAGTAGATACTAATGAAAGTTATATCTTTAAAGAACACAATAAAACGACTTATAATATCTTTGGTTTAAATATAAACAAAGAAAGTGGCAAGCTAGATGAATTTGTAAAAAACAATTTTGTTTATGTATTGATTTTATTATTTATAGTTTTATCGATACTTTCTTTCAATATTTTTACTAATTTATATATTTTTGGTAGCTTTTTTTATGTGATTTTTAATTTTTTAGATTTGGTAGCTTTGTATACACATATTGCTATTATAAGTCTTTTTGTATTTTTTGCATTGAAATTTATTTTACTTGATGATAAACAAGAAATTATAAGAAAAATCATCATTGGTGTTTCTTATATAGTTTGCATTTTTGCACTACTTGCAAAACCTAGTTTAATGCTTCCTGTGTTTGGAAGCTTTTTAGAAAAAGACACCAACACTACTTATCCTTTACTGCTTAGTTTATCGGTGGTGTATTTTATACTTGTAGCTTTAGTGATATTCTCGCTCCAAAAAACCGCACGCAAAAACTCCATAGTGCCAAGCTAAAAGCAAAATCATGCTTTTAGCTTTAAAGTGTGATGAAAAATTTGATTTAAAAATGCTTTTGATATAAATATTTTTATTATATTTATATTTTGTTTTAAATATAAACAATACTTTATATTTCATTTGTAAAGTGTAAATTTTTGTTTTTATTAAAAGAGAATTTTTATACTAAATGTTACTCTTATACCCATATAGTTAATTTTTTCTAACAAAAATACACAAAAATAAAAATATTTGTTAAGCTAGATATTGGAAATTTTTATCAAAAGGAAAAATATGTGGCAACAAATATATAATCCATTTGACAACATACTTTTAAGTGCTTTGGTGGCTTTTTTGCCTATTTTGTGCTTTTTGCTTTCTCTTGTAGTTTTCAAACTCAAAGGCTATCAAGCAGGCTTTTTAACTCTTATTTTATCAAGTGTTGTGGCATTGTTTGCTTATGATATGCCGTTTTCTTTATTAGGTGCTAGCTTTATACAAGGTTTTGCAAATGGTATTTGGCCTATAGCTTGGATCATCATCGCGGCCATATTTTTATATAAACTTTCTATCAAATCAGGCTCGTTTGAAGTGATAAAACAAAGTGTTATGAGTATCACTCCAGATCATAGAATTCAAGTGATTTTGATTGGATTTTGTTTTGGTTCTTTTTTAGAAGGTGCTATAGGTTTTGGAGGGCCAGTGGCTATTACCGCTGCATTACTTGTAGGACTTGGGCTTAGACCATTATACGCCGCAGGACTTTGCCTCATAGCCAATACCGCTCCGGTAGCTTTTGGAGCAGTTGGAATTCCTATCATAGCGATGAGTAATCTAGCAGGTATAGAACAGCACGGTGTTTCAGCTATGGTGGGTAGAATGCTTGTGCCTCTTAGCTTGACTATACCATTTTTTATAGTATTTTTAATGGATGGTTTAAAAGGGGTTAAAGAAACCTTTCCTGCTATTTTTGTCGCAGCCGTTTCTTTTACTGCTACACAATTTTGGAGTTCAAATCATTTAGGCGCAGAACTTCCAGATATTATTTCAGCGGTTGTTTCTTTGTCTGTTACTACGATATTTTTAAAATTTTGGAAGCCAAAAAATATTTTTAGATTAGATGATGTAAAAGACTTTGAAAACTCACAAAAGCTAGAATTTAAAAAAGTATTTTTAGCTTGGATTCCTTTTATACTTTTGATTATTTGTATTATTATATGGACGCAACCTTGGTTTAAGGCTTTATTTGCTAAAGATGGAATATTAAATTTTATGCAATTTACTTTGAAATTTAATGAAGCCTTAGGAGCTATCATAAGTCCTGATATAGTTAATCCACAAATTAAAAAAACAATGATTCCATCACATACTATAGATTTAGTAGCACAAGCAGGAACTGCTATTTTAGTGGCTGCTTTAATGAGCATTGTTGTATTGAAAATAAAAATCAACGAAGCTACCGAGTGTTTTTGGGAAACTTTAAAAGAAATGGCCACTCCATGCTTAACTATAGGCTTAGTAGTTGCTTTTGCCTTTATAGCTAAAAATAGCGGTATGAGCACTACTTTAGGACTTGCTTTTTCAAATACAGGCGATGCTTATGCATTTTTTTCTCCTATCATAGGATGGATAGGTGTGTTTTTAACAGGTTCTGATACTAGTTCAAATTTGCTTTTTGGGACATTACAGCAAGTTAGTGCTCAAAAGTTAGGAATTTCAGAAACTTTATTTTTAGCAGCAAATTCTGTTGGTGGAGTTGTGGGTAAAATGATATCTCCTCAAAGTATAGCGGTAGCTTGCGCAGCAGTTGGACTTGTAGGAAAAGAATCTGAATTGTTTAGATTTACTTTAAAATACTCAATAGGTTTTATAATTCTAATAGGAATTTGGACTTTTGTTATAGCATTTTTCTTCCACGGGATCATCCCTGAAGCAGTGCTTTTAAAATAAGGATTGATGATGAAAAAAGTGTATTTATTTGCTACTTGTTTGGGTAGTGCGATAATGCAAGAAAGTGTTTTAAACGCGGTTAGACTTTTAAGAAGAGAGGGAGTTGAGGTTATATTTAAAAAGCAGCAAACTTGCTGCTCTCAACCCTCATTTAATTCAGGGTATTTTAAAGAAAGTAAAAATATAGCTTTGCATAATATAAAACTTTTTACTCAAGATTATCCTATAGTAGTGCCAAGCGGTTCTTGTGCGGGGATGATGAGTCATGATTATTTAGAGCTTTTCAAAGATGATGAGCATTTTAACTTGGTAAAGGAATTTAGCTCTAGAGTGATTGATCTTAGCCAGTATTTAGATGAGGTTTTAAAGGTTGATTATGAAGATAAAGGTGAGCCTATAAAAGTGACTTGGCACTCTAACTGCCATGCATTAAGAATTCAAAAAAGCATACAAGCGAGCAAAAATCTGCTAAAAAAACTCAAAAATGTGGAATTAATTCCTCTAGAATTTGAAGAAGAATGCTGTGGTTTTGGAGGAACTTTTTCTGTGAAAGAGCCTCAAATTTCAAACTCTATGGCACAAGAAAAAATCAAAGATATCCAAAATACAGGCGTAAAATATGTATTAAGTTCTGATGGTGGGTGTTTGATGAATATTGCAGGCACGATGAGTAAAATGGGGCTTGATATAAAGGGAATTCATTTGTATGATTTTTTAAACAAGCGTCTTGAAGGAGTTGCGATATGAAAATGACACATGAACAAATTGTGGATGTGAAAATTCATGATAAGCAAATGCGAGAGAATTTAAGATCTGCCATGCATACTTTGCAAAAAAATCGTTTAAAAGTTATAGATGAGAAATTTAATGATTGGCAAGGACTAAGATCTAAAGCTAAGCAAGCTAAAAACAATGCTTTATCAACTTTGCACGATAGGCTTTTAGAATTTGAACAAAATGCCACTAAAAATGGCATAAATGTCCATTGGGCGAGTTCTGATGAGGATGCCTGTGAGATTATATATGAATTAATGGTAGAAAAAAACATCGGTAAAATTCTAAAAGGTAAATCTATGGCTAGTGAGGAAATAGGTTTAAACCACTACCTAGAATCCAAAGGCTTAAAAGCCATAGAAACAGATTTAGGCGAACTTATATTGCAGTTAAATGATGAAACTCCCGTGCATATTGTAGTTCCAGCGGTGCATAAGAACCGCTATGAAATTGGTAAAATTTTTCAAGAAAAATTAGGCTCTAATTTAGAAAGTGAGCCAGAAAAGCTAAATTCTATTGCAAGAAAGCATTTAAGAGATGAATTTGAAGGACTTAAAATGGGGCTTAGCGGAGTAAATTTTGCTATGTCTAAAGAAGGCGCTTTTTGGCTTATAGAAAATGAGGGAAATGGTAGGATGTGCACCACAGCAAGTGATATACATGTAGCACTTTGTGGTATAGAAAAAGTTATGGAAAGCTTTGAAGATGCTGCCACTATGGTGTCTTTACTTACTCCATCAGCTACGGGTCAATTTATACCAACTTATAACAATATCATTACAGGACCTAGAAAAAATGGAGATTTAGATGGCCCAAAAGAAGTGCATATTATTCTTTTTGATCATAATAGAAGCAAAATGCTAAATGATGAAGATTATTATGAAGCTTTGCGTTGTATAAGATGTGGGGCTTGTATGAATTTTTGTCCTGTGTATGATAAAATAGGCGGCCATACTTATCAAAGTGTATATCCAGGGCCGATTGGAGAAGTCATAAGTCCTAATCTTTTTGGTATGCAAGAAAATGGTGATATTCTTACTTTTTGCTCGCTTTGTGGAAGATGTTCTGAGGTTTGTCCGGTAAGAATTCCTCTTGCGGATTTAATACGCAAATTAAGAGCAGCAAAAGTAGGTCAAGGAAGTTTTGATAATATCACTCCAAATACTGCTGAAGCTATGGCATTTAAGATTTTTGAAAAAGTAGCTACAAGTCCTATTATTTGGAAAAATACTTTAGCAAATTTACATAATTTTAATTGGCTTTTGCAAAAAGGAAAAAATTCTTTACCAGTAGTTAAAAAATGGAGTGCTTATAAGGAATTTCCACAAATAAAACTTGATCTTTATAAAGAACTTGAAAATATGCAAGGAGTAAAGTGTGAGTAGAATAAATGAAATTTCTTCACAAAGCAAAAAAGCTATTTTGGATAAGATTAAAAATACACATTTATCTTTTGAAAAAATCCCGACTATGGATCCTATAGAGCATATCAAAACAAGTGATGATATGTATAGTGAGTTAAAAGAAAAAATGAGTGCAAATAAATACATAGTAGAAGAAAGCTCGTTAGAAAAATTAGAAGAAAAAATCAATCAAATTGTTAAAAGTTATGGCTATAAAAGTCTTATTTATCCTGATAATTTAAATTTAGATATAAATAAAATTGAAGCCGAAAAAAAGACTTGTTTTAATCAAGAGATTGAAAAAATACGAAAAGAAGTTTTTCATAGTGATTTTTCTATCATCCAAGCAAGAGTTGGAGTAAGCTCACATGGAGTTGCTTTAGTTTTGTCTGATAAAACTCAACCAAGAATGCTTTCTTTGGCTCCTATGCTTTGTATTGTTTTATTAAAAAAAGAAAATATTGTAAAAAGCATTAGCCAAGCATTGAATTTAGTAAAAGAAGAAAATGAAATTTTACCTAGCAATATTTTGTTTATAGCAGGGCCATCAAGAACTGCAGATATTGAACTTATCACTGTTTTTGGAGTTCATGGATCTCAAAAGGTTCATATTATACTTTATTGATTTATTTAGAATTTGCACTTAGTGTAAATTCTAAAATCACCTTCAAATCAAAAATTAACTTCTTGGTTTTTAAAACATTAATTAAATTATATTTTTATCAACCTTTGCTATTTTATTGATTTTAGTTATATTTAAGATATTTTTTGACATAGTAAAAAAGGTATTAACTTAAATTTTAAAACTATAAAAAGGAAAATCATGTTAAAAACAAGTTTTAAAAAGGCAGTATTTTTACCAAGTATTAGTATTATAGTTGTTTTAAGCCTTAGTTGTATTTTCTTGCCTAAACTTACAAATGATTTTATCAATCATATAAAAAGTGGAATTTTTGCAAATTTTTCATGGTTTTATATATTAAGTGTGAGTTTTTTTGTGTGTTTTATGCTCGCGCTTGCACTTTCAAAATTTGGCGATATTAAACTCGGCGATGATGATGAAAAACCTCATTTTAAATTTACTTCTTGGCTTGCTATGCTTTTTGCTACGGGTATGGGTGTGGGGCTTATGTATTTTGGTGTGGCTGAACCTCTCATACATAAAAAAGCCTTGCAAACAAGCGATGAAGAAGCTATGCTACATACTATCTTTCACTGGGGAATTCACCCATGGGCTATTTATGGGGTGTGTGCTTTGGCTATGGCGTATTTTGGTTTTAGATATAAAATGCCTCTTAGTTTGCGTAGTGCTTTTTACCCTTTACTTAAAGATAAAATTTATGGTTTTTGGGGAAATTTAGTTGATATGCTTGCTTTAATTGTCACGGTTTTTGGCATTAGTACCACACTTGGTTATAGTGCATCTCAACTAAATGCGGGCTTTTCAAATTTGGGTATTTTAAACGGACAAAGCTTTTTAGAACAAAGCGTGATTATAATCATCATTATTTCTTTGGCCACGCTCTCATCGATTAGTGGCTTAACAAAGGGTTTAAAAATTTTAAGTGAAGCAAATTTAGTTTTTGCAGTGTGTTTAATGCTTTTTGTGCTTTTTTCAACAAATACCATCCAAATTCTTTCACAATTTAGCTCTAATATTGGAAATTATTTGCAAAATTTAATTTCTTTGAGCTTTAAGACTTATTATTATGAAAAAGAACATATAGAATGGTTTAATAATTGGACTATTTATTATTGGGCTTGGTGGCTTAGTTGGGCGCCTTTTGTGGGCTTTTTCATTGCTAAGATTTCTCGTGGTAGAACGATAAGGGAATTTATTTTTGGCGTGCTTGTAGTGCCTACTAGTTTTAATATACTTTGGTTTAGCATTTTTGGCAATAGTGCTTTAAATTTCAATGATATTTTAAGTCCTTTTACTTCAGCACCTGAAAGTTTGCTTTTTTATTTTTTACAAAATTTTTCTTTTTCTTATTTTAGTTCTTTGCTTGCGCTTTTGGTTTTAGCTTTGTTTTTCATCACTTCAGCAGATAGTGGGATATTTGTGTTAAATTCTTTAAGTAGTGGTGGCGCTCATGAGCCATACAAATGGCAAAATATCCTTTGGGGTTTTGTGCTTGCGCTTTTAGCTACTTCTTTGCTGTATTCAGGTGGCTTGGGGGCGATTTTAAGTATCACTATGATAGTGGCTTTACCTTTTGCATTTTTGCTTTGTTTGATGTGTTTTTCATTGCTTAAAGGCTTAATTGTAGATGTGAATTACTCTTTAACTAAGCTTAGTCAAAGTAGTGTGTATTTTACAGGAGAATTTTGGCAAGAAAGACTTGCTAGAATTTTAAAACAAAGCAAAGAACAAGACATACAAAATTTCTTAAATACCAAAGTTAAAAATGCTATGGAATCACTCAGCCAAAGTCTAAAAAACTACGGCTTGAAAACACAGATCGTTCAAGAAAAATCAAGTATAAGTTTGATTATAAAAAAAGAATTTGCAAAAGATTTTATCTATGGAGTGCAAGTAGTAAAAAAACAAGCAAGCCAAAGCATAATCGATGATAAATTTATGCCAACTTATTCTAAAGAATTTATCTTTGAGCCACAAACTTTCTTTGCTGATTCGCGTAATGGTTATAATATAGAGTATTTAAACGAGCAAGAAATCATCGTAGATATACTAAAGCAGTATGAGAGGTATTTGCAACTTTTATTTGATGATAAAAATGAAATTTTTACCAAAGCTTATGATTAAAAAGCGTTATAATTACACTTTATTCTTATAAGAAAGGCCTTTTATGTTGAGATTTTTTTTAATGTTTTTTTGTGCTTTAAATCTTTTTGCTATTACGCCAAAAGATACGATCGTTATAGCAGTGGAAAATGAGCCAGAGCGTATAAATCCGCTTTTTAGTGAAGATCATGATGTGGCAATTGCTCTTGTGTTTTCAGGACTTACACGCTTTGATGAAAATATGAGCTTAGCGCCTGATCTTGCTAGTTCTTGGAAAGTTAGTAAAGATGGACTTGTTTATGAATTTACTTTAAGAGATGATATATTGTGGCATGATGGGACTAAATTTAGCGCCAAAGATGTGGAATTTAGTATAAATGCTTTAAAAGATGAGAAGTTAAATTCACCCTCAAAGGTAAATTTTGACGCAGTTAAAGAAGTAAAAATTATTGATGATTATCATTTGATTATCACACTTTCAAAGCCTTTTCCTGCATTTTTAGATGCTTTGAGTGTGGGAATTTTACCAAAACATTTACTTGAAAAAGAAAATTTAAATACTACTAAATTTAATCAAATGCCTATAGGAACAGGACCATATAAGCTAAAACAATGGAAAAAAGGTCAATATATGATCTTAGAAGCAAATGAAAATTATCATTTAGCTAAGGTAAAAACACCAAAACTCATACTAAAACATATTAAAGATCCAAGTATTAGCGCTATTGAGCTTAAAAATGGTTCTATTGATGTAGCTTTAGTCGATTTTGCTCTAGCTTCAAATTTTGCAAATGATAAAAACTTTAAAATGCTTATAGAGCCTTCGGCTGATTATCGTGCTTTGATGTTTAATTTTAATCATGAGTTTTTAAAAGATCAAAATGTGCGTTTAGCGCTAAATTATGCTATCGATAAAAAAGCTATTGTGAATTCTCTTTTGCATTCTTTTGGAAAAGTAGCAAATCATCCTTTGGAAAAATCATGGGCAAATCCTAAAGAATTTGCAACTTATACTTATGATGTAAAAAAAGCAAATGAGCTTTTAGCAAAAGCAGGCTTTGTGAAAAACAAAAATGGAATTTTAGAAAAAAATGGCAAAGAATTTAGCTTTGAAATGTATGCTATGAGCGAAGATCCACTAAGAATAGCTTTGGTAAATATCTTACAAAGTGAGTTTTTAAAGCTTGGCATTAAGGCAAAGGCAGTTGCTAAGCCGAGTGGAAGTTTTGACTATACTAAGATTGACAGCTTTTTGGTAGGTTGGGGTAGTCCTTATGATCCTGATTTTCATACTTTTAGAGTTTTTGAAAGCTCTCAAGATAGTGCTTTAAACTCTAGTGGATGGAATTTTGGTCATTATCAAAATGCTAAAGTTGATGAAGCTTTGATAAAAGCTAGAAATTCACTTGATGTAAATGAAAGAAAAAAATACTATAAAGAATTTATTGACGCTTTATATAAAGATCCTGCATTTTTATTTATAGCTTATATCGATTATCCTTTAGTTTTTGCTAAAAATATCCAAGGTATAAAACCTCATATTTTAGGTCATCATGGGGTAGGTTTTACTTGGAATGCTTATGAGTGGAGCAAAAATTAGTGCTAAAACTCATTTTTAAACGCCTTTTATGGGCGTTTTTTTTGATGATTTTTGCAAGTTTTTTATGTTTTGTGATGATTTATCATGCTAAAGGAAGTGTGGTTTTTGCTAGTGTGCCTCAAGGAACTAGCCTTAAAATAAAAGAAGAAATTGAGCATAATTTAAATTTAGACAAGCCTTTATTAGAGCAGTATGAAAATTGGCTTTTTAATGCCATGAAAGGCGACTTTTCCTACTCTTTAATCAGCGGAGAAAAGGTTAGTGAAATTTTAAAAGAAAAACTTCCCTATACCATCATACTAGGAAGTTTGGCTTTTTTGGTGCTTTTTGTGTTATCTTTGGTTTTAGCACTTTTTTGCGTTCTTTATAAAGATAGTTTTTTGGATAAAATTATTACCTTTTCAACGATGAGTTTTTTTGCATTGCCTACTTTTTCTTTATCGCTAATGCTTATTTTAGTTTTTGCTGTATTTTTTAAGCTTTTTCCAAGTTCGGCTATTGCTGATATTGGCTTTGAAGATGATGTATTTAATCGTTTGTGGCATTTGTTTTTACCAGTATGTGCTTTAGTGCTTTCACATTTAGCTGTTTTTGTGCGTTTTATAAGGACAAGTTTGATTGATAGTTTAAATCAGGGCTTTATAGAAAGTGCTTTTGCAAGAGGGCTTAGCAAAACAAGAATTTATTTGCATTTTGTGTTAAAAGATGCTTTTGCTTCTATACTCGCGTATTTTGGCGCTTCCTTTGTGAGTTTTTTAATGGGAACTTATATAGTAGAAAGTGTGTTTTCTTATGAGGGTGTTGGAAATTTAGTGATTAAAAGTATATTGTTTAAAGATTATCCTGTGGTGCTAGCTGTGGTAATTTTTAGCATTTTAGTGGTAGTGCTTGTAAATTTGATCGTAGAGATAATTTGCAAGATGATTAATCCAAGGTTTGCCAATGCGTAAGTTTTATGTGATGATGATTTTGCTAAGTTTTATTTTAGCGCTTTTTGTACCTTTAATAAGCTCTTATGATCCTAATTTAGTGGATTTAAGCAAGGCTAAAATAGCCCCAAATTTAAGTCATATTTTTGGCACAGATTTACTTGGTAGAGATATTTTTACGCGTATTTTATATGCCTTGCGTATTTCTTTATTTGTAGGGGTAATGGCGGCATTTTTTAGCGTGCTTTTTGCTTGTGTTTATGTGTTTTTAACAAGATTTTTTGCTTATGCCTTTTTTGCTAGAGTGCTTGATATGCTTTTGGCTTTACCTTCTTTGCTTGTGATTATGTTTTTTCAAAGCTTTTTGGCGGGATCTTTGTGGAGTATGATTTTTATCATCGCTTTGGGGCATTTTGCTTTTGTGGCAAAAGTACTTGATACTCAGCTTAATAAATTTCAAAAACTTGAGTTTTATCAAAATGCTATCATTCTAGGCTCTAGTAAGATGAAAGCTTTATTTAGTGAGCTTTTACCTGCTTGTTGGAATTTGCTTTTTGTGCTTTTTGTTTTAAATATCGCCCATGCTATTACAAGTGAAGCTACTTTAAGCTTTTTTGGCTTGGGTGTAGAGCTTTGGACTCCAAGTTTAGGAAATATGTTAAATGAAGCAAGTAAGGCTGTGTTTTTAGGATTTTGGTGGATGATAGTTTTTCCAGTAGCCTTTATACTTATGCTTATCCTACCTTTGCTTGCTTTGGGTAATGACTTACAAGAAGAGATTAAAGCATGATAGAAATTGCAAATTTAAATCTTAGCTTTAAAGATAAGATCTTATTAAAAGATATAAATCTTAATTTAGAAGATGGTAAAGCTTTGGCTATCATGGGTAAAAGTGGAGCGGGAAAAAGCTTGCTTTTAAAAAGCATGATTAAGCTTTTTGATAAACACTATAAGCTTAATGCACAAAAATTTAGGATAGATCAAAAAGATATTTTAATTTTAAAAGAAAAAGAGCTAAATATTTTAAGAACTAAGGTAAATTTACTTTTTCAAGATGTTTATGGGAGCTTTTACCCTCTTGTTGATATAGGGAGTTATTTTAATATAGTTTTAAAAACTCATACTAATTTAAGCACAAAAGAGATTAAAGAGAAGGCCTTTTGTTATTTTGAGTGTTTAGGGCTTAAAAATCATGATCTTTTATGGCATTCTTTTATATATCAGCTAAGTGGTGGTATGGCAAGACGCATTCAAATAGCTCTAGCTTTACTAAGCGAGGCTAAGTATTTATTGTGTGATGAGATTACAAGCTCACTTGATAGAGCTAATGAAGAAAAAATCATCGCTATTTTAAAAGAGTTAAAAACACAATTTAAAAATCTCATTTTCATTACTCATGATATAAATTTAGCTAAAGAGCTTTGTGATGAGGTGGCTATCATAGAAGATAAAACTTTGATTTATCAAATGCCCGTGAAAGAGTTTTTAAGCAATCCAAAAGGTGTTTTTGCTAAAGAATTGTTAAATTATTTTGAGAATGAGAATGTTTTTAGAAGTTAAAAATTTAAGCAAATCTTATAAATTTAAAAAACATTGGTATTTAAAGGAAGAGGAAATTTTTATTTTTAAAGATGTGAGTTTTTCTCTAAATCAAAATGAAAATTTATTGCTTTGTGGGGAAAGTGGTAGTGGCAAAAGCACTTTAGCTAAAATTCTTTGTATGCTTGAATGTGCAAATACTGGAGAAGTTTTGTTTGAAAATGAAAATATATTAAATTTAGATTTTAACGCTCAAAGAAAATTACGCCAAAAAATTCAATATATTTTCCAAGATCAAAAGCTAGCCTTAAATCCTTACAAAAGTGCCAAAAGACTTTTGATTGATGTGTATGAAAATTTTAAACTTAAGCCCGATTTTGGAGAGCTTTTTAAACTTTTTGATGCTTTTGAGCTTGAAAAAGATATTTTAAATTTAAAACCTTCTAAATTAAGTGGCGGTCAAAGCCAAAGATTAGGTTTGATTAGAGCTTTGCTTTTAAAACCAAAATTGCTTATTTTAGATGAAATCACAGCAGCACTTGATATACCAACTACTTGTAAAATTCTAAATTATTTATATGCTTTTCAAAAAAAATACGATATTACTTATATTTTTATTTCTCATCAGGAAAAAATCTTACAAAATATTTGCCATAAAAAAATGTATTTATAATAAAGATAAAAACTGTTTCATTTTGAAATACATAAAAATTTATTTTTTTGATAATAAGTTTTTATATAGCTAAATTGAAGTAAAATAAATTTAATTATGCTTAAATAAAAGGTTTATTATGACGCACGCAACTATAGAGCATCAATACTTTGGCATCTTTGCAATGCTTGTTATTGCAAGTGTTATATTTTTTACTTTGGTGTATATTTCTTCTAAAATAGGCTCTAAGCTAGCCTCTCATAATAGAAAAAAACTTGGACTAGGAATTTATGAGTGTGGGCCTATGGCTTCTAAACAAGCAAATAAAATCAATTCTCAATTTTTTGTTTTTGCTTTGATTTTTATTTTGCTTGATATTGAAGTGGTGTTTTTATTTCCTTGGGCGGTGATTTTTAAAGATTTAACCGCGGAACTTTCAAAATATGGCTTATCTTTATTCGCCTTAGTGGAAGTGTTTGTTTTTATTTTATTACTTGCAGTAGGCTTTTTATATGCTTATAAAAAAGGAGCATTTGCATGGCAGAGTATCAAAAAATGAGTAATGCGCCAGTTGTTTTAACTACGGTTGATAAGTTAGTGCAATGGGGTAGAAGTAATTCTTTATGGGCACTATCTTATGGACTTGCTTGTTGTGCTATTGAAATGATGGCAGCAGGTGGTGCAAGATATGATTTTGATAGATTTGGAACAATTTTTAGAGCAAGTCCAAGACAATCTGAAGTAATGATTATAGCGGGTACTTTAAGTAAAAAACATGCTGAATTTACAAGAAGACTTTATGATCAAATGCCTGATCCTAAATGGGTTATTTCTATGGGTTCTTGTGCAAATACCGGCGGTATGTTTAATACCTATTCTACTGTCCAAGGAGTGGATAGGATTATTCCTGTTGATATTTATGTACCAGGCTGTGCCCCGCGTCCTGAAACTTTTCAATTTGCTTTGATGATTTTGCAAAAAAGAATTCGTAAAGAAAAAGCAAGCAGAAAAATAGCTCCAAAAAGGCTTATATGATGAGAAAATATAGCGATAAGAAAAATGCTCAGTTAAAAAATTATTATGAGGATAGATTTTACCATGCACCTGCAACTAAAAAACTAAGCATAGAAAGCAGTATTTTTGAGAGTGATCATCAAATTTTAAGCCAAGAATTTGAGTTAAAAAATTCTTTTATAGAGCTTGATTTTTGGGTGATTGAGATAAACAAAGATGATAATGTTGCTATTCTTGATAAGCTTAAGAATTTAGGTTATAGCTGTTTTACTGACGCAAGTGCGATTGATTTTGTCGCTCAAAAACAGGGTTTTGAAGTATATTATCAGCTTTTAAATATGGAGAAAAATTTAAGAGTGAGAATAAAAACTTTCGTTGGTTTAAAAGAAAGGCTTCAAAGTGTTATGAGCGTTTTTAAGGGTGCTAATTGGTGTGAGAGAGAAATATATGATATGTTTGGAATTTTCATCATCAATCATCCAAATTTAAAAAGACTTTTAATGCCTGATGATTGGTATGGACATCCTTTTTTAAAAAGCTATCCTTTGCATGGTGATGAATTTGCTAAGTGGTATGAGATAGATAAAATTTTTGGAAAAGAATACCGCGAGGTTGTAGGTGAAGAAAATAGAGATCCAGGTTTTGTAGACGAAAAAGACACGCTAAACTTTAGTAGAATTTATCATGAGGTTGGTAAAGGCGAAGCTCCAAGAGAGGATAAATACCTACAAGAATATCAAGAAGAAGGTGGCGTGCCTTTTGTGAAAAAAGCCAAAAGAACGCAAGTAAAAATTTTAGATAAGAGAAGATAAAATGCAAATTTCTACTAAATTAAAACCTTATTATGAAAATATAAGCTTTGAGCGTGAAGATGGCACCATGATAGTAAATCTTGGCCCTCAACATCCAAGTGCTCATGGAAATTTACGCCTTATTTTAGAGCTTGATGGAGAAGAAATTACCAAGGCTGCTCCTTGTATAGGCTATATGCATCGTGGTATGGAAAAAATGGCTGAAAATATGATCTATCAAGAGTTTATCCCAACTACTGATAGAATGGATTATATCGCAGCTAGTGCAAATAATTATGCCTATGTAGCTGCTGTGGAAAAACTTTGTGGTTTGGAAATTCCACGCAGAGCAAGTGTGATAAGGATGATTTTACTTGAGTTAAACCGTATTGCTTCGCATTTGTTATGGCTTGCTACACATGCACTTGATATTGGTGCGATGACAGTATTTTTATACTGCTTTAGAGAGCGTGAGTATGTGCTTGATCTAATAGAAAAATATTGCGGGGCAAGACTTACGCATTCATCTATGAGAATAGGTGGGGTAATGCTTGATTTACCTGAAGGTTTTTTAGATGAACTTTTGGTATTTTGTAATAAATTTCCAAATGATATAAAAGATTATGAAGCTTTGCTTGATGATAATAGAATTTGGCGTGCAAGAACTGAAAATGTAGGAGTTGTAAGCAAAGAACAAGCACTAAGTTGGGGTTGTAGTGGGGTTATGCTAAGAGGAAGTGGTATTGCTTATGATGTTAGAAAAGAAGAGCCTTATTTGCTTTATGATGAGGTAGATTTTGGCGTGCCTGTGGCCAAAATGGGTGATTCTTATGCAAGATATAAGGTTTATATGCAAGAATTTAGAGAAAGTTTGAAAATTTTAGTTCAATGTGTTAAGCTTTATCAAGATACTCCGCCTGAAATTTTATGCAATCATCCTGAATATGTAAGTGCTTCAAAAGAGCAAATCATGACGCAAAATTATTCTCTTATGCAACATTTTGTCCTAGTAACCCAAGGTCTAAAACCACCAAAAGGAGAGGTGTATGTGCCAACTGAAAGTCCAAAAGGCGAACTTGGATTTTTTATCCACTCAGATGGTAGCGGTAGGCCATATAGATTAAGAGCTAGAACCCCAAGCTTTTTTCATTGTGCATTTTTAGAAGAAATGCTTGTAGGATCATATTTGGCTGATGCAGTGGCAATTTTAGGAAGTATTAATATAGTTTTAGGTGAGATAGACCGATGAGACGCGTGGATTTAAGAAAAAGTCAAGATTTATTTAAGGATTTAGAACAAATCATTCAAAAAGCTTATATGGGTGAAGTTTTAGTAGTTTTATTTGAAATAGGAGATTTTTCTAATGTAGAAAAAAGTTTTGCTTTCATAAAAGAGCGAAATTGTGAACTTTTAAATTCTTTAAAATTTAATCAAGTAGATTGGACTATAGTTTTTAAAAAGGTAGGACAATGAAATTAGCAAAATATCAAGAAGGCTTAAATGCTTTGTGTTTTGTGGATTTGCTTTCTTTAAAAAATCCTTCACTTTGCGCTAAGCTTAACAAAAGTAAAAATTATAATATTTCTTGTTTAGAGGATAAAAATTTAAAAGCAAACTTTTATAAATGTGAGATTGCAAGTGCGCCTTTCGTGCTTGCTTTGCTTTGTAAGATGAGCTTGGAGACTGAATTTAACGAATTTGATGAGGGGTATTTAAGTGCTGAATCTTGCTTTGGTGAAGAAGAAGCTTTAGAGATTTTAGAGTTTTTAAAAGAAGCAAAATGTATTATTTTTGATGAAAATTTATATCAACATAAAGATTTTGAAAATATTAAGTATTTTTTAGAAAAACTTTGTCATAAATTTAATCTTTTGCTAATTTGCTCTAATGAAAATGAAGAAAATTTATCAATACAAAATTCTTTTAGTGAGCTTTTAGAACTTGATAATTTTGATGGAACTATTATCATGCAAGCACCTTTAGAGGACAAAAATTTGCATTGCTCTTCTTCTTTTGCTTTAATTGCTAAGGTTAAGGATGGGGATAAAATTAATTTAAAAATAAACACTCAAGAATTTACAACTATAGTAAAAATCAATCATGATTTGAAAGGCACGGTGGCTTTGTTTGATTATGAAAGCGCTGATTTTGCTTTTTCAAAAGCTCAAGTTAAGGTTATAAAATGAAAGTTATCATTAATGGTATAGAATGTGAGGCAAATGAGGGTGAGTATATCTTAAATGTCGCAAGAAAAAATGATATTTTCATTCCTGCAATTTGTTATTTAAATGGTTGTTCTCCAACACTTGCTTGTCGTATGTGTATGGTAGAAGCTGATGGTAAAAAGGTTTATTCTTGTAATACTAAAGTTAAAGAAGGTATGGTAGTAGAGAGTGATTTATCAAATTTATGGGATGAGCGTAATGCTATCATGCAAGCATATTGCATTAATCATCCTTTGCAATGTGGGGTATGTGATAAATCCGGTGAGTGCGAGCTTCAAAACTTTACACACAAAGCAAGAGTAAATGTGCAAAATTATTGGATTAAAGATACCCATAAAGAGCATAAAAAATGGGGCGAGATTAATTATGATCCAGCTTTATGTATAGTGTGTGAAAGATGTATTACAGTTTGTAAAGATAAAATAGGAGAAAGTGCTTTAAAAACTACTCCAAGAGGGGCAAGCGCGCCCGATACAAGCTTTAAAGAAAGTATGAGTAAAGATGCGTTAGCTATTTGGACTAAATTTCAAAAGAGTTTAATTGCGCCAAGTAGTGGCGATATACTTGATTGTTCTTTTTGTGGAGAATGTACAAGTGTATGTCCAACGGGAGCTTTGGTGGGTTCGGCTTTTCAATATACATCTAATGCTTGGGAGTTAAAGAAAATTCCAGCTAGTAATCCCCATTCAAGTGATTGTGAGTTGATGTATTATGATATTAAACAAACTAGTATTAATAATCAAAAAGAAAAAATTTATAGAGTGAGCAATGATTTTGCTTTTGCTACGCTAAATAAAGCCGCAAGATATGGTTTTAATACCCAAAATGAAGTTCAAGGTAAAGACGAAAAAGCTTTTGAAAAACTAGTAAATATGATAAAAAATAATGAAATAAAAAATATTTTATTTAATAGTTTTATTATTAACGAAGAAGCTTTAATCTTGCAAAATTTAAGTAAAAAATTTAATCTTAATCTTATAAATCATGAAGCTAAAAAATTCCAAGATTTCCTAGCTTGTTTTTATCAAAATGCAAATGCAATGTATAATGCAAATACAGACGATATCACTCAAAGTGATTTTTTAATCATCGTAGGTTCGTTTTTACGCTATGATGCACCAACGCTAGGATATAAAGTTAATAACGCTTTGGTAATGAATAAAGGTGCAGGGCTATATTTTCACCCTATAAAAGATAAAGGTGTGGATAAATATTCTAAAAATTTCTTGCAGATTAATCATGATATTAAAGATAATGAAAGTATTTTATTATTTATCTTGCAAAAATTTGCCAAAGAGCTTCCGCAGGATTTTAAAAACACATTAGAAAATGCGTATTATCAAGATACAAAAGAAATAGAAGAAACTATCAATGAAGAAGTTACTGAAAAGATAGAAAAGCAAAATGAAAACGGCGAAACTATTATAGAAGAAGTTAAAAAACTTGTGTCTAAAAAAATTAAAAAAAGCATAGAGGTGCAAAGATCAAATTATGCGAAAAATCTTGGCATAGATGAGGATATTTTAGAAACTTTACTCGTAAAAAAGCAAAAATTTACACTTATTATAGGAAGTGATTTTTACTATGATGAGCAAAGTGCCAAGCTAGCAAAACTTTGTGCTTTGGTGCAAAAATATACTGAATTTAAAGTCTTTTTAAATCCAACTTGTACTAATACCTTAGGTGTGAGTTTAATTTGTGATTTAAGTCAAGATTTTCAAGCAGGAAAAACATTAGGTTATAACGAAAAAGGCGATTTTACTTTTTCTTATGATGGGCATTTTGATCTTGCAAGTTCTAGTTTAAATCAACAAGAAGGTAGCTTTGTAAATTATGATAAAAGATTAGTTCCTACAAATGCGGCTTTAGAATTTAAAGGTTATTTTTTAAATGATTTGGCAAATGCCTTAGGTTTTGATGAAGAATTTACGATCAACTATACTAAATTTTTACCACAAAATAAAGGCTTTAGGGTAATTGACTTTGATGAGTTAGAAAATCATTATGATAATGGTGGGGTAAATCATAGAGGTTATGAGCTTGATTTTTCCCATTTTGAGTTTGAAAAAACATTAAGCATTCAAGAAGTTAAAGAGCAAAATGAAGGAAATTTAACTTTATATCATGCAAATAGCATTCATCAGTTTTCAAAACTTAGTAATAGAGCTTTTAATGAGGTTGGAGCTTTATTTTTATCGTCTGATTTAATGCAAAAATTTGATTTAAACCAAGATGATAGTGTTATTTTAAAAAATGAAAAAACTCAAATTGCTATAAGTGTAAAATGTGATGAATCTTTAGAAAATGGTGCGTATTTAGGGGATTATGATAGTAAGATTGATTATAAATCTTTATTTGATAATACTCGATATGTAAAAGTTTGGCTTGAAAAAGCAGGAGCTAAAATATGAGTGATATTACTTTTTTTATTGTAGAAACAATTATAAAATGTGTGCTTGTTATAGCTATTTTTGCTACTTTAGCAGGCTTGGCAACTTATCTTGAAAGAAAGGCTTTGGCTTTATTTCATCGTCGTTTAGGGCCTGATATGGTAGGTCCTTTTGGATTGCTTCAGGTAGTTGCTGATATGATTAAACTTTTTACTAAAGAGGATATAGTGCCAACTTATGCTCAAAAAGTGGTATTTTTAATTGCTCCATTGATTGCAGCAATTTGTGCTTTTGTAGCAATTGCAGCTATACCTATTTTTCCTGAATTTACTTTATTTGGTAGAGTGATTCGTCCTATTATCGCTGATATTAATGTGGCCTTGCTTTTTGTTGTAGGTATGGGTGGAGTTAGTTTTTATGCGATTTTTTTAGGAGGTTTAGCAAGTAATAATAAATGGTCGCTGCTAGGCGGGGCAAGAGGACTTGTTTCTATTATCTCTTATGAGAGCGTTGCAGGACTTTCTTTGGTGTGTGTTGTAATGCTTGTTGGATCTTTGTCTTTAGTAGATATTAATAACTATCAAAGTGATGGCATACTTTCTTGGCTTATTTTTAAACAACCTTTAGCTTTTATTTTATTTGTGATAGCTATTTTTATAGAAACTAATAGAACTCCACTTTGTTTAAGTGAAAACGAAACCGAACTTGTTTCAGGTTATGGCACTGAATATAGCGGACTTAGATGGGGTATGTTTTTTATCGGAGAATATACAGCCATGATTACCGGAGCGATTATGATATCGCTTTTATTTTTGGGTGGATTTAATGATTTTTGGATTATACCAGGGGCTATTATGATGCTTTTGAAAGTGTCTTTTGTGTTCTTTTGGTATTTTTGGGCTAGAGGTGCTTTTCCGCAACTGCGTCCTGATCAAGTAATGAGAATGTGTTATTTGATTTTAATACCTTTAGCGGTTTTAAATTTATTAATTAGTGCTTTAGTGCTTGTGATATAGGAAAAAACAATGAAAAAAGGTTATTTTAAAGTAGATTTTGAGCGTAAAAATCCTCAAAATACTTATGAAAAATTCATACAAGTAATCAAGCGTTCTTTAAATACGGAGCTTTTTGTAGGTTTATTTGTCGTATTAAGAGAAATGTTTAAAAAAAACAATAGTGCAACGATTAAATATCCTATGGAAAAAGTTGCTTTAGATGATAGATATCGTGCAGTTCATCGTTTGATGCGTTTTATTGAAAGTGAAAATGAATGTTGTATTGGTTGTGGCTTGTGTGAAAAAATTTGCATTAGTAATTGTATAAGAATGGAAACGAGTTTAAGTGAAGATGGACACAAAAAGGTCGAAAATTATAGTATTAATTTAGGACGTTGTATTTATTGTGGATTTTGTGCTGATGTTTGTCCTGAACTTGCCATTGTGCATGGTAAAGAATATGAAAATGCCGCAGAGCAAAGATCTTACTTTGGTCAAAAGAAAGATTTTTTAACTCCTATCGATGAGCTTAAAAATCAAGTGGTGTTTGAAGGAAGTGGTAGTTTAAGAAAAGATGCTGATGATTTAGTAAAGAAAACTCCAAATTATTATGAGATAGATTTGCAAAGACAGCAAGATGCTCCAAAGGAAGAAAATGTTTGAAACGATAGCTTTTTGTTTATTAAGTGTTTTGGTGTTGGGATTTTTTTTAATTAGTGTTTTAAGCACTAGCGTGCTTTATGCTATCAGTTCTTTGGCTGCGGCTATGGTTTTTTTAAGTGGATTTTATTTTTTACTTAATGCTGAATTTATTGGAGCAATTCAAATAATTGTTTACAGTGGAGCTATTTTAGGTCTTTATAGTTTTGCTATGATGTTTTTTGATGCTTCTATAAAAGTAAAAGAAAGTTTAAAAGGTAAAAGAATCTTCATTTTTGCCGTGATTTTTAGTGCGATTTTGTTGATTAGTATTATTATGGGTTATAACTTTGGTTTAAATGAAACTAGTGAAGTTTATAGTCTTGATTCTACTCAGCAAATAGGCTTTGCTCTATTTACAAAATATATGCTTGCTTTTGAATTTATGGCAATTTTACTTTTAATAGCTTTAATTTGTGCTATAGCACTTACTCAAAAAAATATAAAAAAGGACGAACAATGATGTTAGAAAAATACTACATTGTGGCTATTTTGATGTTTATCATTGGTCTAATAGGTATCATAAAACGCCAAAATTTAATTATGCTTTTTATTTCAAGTGAAATTTTATTAAATGCTGCTAATTTGGCTTTAGTTACAGCAGGAGCTTCTCATAAAGACATAGAAGGTCAAATTTTTGCTTTATTTGTAATGGGAGTTGCAGCTTGTGAAGTAGCTGTTGGGATAGCGCTTTGTGTTTTATGGTATAGAAAAACAGGAACATTAGAGCTTAGCTCTTTAGCTGAAAAAGGAGAGATAAAATGCAAAATTTAGCTTTAATTGCACTTTTTTCTCCTTTGGCTTCAGCTGTTATTTTAGGTATTTTTGCTTTTAGTGCTAAGAAAATTATTTTAGGTTATTTAGCTTCTTTATTTATAGCTTTTTCAGCTTTTGCTTCAATTGTTTTATTAAATAATGGAGTACATTTTAATTTTGAACTTGGTACTTGGATATCTTTAGTAGATGTTAGTTTTGGTTTTAAAATAGACTCTATTACTTTGATTATGATGAATGTGGTAAGTATAGTAGCGACTTTTGTGCATTTATATAGTATATTTTATATGGAGCATGATGAAGGGTTTAATCGCTATTTTAGCTATTTGGGACTTTTTGTTTTTTCTATGATGTTTTTGATTATGAGTGATAATTTCTTAGGACTTTTCATAGGTTGGGAAGGTGTTGGACTTTGCTCATGGCTTTTGATAGGTTTTTGGTATCATAATAAAAAATACACTTTTGCTGCTAATGAAGCATTTATCATGAATAGAATTGCAGATTTGGCTTTGCTTTTAGGAATTTTCTTAATTTATATAGAATTTAACTCTTTAAAATATGATGAATTTTTTACCCTTTTATCTTTAGGGCATGAAAATGATGTGATTTTGATTTTAATAGCACTTTTACTTTTTGTAGGTGCTATGGGTAAATCAGCACAATTTCCTTTCCATACTTGGCTTGCTGATGCTATGGCAGGACCTACGCCAGTTTCAGCTCTAATCCATGCTGCTACTATGGTTACTGCGGGAGTTTATTTGGTAATTCGCGCAGGGGAGCTTTATTTACAAGTTCCTGAAGTAGGGTATTTTATCGCTATACTTGGAGCCTTTGTAGCGCTTTTTGCTGCTTCTATGGCTATGGTAGCTAAAGATTTAAAAAGAATTATTGCATATTCGACGCTTTCTCAACTTGGGTATATGTTTGTAGCAGCAGGTCTTGGAGCTTATGCAATAGCTTTATTTCATCTTGCAACTCATGCATTTTTTAAATCTTTATTATTCTTAGGTGCGGGTAATGTTATGCATGCTATGAATGATAAGCTTGATATTAGTAAAATGGGTGGACTTTATAAAAGTATGCGTTTTAGTGCTATTTTAATGCTTATAGGTTCTTTAGCTTTAGCAGGAATTTATCCTTTTGCAGGATTTTTCTCTAAAGATTTAATTTTAGGATTTTCTTTTATAAGCCATCATCATGGAATTTTTTTAGTACTTTTAATAGCAGCTTTTATGACAGCTTTTTATAGCTTTAGACTTTTAATGCTTGTATTTTTTACTCCAAAAAGACATGAAGAACATCCCCATGAAGCTAGTAAAATAGCTTTGCTTGCGATGAGTCCTTTGGCTTTGCTTGCTATTATAGCAGGATTTTTTGAGCATAGCTTTATGGATTTTGTAAGTAAAAATTTAGCTTTTATTGATGGTCAAAATTCTTTAGTTATGATACTTGCAAGTGTTTCTGCGGTACTTGGAGTGCTTTTAGCTATCATAGCTTATTGGAAAAATTGGTTTAAACCATCACTTTCTAAAACAAGTATTTACAAACTTTTGTTTAATGAATACTACATACCAAAATTTTATCATCAATTTATTGTTAGTAAGTATGCTTTATTTTGTGAATTTTTAAGAAAAGCTGATAAAGAAATTTTAGATGCTTTGGTAGATAGTATTGCATTTTTCCTTAAAACATTTGCTAGGGTTCTTAGTATGGGTAAGGATTATTCTTTGGCTTTAAGAATTGTAGTTTTGGCTTTTGTGTGTTTATTTTGTTTAGCTTTGGCGGTGTAATATGCTTGGTTTATTAATGTTATTTCCATTTTTTGCGGCTTTTATAGCTTTATTTTTACAAAAAGAAGATAGCAAGTCCTTTGCTGTTTTAGTTAGTTTTTTGATTTTAGTTTTTAATGTTTTTT
Organism: Campylobacter sp. CNRCH_2016_3089; assembly: GCF_025772505.1. Lineage (NCBI taxonomy): Bacteria > Pseudomonadati > Campylobacterota > Epsilonproteobacteria > Campylobacterales > Campylobacteraceae > Campylobacter > Campylobacter sp. CNRCH_2016_3089. Next base: position 32,380 of record NZ_JAKMSF010000006.1, read on the forward strand.
TGTTATTTAACTACGATGGTAGCATGGCTTATGAATTTAGTTTAAATTCTTTGATGGTTAATTTTCACATAGGTGTAGATGCTATAGCGCTTTATTTAATATTACTTTGTTCTATTATGATTTTTTTATCTTTTATATGTTTGGATATTCAAGATAAAAGTGTTGTAATAAGTATATTTTTATTACAATTTTGCATTGTAGGACTTTTTGCTTCATTGGATGCTTTATTGTTTTATGTATTTTGGGAGTTTTCTCTTATACCGCTTATTTATTTAATAGGTAGATATTCAGATAATTATAAGGCAGGGATTAAATTTTTCATTTATGCATTTTGCGGTTCTATGCTTATGCTTTTAGCTATTATTTATGTGGGATTTTTGTATTATCAAAGTTTTGGATATTGGAGTTTTGATTTGTTAGCTTGGTATAAGAGTGAATTTTTTATACCTGAGAATGCACAAAATCTAATATTTGTAGGATTTTTTATTGCTTTTGCGATTAAAAGTCCTTTATTTCCTTTTCATACTTGGGCTCCAAAGGTTTATACCAAAAGTCCGACTTTAGTATCTGTAATGCTTGTAAGCTTTAAAATGGCACCTTTTGGGTTTTTAAGATTTATTTTGCCTTTAGCGCCTGATACTTTGAATCATTATTATTCTTTACTTGCTATTTTATGTATAGTTGGAATTTTATATGCAGCCTTAATTGCTTTTAAAGCCAAGGATTTAAAAGAATTAATTGCTTATAGCTCAATTTCGCATTTGGGTGTGGTAATTTTAGGTATCGTAACTTTTACTTATAATGGGGTTAGTGGTTCTGTATTTTATATGTTTGCACATGGTATAGTAACAGGTGGCTTATTTTTAGCCGCTTATATGCTTTACAAAAGATATCATACTTTTGATTTAGACTTTTATAAAAATTTAGCTAAAACAGCCCCATTATTTAGCTTTTTCTTTGCAGTATTGTTGTTTTCATCTATTTCATTGCCTTTGACTATTTCCTTTGTAGGTGAGTTTTTGATCTTGCAAGGTGTGGCAAGTGTAAATTTATGGTATGCATTATTTGCAGGCGGTGTAATCGTTTTAGGAGCTATTTATATGCTAAATATTTATAGAAATATGTTTTTTACTACTTGCGAAGAAGAAGTGTGCAGTAAATTTACGCTTAAAAAAGGTGAAATTTTTGTTTTAAGTATTTTAAGTGCATTAGTGATTTATTTAGGGGTAGCTCCAAGTGCTATGCTAGATCAAATTGCTTCTAATGTAAATAGTATTCTTGAAGTTATGCAAACAAGAAATATCGCCATAGAAAATCAAAAAATCATAGATAGTATAAGAGGTTTTTAATGAGTGGTTTTAGTTTAGAAAAATTAAATTTTGTATTATTATTTCCTGTGTTGTCATTGCTTTTTTGGGCTATTGTATTACTTTTATTGAGTGCATTTAAAAAACTTTCTAGAAATTTTTATATAGGAGCAAGTGTTATAGCTTTGCTTAGTACTTTGTGTTTTTTATTGCTTTATAATGGTTTTGTTTTAGATAATTCTCATGCTTTTTTTGGTTTATTTGTAAGCGATAATTATGCAATTTTTGCACAAATAATTATTTTGTTTTTTTCTATGCTTTATTTGCTTATAGACAAAGATGAACAAAGAGCAGAATTTTTTTCTTTATTTTTGTTTATGGTTGCTTCTTTAATATTAATGGTTTCAAGTACTAATTTGATTGTGATTTTCCTAGCTTTAGAAGGATCTTCTTTAGCTCTTTATACATTAATAGCATTAAGAGGAACTCATAATGCTATTAGTTCTAGCATAAAATATTTTGCCTTAGCTGCAGTAGGGGCTGGATTTTTTGTTTTTGCTTGTGCTTTTGTGTATTTAAAAACAAAGTCTTTGGATTTGGATAATTTATTGCATTCTGAATATATTTCAGATCCTATATTATTATGTGCTGGAGTGATGTTTTTGGTTATTGTTGGAGTAAAACTTTCTATCGCTCCTTTTCATTTTTGGCTAAAAGATGTATATTGTGGAGTTCATACAAATTTTATAGCTTTCATATCTATTGTTCCAAAAATTGCTATGATAATAGTAGTTTTAAGAATTTTTTCTGCTTTAGGCGGTGGAGTAAAATTTGAATACATAGTCGCATCGTTAGCAATTTTTTCTATGCTTGCTGTAAGCATAGTAGTTTTAATTCAAAAAGATGCAAAAAAAATGCTTGCATATAGCTCTATTACTCATTCTTCTTTTATATTGGCTGTTATTGTTTCTAGTATGAGTGTGAGTTCTCAAGGAGATGAAACTTCTTACCTGCTTTCAATTTTTGCTTTGTTCGTTTATTGGGTTTCTTTTGCTTTTGCAAACTATGGAATTTTTTTAATCTTAAGTTTATTTCAAAAAAGCTCATTTGAAAGTTTTTCTGGCTTATTTGATCAAAGACCCGTATTATCTATAATATTAGCTATGTTTATTTTATGTATAGCAGGAATTCCACCTTTTGGGATTTTTTGGGGTAAAATTTTAATTTTAGCTTCTATTTTAAATTCAGGCTATTATGTGCTTGTATTTGCTATAGCTTTAAGTTCCATGATTATGCTTTATGCTTATTTGAAAATTTTAATTTATATCTTTTTTAAAAAAAGTCAATCTATAAAGAGTATAAATTTAGATATTAGGCAAAAGATTATTTTAAGTTTATGTTTTATCGGAAGCTTATCATGTGCGTTTTTGCTTTTGTGAAATAATATTGCTATAATCACGCTCATGATAAGGATTTTATTTTTATTATTATTAAGCATAAATTATATATTTTCTTTTGAAGTTATTGTTAATAAAGGGGAAGAACAAAATCGTCCCTTTACACTTTTGCATTTAAAAGATAATAAAGATTTTACTTGCAAGAGTATTTTTGAATTTGAAAAAACTCATTTTGAGTGTAATGTTTTGGGCGTTAGTAATATGCAATTTCAAAATAAAGAATTTGATGATTTTACAATTTATTTTGAAAAACACCAAACTTTTTTGACAATTAAAATATATCCTAAAATTTTAGCTAAAATGTTTAATTATTCTCAAGATATTTTTAATGCTAAAGAAATTCAAAGTCAAAATGGAGATACTTCTAAACATTTTGTGTTTATTTTTACTAAGGATTTAAGGTATTATAAACCTAGCGATGGACTTGATTTTGATATTTATTTTGATGATGCATTAATGCCTTATATTGGAGCATTGGATTTAAATTCTAATCCTATGGAAACTTCAAAAAGTGCAGATTTTAATGCATATTTTAATATCAAACAAGAATATGAAGCCAAAAAATACGATCAAGTTTTACGAGATGCTGTTAATGCTATTAAGCGTTATCAAGGTAGTGTATTTATGAATGAATTTGAGCTTTATAAATTAAGAGCGCAAAATAAGCTTTATACTTATGAGCTTGATAAAGATCAGCAAATTTTAGAGCAAATGCTAGATGATGCTAAAAGATGGGTGAGAACTTATATTAATGATAAAGATTATACGGAAGTAATGTATATCATGATGAGAGTTTATATGGGCTTATCTCAAAGATCTAATGTCGATTATATTATTGATACTTTAAGTACTGAGCATAAAGACGATAAATATACCATAATAGCTTTACTTGATTATGCAGATTATTTATATCATTTGGGTAAAAAAAATATAGCAAATAATATTTATCAAGATGTATATTATTCTACTCCAAATGCAGATTTAGCTAGTAGAGCTGCTTTATTTTTGTCTAAAAATTATTTAGAAGCGCAAAATACAAAAGAAGCCAAGGAATTAGCAAGTAAAATTTTAGAATCAAATCCTGAATTTTTTATGAGTGATTTAGAAAATTCTTTATCTTTAGCTAAGGCTTTTAGTAATCATAGAATTTATGATTTAAGTTCTAAAATTTATGAGTATATTTTTACGCATTTGACTAAAGTCGATAAAGAATATGAAAGAGTATTAAAAGATCTTTCTTTGGCTTTGTTGAATGCAAATGAACATACTAAAGCTCAAAAGTATTTAGATCTTTACACAGAAGATTTTCCTTTGGGTGAATATGTGAGTTTAATAAAAGAAGCTCAAGATAAAAATTTCTTATATTTAAAAGATAATAATGCAAGTTTTTTACATCAAAGATATGAAGAGATCATGCAAAAGTATGCTGGAGAAATTTCTAGTATGGCTTTATTTGATAATGTGAGATTATATTTTCAAGAAAAAAATTATGAAAAAGTTGTAAGTTATCAAAAAGACATAGAAAAATATTCCAACAAAGAAATCAAAAATCTTTTAGAACAAGCTGCTATTTTAGTTTTAGAACAAAATTTAAAAAATGATGAGTGCTTAGCTGCTGTTAAAATATATGATGATTTTAAGGTCTATGATGTGGGAAATAAAATACAAAATAAAAAACAAATGCTTGAATGCTTTAAGCGTACTACTCGTATAGAAGAAGCTAAAAAATATATAGTGGAAAATGAAAATGATGATATTATTTTTTATAAACTCCAAAGTGCAGATTTAGCGCTTAAAGATAAGCGTTATCGTTTTGTTGTAAAAACAATTAATGATATTTTAAATACAAGAACTATTATTAGCGATGATGAAAAATTTGAAGCAAATTATATTAAATTTTTTGCTGAACTTAAATTGCAAGATTATAATGCTATGATAAGAACTTTGCAAAAACTAGAGCAATTTCCTATGAATTATCGTATGGTGGAATTATATTATGAGTTTTTGCGTTATTGTGAAAAAAATAATTTTCTAACAAGTATTTTAACTTATGCTCCAAAGGCTATTGATTATCAAAATTTAAAAGGAGTAAATCTTTTTAGTCCGGATTTAGAATTTATCTATATCAAAGCTTTAAAACAAAACAATCAAGCTCAACAAGCCTTAACTTTGTTTAAAGATTTGCTTGCTAATCCTTTAAAAGATGATGAGCGCGCAAGAGCTTTTTATATGCAAAGTAATATTTATGAAGATTTAAAAGATGTACAAAATCAAAAGCAAAGTTTGCAAAATTGTATAGATATTAACACAACAAGCAATTGGCAAAATTTATGTAAAGATAAATTAAATGTCTTAAACACTCAGCCTTGATGTTTTTTTAAAATATAAGCTTTTAAATTTTCATAAGCATTTTGAAAATCTAAAATTTCTTTGTTGAATTTTTTATTAAAAGTTCTTTGTCTTTTGGCAAGTTGTCTTGTGTGAATGATGATGAGTTCTTCAAGCTCGTTTAAATTTATTTTTTTATCTAAAAAATCTTTACATTCTTTTAAGCCTATGGAATTTAGTGCTTTTAAATGATGATCGTAGTTACTATATAGCATTTTAGCTTCATCTATTAAACCCTCATCAAGCATATTTTTAGTGCGTTTAATAATGCGTTTTTCCAAAAGATCTTTTTGCCAAGAAATTTCAAAAATATCAAGTTTTTTAATTAAAGCTTCTTGTTTTGTTTCTTTTAAAACTTCGCTTGGGATTTTATTAGTTTGCTCATAAATTCCAAGCCATTTTTTTAAGCGATAGGTGTCGTTTTTTTCTATTTTGGCATGTGGATCAATTTTTATCATTAAATGATAAATTTCATCATTACCTAGCGTGCTTTGACTTTCTTTGAAATTTTCACTCAAGCCATCCATTAAAGCTTTTAAATAAAAACTAGTTCCACCTGTAATAATTAACATTTGATTGTTTTTTTGAGCAAAGGCTTTTGCTTTTTTGTATTCTTCAAAAAACAAAGCGATGTTAAAATGCTCATTGACATTTAATAAATTTATGCCAAAATAATCAAGCTCATCTAAGGTTTTTTGCTCTGTTTTGGCTGAAGCGATGTTGATTTGTTTATACACGCAAAGACTATCAAGGCTTAAAATACTTGCATTAAATTCATAAGCTAGTTTGTTAGCAAGTTCTGTTTTGCCACTTGCAGTAGTTCCAATGAGTGCAAATTCAAAAAACATCGTAAAAATATCCTAAATTTAAAATTATTTTAGTAAAATCATAACAAAAATATATTATAAAGAGAAAAAATGCCTTTATTAAAAGAAAAATTAAAAGATATTTTGGACTTGATTGTTTTTAAGCATTCTATTTTTGCTTTACCATTTTTGTTTGTTTCTATGATTGTAGCTTCTGTTATTTTAAATGATAGCACTTGGTTTGGTTTTAAAGCTTTGTTTTTGGGTGTTATTTGCGCGGTAAGTGCAAGAAATTTTGCAATGGCAATCAATCGTTTGATGGATGAAGACATTGATAAAAACAATCCAAGATGTGCAAATAGACCTAATATCGATGGTCGTATAGGTAAAACTAGCATTTTACTTTTTATTATTTTAAATGCTATTATTTTTGTTTTGGCAAGTTATTTTATCAACAAACTAGCCTTTGCTCTTTCTTTGCCGGTATTGTTTATTTTAGCTATTTATTCAGCCTTTAAAAGATTTTCATCCCTAGCGCATTTAGTATTAGGATTTTGCTTAGGACTTGCTCCTATTGCAGGCAGTATTGTGGTTTTGGGAAGTATTGAAATTTATAGTGTTATTTTGTGTTTGGGTGTTACTTTTTGGACAGCTGGTTTTGATTTACTTTATGCTTTGCAAGATATGGAGTATGATAAAAAGACAGGCTTGCACTCTATACCTGCTAAATTTGGGCTTGAAGCGACCTTGTTTATTTCAGCATTTTGTCATGTTTTAGCAGTGCTTTTTTGGTTTTTATTTGTTTGGGTAGCTCCAACAGGAAATATTGCATTTTTAGGTGTGATTGTTAGTGCTGTTATTTTATTTTTTGAGCACCGCATTGTTAGAAAGAATTTTGCAAAAATTGACAAAGCATTTTTTACTTTAAATGGGTATTTAAGTATAGTGTTTTTTATTTTTATATGGGTTGATCTTTTATGGAGATGAAATTTTTTAAAAGTTCTTTGGAATTAGAATTTGAAGAGAGCACAGAAAGATATGAAGAGTTTTTGCAAGAATATGTTTCAAGTAATAATTATGTCAATTTAAGCAAATGGAAAAAGCTTGCTTCAAGGGTAGAATTTAGCGAGGGTGAGCAGTTGATTTTTGATTTGCTTATGGATTTAAAGCAAGAATTGTATTTGATAAAAAATGATATTAATAAAACAAAATTATTTGTTAATTTAAAATATAAATCTTTTGTGATTGGGGTAAATTTTACACATATTCAATTTAAAGATAGGTGTTTAATGCAAGATGAAGATTATTATGCTAGATTTAATTTAAATGGTCAAAAAATTAGTATTTTTTTTAAAGCATTAAATGAGAATGAAGCAAAAATCACGCAAATAAAAGCAGAAGATGAGCTCGTGTATGATAATTTTGTAGCAAATATGCAAAGAGCGATGATTAAGATTTTAAAGGAGCAAGAAAATGGGTAGTGATTTATTATTGTGGCTTGTGGTAGCTTTATTAATTTTTGCTATGTTTGCTTATATGATGATAAAAGAAAAAGAAAGTATTGCTAAAATTAATGAGCTTGGTAAGATGATAGAAGATTTAAACAAGCAATATCATTATTTAAAAAAAGAAAGTTTAGAGGAACAAGAACAAGAAAAAGAAGAAATAGACACTGAAGCCATAAGAGAAGAATTAAAAGAAGAGCTTTTGCAGGTGCTAGAACAAAAAATCAATCAAAATATTATTCCTATTTTAAGCGCTTTAAAAGAAGTAGAAGAAGTTATTGAAGAATTTCAAAGTGAGCAAAAAAATCGCTTGTTGAATTTAGAACAAAAAACCCAAAGTATTACAAAATTAAGCCCAAGTTATGATAATGAAGAACAAAAAGTCATAGAACTTTTTAATCAAAAAAAATCTATTGAGCAAATTGCTAAAGATTTACGTATAGGTATGGGTAGGGTTGAGCTTATTTTAAAATTTAATAAATTATTATAAAGGCCTTTGATGTTAGTAGATAGCTATGGAAGAGTGATTGATTATTTAAGAATTTCAGTAACACAAAGATGTAATTTTCGTTGCCTTTATTGTATGCCAAAAACTCCATTTGAATGGAGTGCTAAGGAAAATCTTTTATCATTTGAAGAACTTTTTATGTTTGTTAAAGTTTGCATTGATGAAGGAGTTAAGAAAATTCGTATTACAGGTGGTGAGCCTTTAGTAAGAAAAGATTTGCATAAATTTATTGCTATGATTAGTGAGTATAAGCAAGATATAGATCTAGCGCTTACTACTAATGCTTCTTTATTAAAACAACAAGCAAAGGATTTAAAACAAGCGGGCTTAAAAAGAATTAACATCTCTTTAGATACCTTAAAAGAAGAAGTGGCCTTTAAATTAGCTCAAAAAAACATACTCAAAGATGTGTTAAATGGTATTAATGAGGCTTTAGAATTAGGTTTTAATATTAAATTTAACACCGTAGCTCTTAAAGGGATTAATGATAGTGAGTTTATCGATCTTTTAGAATTTGCCAAAGCACGCAAAAGTCAAATTCGTTTTATAGAATTTATGGAAAATTATCATGCTTATGGAGATTTAAAAGGCTTAAAATCAACAGAAATTTTAAATATCATTGCTCAAAAGTATTCTTTTAAACAAGGACAAAAAAGTCCAAATGCACCTGCGACTATTTATGAACTTGAAGATGGGTATGAGTTTGGCATTATTGATCCACACAGCCATGATTTTTGTGATAGTTGTAACCGTATAAGGCTTTCAGCCGAAGGGCTTTTGATACCTTGTTTATATTATGATGAGGCTTTAAGCATTAAAAAAGCTATACGCAATAAAGACATAGCAAGTGCTTGTGAAGTTTTAAAAACCGTGATAAAAAATAAATCAGAAAAAAATAGATGGGCAGAAAATGAAGCCAATCAAAGTTCCACAAGAGCCTTTTATCAAACAGGTGGATAATGGAAGTTGTTGAAACTTTTTTAAGCTTGCAAGGTGAGGGAAAATATAGTGGAAATTTGGCTATATTTGTAAGATTTGCCGGGTGTAATTTTAACTGCGCAGGCTTTGGAGTAAAAAAAGAAAAAGATTCTAAAATACTTTTGGGCTGTGATACTATAAGAGCTGTTTTTACTAAAGAATTTAAAACTTGTTATAAAACATATACTTCAACAAAGCTTTTTGATGAGGTTTTGAAGCTAGCAAATTCACGCAAAGTTATAGTTGTAATTACGGGTGGTGAGCCTTTGTTAAATTATCAAAATAAAGATTTTTTGTGTTTTATTAATTTACTTTTAGAAAATGATTTTATGGTGCATTTTGAAACAAATGCAAGTATTGAAATTGATTTTGAAAAATATCCTTTGTATAAAAAATGTTATTTTGCTTTAGGAGTAAAGCTTAGCAATAGTGGTGTAAAAAAAGAAAAAAGAATTAATGAAAAAGCTTTGAAAGCTTTTAAAAATTATGCTAAGGAAAGTTTTTATAAATTTGTTTTGGATAAGGATTTTTTACAAGAAAATAAAGCCTTAAAAGAAATCAATGAAATTTTACAAGTTTGTAAAAATGATGTTTTTTGTATGCCTATGGGGTCAAATGAAGAAGAAATTTCCAAAAACGCCTTAAGTGTTGCTGAATTTTGTATAAAAAATGGATATAATTACTCCGATAGATTGCATATTAGAATTTGGGGAGATAAAGAAGGCGTATGATTATTAGAAAAATATTTGAATTTGAAAATGCTCATATTGTTAGATTTTGTAGCTCCAAGCGATGTAAAACAAGCATACATGGCCACTCTTATAAGGTAGAAATTTTACTTGAGAGTAAATACCTTGATAATGCTGGAATGGTGTATGATTTTGGTTTGTTAAAAGATGAGATAAAACAAATTATTGATAGTTTTGATCATGCTATTACGCTTTTTAAAGATGATGATAAAGCTTATTTAGAAGATATGAAAAAGCACTCGCAAAGATGGGTGAGTTTACCTGTGAATGTAAGTGCGGAAAATTTTGTACGCATATTTTTTGTACTGATTGATACTTTGCTTTTAAAGACTAAGATGGTCAATGGTGAGCAAGGTGTTAGTTTAAAAAGCATTATTGTACATGAAACAAGAACAGGTTATGCACAAGGTTTTAGAGAAGATGCTTATAGTGAATTTTTACCAAAGATTGATTTGGCAGATATTGACTTTTCACAAGCTATAAGAGATGAATGGAAAGACAAAGATTTTTTTGAAAAACTTCAAGATGTAAATTTTGTTTTTATCAATCAAAAGGAGGTGTAATGAAAAAGATTTTATTGATTGTGCCAATATTGCTTTTTATGGCTTGTTCAAATCAAGAGAATAAAAATATAAAAAAAGAAATACAAACCGAGCAAGTTCAGATTGAACAAAGTGATTCTAATGTCATTATAGATGATGAAACACTTCCTATACCTGTTGATGATGATATACAAGATGAAAATAATACACAAGGACAATAATGGATCAAAGTTATGAATTTTTTTTAGCATTGCATGTGTATAGTTTATATACAAATGGTTTTTTAATGTTGTTTTATTTGTATTTGACTCAAAGTAACTTCTCACAAGAATTTATCTTTATAAAAAGAATTCGTCTATTTTTACCAATTTATTATTTGTTTTTAGCAATTACACTTTTTACTGGAAGTTTGTTATGGGCTTTAAAGCATTTTGAATTTAATTTCTATGTGCTTTCTATGTGGTTTTGTTGGATTTTGATTTTTGCTTTGGCTATTTATCAATTTGTTTTATTTAAAAAAGCAAGATTGTTTAAACGCTATGCTAAATTTAGATTTTTAAGTTTTTTTATTTTGTGTTTGGGTATATTCTTACTTTTTGTACCTTATTTACTTAAGAGGTTTTATTTTTAATGCAATTTTTATATCACCCACAAAGTGGTACTGCAAGTTTAGAGCTAGAAAATGAAGCCTTTTTGCACTTAAAGGCTCGAAGAATTAAAGTGAGTGATAAAATTATATTAAAGAATTTGAAAGATTTTTATACTTACACTTATGAATGCATAGAGCTTTCTAGACGCTCTTGCGTATTAAATTTACTTGATAAAAAAGAAGAAAAACAAGAATTAAAAACATATATACATTTAGCTTTGGCGGTGATTGATCCAAAGGTTATAGAAAAAACTTTACCTTTTTTAAATGAACTTGGAGTAGCAAAACTTTCTTTTGTGCATATGGAATACTCGCAAAAAAATTTTAAATTAGATTTTAAAAGAATGGAAAAAATTCTTATAGAATCATCCCAGCAATGCGGTCGTGCTTCTTTAATGGAACTTGAAAGTTTTGATGACTTTAAAAAATTTCAGCAAGCTTATGAAAATATTGTTTTGATAGATTTTGAAGGTGAAGATTTGATGAATTTTGATCCCGGTAGGTATGTATTTTTGGTTGGGGCTGAAGGCGGATTTTCGCAAAAAGAAAGAGAAATAAATATAAAAAGAGCAAAATTACAAGCCAACTATATACTTAAAGCACAAACAGCACTTATAGGGGTTGCTTCAAAATTTATAATTTAAAAGCATGCTTAAATTTAGCTATTTTTTATATAAAAATCTATATAATTACGCCTTAATGTTTTGAAAAAGGATAAACAATGAAGAAAGAAATTCACCCAGAATATGTAGAGTGTAAAGTTAGTTGTGCTTGTGGAAATTCTTTTACTACTAAGTCAAATAAATCAGAAATTAAAGTTGATATTTGTTCAAGCTGCCACCCATTCTTTACAGGTAGTGAAAAAATCGTAGATGCTGCGGGTCGTGTAGAGAAATTTAAGAAAAAATACGCAATGCAATAATGTTATATTTTATTCCTACGCCCATAGGAAATTTAAACGATATTTCTTTTCATTCTTTAGAAATTTTACAAAAATGCAAGCTCTTTTTATGTGAAGATACAAGAGTTTGCAAATCTTTAATTCATCTTCTTAATGAAAAATTTAATTTAGAAATAAAGCCTGATAAATATATAGCTTTACATACTCATAATGAAAAAGATTTTTTAGCAAAAATAGATGAGGATTTTTTTAAACAAGATATTGCATATTTAAGTGATGCAGGTATGCCAGGTATTAGCGATCCGGGGCAATTTTTAATCGAATATGCTATTAAAAACAATATTGACTATGAAGTCTTAACAGGATCAAATGCTGCTTTGCTTGCATTGGTTTCAAGCGCATTTTGTAAAAAAGAATTTATTTTTATGGGTTTTTTGGCTAATAAAAATCCTCAAAGACAAAAAGATATTGAAAATTTAATGCTTAATCCTTATCCTAGTATAGTTTATGAAGCACCTACTAGAATACTTAATTTAGTAGAAGAAATTAGTAAAATTGATCCTTTAAGAGAAATTTTTATCATAAAAGAAGCAACAAAGAAATTTGAAACTAAATTTAGGGCAGAAGCTTTAGAGGTTTTGGAAAAATTAAAAACAATGGATTTACGCGGTGAATGGTGTGCAGTGGTAAATGCCAAAGAAAAGCAATTTCATCAAAATACCTTGTGTGAGCAAGATATTTATGAGCTTGATTTATCTTTAAAGACAAAGGCAAAACTTCTTTCGAAAATCAATGCAAAATCTCCAAAAGAAAATTATCAAAAACTGCTTTTAAGTTGAATTTGGTTATTATTTAAAAATGATAGTTTATGGTAAGCAAGTGTTTTTTTATATCTTAGAAAAGCATGAAGAAAAAATTAAAGAAATTTATTTGGCAAAAGAATGTGAAAAAGCTGATTTTTCAAAAATAACAAGGGCATCAAAAAAAATTAAAAAACTCGATTTTAAAGCCGCACAAAGCTTGGCAAGAGGTGGAAATCATCAAGGTTTTTTAATGGAAATTGATGAATTTGAATTTAGCTCTTTTGAGAGTTTAAAAGAAAAAGATTTTATAGTTATTTTATATAATGTTAGCGATGTTGGAAATATAGGTGCTATCGTGCGTAGTGCTTATGCTTTAGGTGCTGATGGGGTTATTTTGGTAGCTAAAAGCGTGGCTATGGATGGAGTTATTCGTGCAAGTAGTGGAGCAGCTTTAGATATGAAAATAGTCTTAAATGATGATATTTTAAGCATGATAAATGAGTTAAAACAAAAAGGTTTTTATATCTATGCTAGTGCAAGCGGAGGTAGTGATATACATACTATCAAGGCCAAAGATAAAAAAGTTTTGATTATGGGAAGTGAAGGTTTTGGTATAGCGCCAAAGGTGCTTAAAAAATGCGATGAGTGCGTAGGTATAAAAATGCACAATGATTTTGATAGTTTAAATGTTAGTGCAGCATTTGCAATACTTTGCGATAGGATGAAAAATGGATAGTTGGAAAAAATTAGAAGATTTAAATTTGTTAGAAGTTCAAAAAAGAACACAAATAGAAATAGCTTGTCTTGAATATATCATTAAGAAAGATTTTAAGTCTTTATCTCGCTTTAATGTAAATGGCTTTATTAAAATTTTACAAAGAGAGTATGAGCTTGACTTTTCTAATTTTTTAGAAGAATATCATGTCTATTTAGAAGAAAATGGTATTGAGAAAAAAAATCATGTGCATATTTCACCTAGAATGAACTCATATACCAAAGAAAGCTCAAGTGTATGGTATATTGTGATTATAGTAGTAGTACTTTTGATAGTAGCTTTGGCCTGGGGTGTTTCAAGATTTTTTCAAAGTTCTACTTTAGATGAAAATACCACCAATGTATTAAATCAAGAGCAGGTTGTTTTAGAAGAAAAAGTTGATGAAAATGAAACACCAGTTCTTAATTTTTTTGCTGATGATGCTATGGAAAATAATGAAACAAACGCGACTATTTTAGAACCAATAAGCGAGAACAATAATACAGAAAAAACATTAGAAGATAATGCTAGCTCAAATATGCCTGAAGAAAATATCATTTTACTCAATGAAAGCATTATAAAACCAAGTGCAGAGCTTTGGCTTGGTATGGTGGATTTAAAAACTTTTAGAAAGAGCTCTTTAACTATTAAAAATGATTATGTTTTACCTTTGGATAAAGATATGTTAATTACCACAGGCCACGCTGCTTTTAGCTTAAACGATGAAAATAATAATACTTTAGAGTTTAAAAACGGTGTGTCTAAATTTTTAATGATTAAAGATGGTAAAATCAAACAAATTACAAAAGCTGAATTTATCAAAGAAAATAGAGGAAAATTATGGTAAGAATTTTAATATTTTCCATTTTTTTTACTCTTAACGCTTTTGCACTAAGTGCTTTAGAAGTTGCAAAACATATTGTTAATGATAATTCTAAAGATGCAAAATTAGAGCTCTTGTTTGCAAGGAATGATTATAAAGATGAACGCGGAAATGTAGATATTTACACTATTTCTCAAATTTTAAAAACTAATTCTTTGGCAAATTTTATATTAAATGAGCCAAAAACTCTAACTTTTAGTTTTAAAGCTCAAGCTGATTCTGTTTTATTTTTTAAAACTATTAATGATACTTTAAACGAATTAGGCTATGTGTATTTTATACCAACTGAATTAACTTTAAGGGAAAATTATATCACCTATAAGTTAGCTGTAGATTCTCAATATATGCTTGATCCAGGAGTTTTCTATAAAGCCTTGTTATCAAGCTCTGTTTTTATTAAAGATATTTCTAAAATTTCAGAATTAAATTATGAGTATGAGCTAGATTTTTCAAAAGCAAAACCTAAAGTCAATACTCAAATTCCACTAAATACCATCACTCAATTAAATAAGCCTTTAAGGGAATATATTGTTGATTTACAAGGAGCAAAAAGCATAGAGCTTAGTGCGCACAATCTTGATTCTTGGTTTTGTAAAATTCAATTTTTAGATAAAAATTTAAATTTTATTCAAGGTATAGAAAACACACACAAACAAAATGAAATTAATATAAATATCCCATTGGGTGCAAAATATGCTATCATTGGCGATATGTTTAGCCTTGATAACATAAAAAGGGGTTTAAAAATTTACTTAAGACGCTAAAAAGGATGGAAAATGTTTGAAGAAATTCATTTTAATACCATAGAAAGACTTCCAAATTATGTTTTTGCTGAAGTTAACGCGATTAAAATGGCAGCAAGAAGAGCAGGGGAGGATATAATAGATTTTTCTATGGGAAATCCTGATGGTAAAACTCCTCAACACATTATAGATAAACTTTGCGAAAGTGCAAATAAAGAAAAAACTTCTGGTTATTCTGCTTCGAGTGGAATTTATAAACTAAGACTTGCAATTTGTAATTGGTATAAAAGAAAATACGATGTTGATTTAGATCCTGAAAGTGAAGTAGTTGCAACGATGGGCTCTAAAGAAGGCTTTGTAAATTTAGCAAGAGCTGTTATTAACCCAGGAGATGTAGCTATTGTACCTACACCCGCTTATCCTATACACACTCAAGCTTTTATCATAGCAGGTGGTAATGTAGCAACTATGAATTTTGATTTTAATGAAAATTATGAATTAAATGAAAATACTTTTTTTGAAAATTTACAAAAAACACTACATGAAAGTATTCCGCGTCCAAAATATGTAGTGGTAAATTTTCCGCACAATCCTACAACAGTCACTGTGGAAAGAAGTTTTTATGAGAGATTAGTTGCAATGGCAAAAAAAGAAAGATTTTATATTATTTCTGATATTGCTTATGCAGATTTGACTTTTGGTTCTTATAAAACCCCTTCTATTTTTGAAGTTGAAGGTGCTAAAGATGTAGCGGTAGAAACTTATACACTTTCAAAGTCTTACAATATGGCAGGTTGGCGTGTAGGTTTTGTAGTGGGTAATAAACGCTTAATTGCGGCTTTGAAAAAAATCAAGTCTTGGTTTGATTATGGTATGTATACTCCTATACAAGTTGCTGCTACTATAGCTTTAGATGGAGATCAAACTTGTGTTGAAGAGATTAAGGCAACTTATGCAAAAAGATTAGAAGTCTTGCTTGATTCATTTTTTCAGGCAGGATGGGAGCTGAAAAAACCAAATGCAAGTATGTTTGTTTGGGCAAAACTCCCTCAAAGTAAAGCTCACCTTGGAAGTATGGAATTTTCTAAACAGCTTTTGCAAAAAGCAAATGTAGCGGTAAGCCCTGGAGTTGGTTTTGGTGAAGCGGGTAATGAGTATGTTAGAATAGCTTTAATAGAAAATGAAAACCGCATTCGTCAAGCAGCAAGAAATATAAAAAAATATTTAAGAGAATAAAATGAAAATCGCAATTTTGGGATATGGTACGGTAGGAAGTGCTGTTGTAGAAACTTTGTTAAAAAATCAAGATTTAATCAAAGCAAGATGTGATGAAGAAATTATTCCAGTAATTGCTTTGGCAAGAAATCCAAAAACAAATGCGTTAATTCCTGTGGTAAATGATATTGATGAGGTTTTAGAGCGTGAAGATATTGATGTATTTGTGGAGTTAATGGGTGGTATTGATTTACCCTTTGAGATAATTTCAAAAATTTTAAAAAGAAAAAAAGCAGTGGTAACTGCTAATAAAGCTTTGCTTGCTTATCATCGTTATGAGCTTGAAAAATTAGCACAAGATACAGCTTTTGGTTATGAGGCGAGTGTGGCGGGTGGAATTCCTATTATTAAAATTTTAAAAGAGGGCTTGAGTGCTAATAATATTGTTTCTATTAAAGGCATTTTAAATGGCACAAGCAATTATATTTTAAGTAAAATGACCGAAGATAATACCAAATTCCAAGAGGTGTTAAAAAAAGCACAAGATTTAGGATATGCTGAAGCTAATCCCACTTTTGATATAGAGGGTTTTGATGCAGCGCATAAACTTTTGATTTTAGCAAATATTGCCTATGGATTAAGAGTGAAACCTGAAGATATTTTGATTGAGGGTATTAGCAAAGTAAGTAATGAGGATATTTATTTTGCAAAAGAATTTGAATATACCATAAAACACTTGGGTATTGCTAAGATTAAAGATGAAAAAATAGAATTAAGAGTTCATCCTACCATGCTTAGCAAAGATAAAATACTAGCAAAAGTTGATGGGGTAATGAATGCTATTAGTATTGATGGAGATGTATTGGGTGAAAGTTTATATTATGGCCCAGGAGCAGGTGGCAGGGCAACTGCAAGTGCTGTTATAGCTGATTTAATCGATATAGCAAGAAAAGAAAAAAATAGTGCTATTTTTGGGTATTTAAATGATACTTCTTATAAACTTTTAAGTAAAGATGAAATTTATACAAGATATTATTTAAGATTAAAGGTATTAGATAAAATAGGAGTTTTATCAAAAATCACACAATTAATGAGTGAACATCAAATTTCAATCGATACTTTCTTGCAAAAGCCTAAAAAAGAAAAGCAAGATTATAGCACTTTATTTTTCATCACTCATCAAACTTATGAAAAAAATATACAAATTTTAACTCAAAAGCTTAGAGAACAAGAATTTGTAAAAGATGATGTTTTTATGATGAGAATAGAAGAGTAATGGCATTATTTGAATATCTTTTTGGTAAAAAAGGAGAAGAGTTAGCGTGTGAATTTTTAAAAACACAAGGATTTGAAATTTTAAAAAGGAATTTTTATTCTAAATTTGGAGAAATTGATATTATTGCTAAAAAAGATAAAATTTTACATTTTATTGAAGTTAAAAGCACGCAAGGTGATTATGAGGTAGAATATAGATTGGATAATAAAAAATATAATAAAATTATTAAGACTATAGAATATTACTTTATGAAACATAAAAATGATGAAAATTATCAACTAGATTTACTTTGCGTATATAAAGATGATATAAAACTTTTAGAGAACATTAGTTATTAAGGGAATGTTTATTCTATTTTAATAGAATTTGAAAAAACAAAGGAGAAAAAATGGGAAAATATATTGATTTAACTACAGAAAATTTTGCACAAGCAAAAGAAGGTGTAGCTTTAGTAGATTTTTGGGCTCCATGGTGCGGACCTTGCAGAATGCTTGCACCGGTAATTGATGAGCTTGCAAATGATTTTGATGGTAAAGCTAAAATTTGTAAAGTAAATACAGATGAGCAAGGTGATTTGGCTGCACAATTTGGTGTAAGATCTATCCCAACTATCATTTTCTTTAAAGATGGTGAAGTGGTTGATCAACTAGTTGGTGCTCAATCAAAACAAGCTTTAGCAGATAAACTAAACTCACTTTTATAATCTTAAGCCACTTTTTGTGGCTTTTCTTCATATTTTTTACTATTTAATAATTTTTATTATTTATAAT
Organism: Campylobacter sp. CNRCH_2016_3089; assembly: GCF_025772505.1. Classification (NCBI taxonomy): domain Bacteria; kingdom Pseudomonadati; phylum Campylobacterota; class Epsilonproteobacteria; order Campylobacterales; family Campylobacteraceae; genus Campylobacter; species Campylobacter sp. CNRCH_2016_3089. The sequence goes on from NZ_JAKMSF010000006.1 coordinate 50,614, forward strand.
TAAAGAAAAATTTGTATAATACTTATAAATAAAACTATAAGGAAAATATCATGTTAGATTTAGCTATTATAGGTGGTGGACCTGCAGGTTTGAGCGCAGGTTTATATGCTACAAGAGGTGGATTAAAAAATGTTGTAATGTTTGAAAAAGGTATGCCTGGTGGGCAGATTACTTCGAGTTCAGAGATAGAAAATTATCCTGGAGTTGCTCAAGTTTTAGATGGAATTTCTTTTATGGCTCCTTGGAATGAACAATGTATGCGTTTTGGTTTAAAACATGAGATGGTAGGTGTTGAGCAAATTAGTAAAAATTCTGATGGAAGTTTTAATATAAAATTGGAAGGCGGTAAAAACGAACAAGCAAAAGCAGTTATTGTTTGCACAGGCTCTACTCCGCGTCGTGCTGGTTTTAAAGGCGAGGATGAATTTTTTGGTAAAGGTGTGAGTACTTGTGCAACTTGCGATGGCTTTTTTTATAAAAATAAAGAAGTGGCTGTTTTAGGTGGGGGAGATACTGCTTTAGAAGAAGCTTTGTATCTAGCTAATATTTGTTCAAAAGTGTATTTAATCCACAGAAGAGATGAGTTTAGAGCAGCACCTTCAACAGTTGAAAAAGTAAAAAATAATGACAAAATAGAATTAATCACAAATGCGGTTGTTGATGAGGTTTGCGGTGATAATATGGGTGTTAATAAAATTAAAATAGCATTTAATGATGGTTCTAAAAGAGAGCTTGATGTGCCTGGAATCTTTACCTTTGTTGGATTAAATGTAAGAAATGAAATCTTAAAACAAGACAATGGTGAATTTTTATGTGCTATGGAAGAAGGTGGTCAAGTTAGCGTTGATCTTAAAATGCAAACTAATATAGCAGGGTTATTTGCAGCAGGTGATTTAAGAAAAGATGCTCCAAAACAAGTAATATGTGCAGCAGGTGATGGAGCGGTTGCAGCACTTAGCGCTTTAGCTTATATTGAAAATTTACACTAGAATTTCTAGTGTAAATTGATTAACTTCCAATAACTCCGCCATCAATTTTACTTATTGCTATTATACTTGATCTTGGTGTTTTGCCATAAGGAAATTGACTGCCTTTTAATTTCTCTCCTGGATGTTGAATTCCAACAAACATAGTTTTATAATCTTGACTAAAAGCAATTCCTGTTATTTCGCAAGCTATTGGTCCTGTTAAAAATCTTTTTATTTCCCCTGTTTTTGGATTAGCTGCTAACATACAATTATTTCCCATGCCTTCAAATTCTTCTTGATTAGAATAGTTTCCATCAGTTTGTATCCAAAGGCGACCATCTCTATCAAAACTTAATCCATCAGGGGAATTAAATTTATTATTACTTGTAATGTTGTTTGAGCCTTTATTTAAACTTGTTTGATTGTCAGGGTTTCCTGCAAGTGCAAAAATTTCCCAAGTAAATTCATCATCTTTATGAGAATTTTTATGCTCCCATTTAATTATTTGTCCATAAATATTTTTTGTTCTCGGGTTTGCTGGATTTGGGTTATTATTTTTTTTATTGTTTGTTAAGGTAGCAAATACTTCTTTTGAGCCACTTTCTTTATGGCTTGCTATCCATTCGCATCTATCCATAGGAGTTGCATTTACAATAGATCCAGCAATTCTAGCATTGATTAACACATCTGCTTGAGAGTTAAAACCATTTTCTTTATTAAGGTTATTTTTACCATATTCTAACTCAATCCATTTTCCACTCCCTCTAAAATCTCCTATTTTTCCATTAAATTGTGCTACATATAAGGTTCCTTCATCTAAAATTTTGCTAGTATCTAGATCTTTTTTATATTTATGTTTGCTTATAAATTTATAAATAAATTCATTGGCTTCATCATCTCCCATATAAATTACAACGGTTCCATCATCTTCTACAATTAATTCTGCATTTTCGTGTTTAAATCTTCCAAGAGCTGTTCTTTTTATAGGTATGCTGTTTGGATCAAATGGATCAATTTCTACAACCCATCCAAATTTATTTGCCTCGTTTGGATTTTTACTTAAATCAAATCTTTCATCAAATTTTTCCCACCCATATTGACTTTGAGCTTTAAATCCAAATCTAAGTTGCTCTTTTGAAAATTTAATTTTTTCATCTAAACTTCCAAAAAAATCATTTATATTTTCTTCGCAAGTAAGATAAGTCCCCCAAGGTGTTTTTCCATTGGCACAATTATTTAAAGTTCCATATATAAAATTTTCATTTTGAAGTACTTGTTGTTTTGCTGGACCACTAATGCTCATTTTTGTATTTGCATCGATTCTGCGATTGTATTTAGAATCAAGCACCACAGACCATTGATCTTTTTCTTTTTTTATTTCAAAAATACTCACCCCTAAATTTGCTTGTTCATATAAAATATCATCTAAGCTAAGATTTTTACCTTGATGTTTAAACATAATTTCAGGATTTATATATTCATTATTAATAGCTAGTATAGCCCTATCTTTTGAAAGAGGAAAAAAACTCATACCATCGTTATTGTCTCCAAAAGTTAATTTAGCATTTTCCACAGCTTTTTTATCGATATTTTTTTCTTCATCATAAATAGATGCTTTACTAAAAAGAGGATCGCCCCATGAGATTAAAATATCTGCTTTGTAGCCATCTGGTACGATAACTTTATCTTCTGTGCTAGCAGGTATTTCTTTAAAATTTAGCAAATCTTTATCTTTTAATAAACTCGCATTTAAATTTGAGCTAGCAAAAAATGCTACCATAGAACCCAAAGCTGAACCTTTCAAAAATGTTCTTCTTTTCATAAAACTCCTTTTAAAAATGTGTTATAAATTTAAAGTTTTTTGGAAACTTTTTGGAAACTTTTGCTCATGGTATGTAATATTGTATTAATTAACTTAGTGATACAATTTCTCACTGCAAATATAAAGGATAAATTTATGATATGTATAGGAATTCATGGGAGCAATGGTCGCATGGGTAAACAAATTGAAAATTGTTTACAAGATCAAAAAGATGCTAAAGCAAGTGCATTTTTTTATCAAGGATCAAGCTATGAAGAATTTTTTAACAAATGCGATGTAATAATTGATTTTTCTTCCCCGAAAGGTTGTGAGGATTTGTTGTTATACGCAAGAAGCAATCCTAAACCTTTAGTGATAGGTACTACAGGATTAGATGCTAAGCAAAATGAGTTAATGCAAAGTGCAAGCATTACTATGCCAATTCTTTATGCTACCAATATGTCTTTGGGTGTAGCTATTTTAAAAAAACTTTCATGTTTAGCAAGTGAAGCTTTAAGGGATTTTGATATAGAAATACTTGAAATGCACCATAATAAGAAAAAAGACGCTCCAAGTGGTACAGCTATGACTTTAGCACAAAATGTCGCTAAGGCTAGGAATTTAGATTTGGAAAAGGTTAGAGTAAGTGGTAGAGATGGGATTATTGGTCAAAGAAGTAAAGATGAAATCGCAGTGATGAGCTTAAGAGGTGGTGATATAGTGGGTTCTCATAGAGTTGGATTTTATAATGATGGTGAATTTATAGAATTAAATCATAGTGCTACTTCAAGAGCTACTTTTGCTATGGGGGCTATTAGATGTGCTAAATGGCTGGTTTCTCAAGAAAATGGCTTATATGATATAGACGATTGTTTAGGAATTTAAATGTGTGCGGTAGTTGGAGTAATTAATTCAAAAAATGCAAGCACGGTGGCTTATTATGCTTTATTTGCTATGCAACATCGTGGCCAAGAAGCAAGTGGAATTAGCGTGAGTGATGGTTTAAATATCAAAACTCATAAAGCTAAAGGTGAAGTAGGACAAATTTTTAATACTCAAATTTTAGCAGATTTAAAAGGTAGTATAGCTGTAGGCCATAATCGTTATTCTACCGCCGGAAATTCTTCTTTGCATGATGCACAGCCTGTTGCAGCTACTTGTTCTTTGGGTGATATTTCTTTAGTGCATAATGGAAATTTGATTAATAAAGAAGAAGTTAGAAAAGAGTTAATTGATAATGGGGCTATTTTTCATTCTAATATGGACACAGAAAATGTTGTACATTTAATAGCAAAAAGCAAAAAAGAAACTTTAAAAGATAGGTTTATAGAAAGTCTAATGCAAAGTAAGGGTGCATATTGCTTTATGTTGGCCAGTAAAAATCAACTTTTTGTGGTAAGAGATCCTTATGGGGTTAGACCTTTATCTTTGGGAAAATTAAAAGATGGTGGATATATTGTAGCGAGTGAAACTTGTGCTTTTGATTTGATAGAAGCTGAATTTATCCGCGATATAAAGCCCGGTGAAATGCTAGTTTTTACTCAAGGTAGTGATGAGTTTGAAAGCATTCAAGTTTTTGATAAAACAGATCCAAGAATTTGTGCATTTGAATATATTTATTTTGCTAGACCTGATAGTATTATAGAAGGTAAAAGTGTATATGAAGTGCGTAAAAAAATGGGTGAAGCCTTGGCTAAAAAATTTAAAGAAAAAGTAGATTTTGTAGTGCCTGTTCCTGATAGTGGAGTAAGTGCTGCTATAGGTTTTGCGCAATATTTAAAAATTCCACTTGAAATGGCCATAGTTAGAAATCACTATGTTGGAAGAACTTTCATAGAGCCAACTCAAGAAATGAGAAATTTAAAAGTAAAACTGAAATTAAATCCTATGAAGAAAGTTTTAGAAGGCAAAGATATAGTGGTGATTGATGATAGTGTAGTAAGAGGAACAACTTCTAAAAAAATCATCACACTTTTAAGACAAGCAGGTGCTAGAAAAATTCATTTGGCTATAGCTTGTCCAGAAATCAAATTTCCTGATATTTATGGTATAGACACTCCAACTTTTGAAGAGTTAATTTCAGCTAATAAGAGTATTGAAGAGGTTAGAGAATATACAGGTGCAGATAGTTTGACTTTTTTAGATATTAATGAGCTAGTTTCAAGCATAGGCAATGAAAGAAAATATTCTTTGATTAGTTTTGATGGGGATTATTTTATTAAATAATCCTTATCTGCATTTTAATTGTTTAAAAATTTTATAACTTTGAAAATGAGGTGGCAATCCCACTTCAAAAGAAAAGTCTTTGTAGGTATGACCTGATAATTGATTTGCAATGTTAATATTATACGAAACATCTCTTTGTTGTTGATTTGCTTTTTTTATGCTATTAAAATTTTGTTGATTAAAAATTTCTCCACTGATTTCATGCTTTTTATTATTATCAATAATTCTAAGTTCTAAAAAGCATTCTGAAATTTTAAAATTAGTATCGTTGGTTACTCTACCTTTTATAATAATACTTTCTGTAGCTAAGCGTCTGTAGGTTGAAAAATTACTCAAACTAGCTTTTTTTGTGTATTGATCTATAGTTAATAATAAAGAAATAGTTAAGATTGAGGCTAATATAAAACTTATTATGCAAAAAATTATCATATATTTTTTGTTTTGTATTTTTAAATAGAATAAAATCCAAGTAAGGAATGTTGAAGCTAGCATAATAAAAATGATGAGAATATGAAAAAAAGTAAAATATCCCATTAAAAACACTTTGAATTAATTTTAATGTCAAAATCTTGACCTTCATTAAAATCGGAAAATTTGGTTTTTAGATTAATAGTTTGGTTGGGACTTATTGTTTTTTCGATAGTGGTAGATTTACTTCTTAATGGTTTTAATAAATGTATTAAATTTTTAAAAGTATTATTTCCATCGCTTTTTCTAAATACTTCTACTTTTATTTTGCAAAATTTAAAACTTTTTTTAGAAGTATTTGTCAAGCTATAATCAACACTTAAAGAATTATCATATACAAAAAATTGAGCATTATCTAAGCTAGCTATTCTGGATCTAACTTTAGTATCAATTAAAAAATATCCCAAATACGCAATACTAAGTGAACATAAAATTCCTAAAAAAATTATAATAAAAGCAAAAGTAGGTTTGTTTCTAACAATCAAAGCAATAAATAAAGTGATAATGAAAAAGAATACAACTAAAGCCATTAACAAAAAATCGATCAAGTGCAAATGAGCTGTATAAAAGATCATTTGCTCTCGGATATGTTGAACATTCATTATCACTTCTTTATTTTTTAATTTGCTACTGAACTTGTTCTTTTATTATCTTTGCTATCAACCCAAATATTTGGCACGGCTCCGCCTGGTGTTAAGAAAATTTTAGCATCTTTATTGACTTTAAGTGCTTCATTAAATTGCTTTTGGGTTTCAATTTGTTTTAAATCAAGTAAAGGATTATTTAAACTTTTTGCTATTTCTCTATTTGAATATGCTTGTGCATCAGCTTCAATTTTTACGGCACTTGCTCTACCTTTAGCACTAATAATAGTTGCATTTGCCTCCCCTTCAGCTAAAGCCGCTTTTTTAAGTGCTTCTTGGTTAGCTCTTTCAACTTCATATTTAGTTCTTTCAGCTTCTTGTTTAGCAATTTGTACTCTTTCGATTTGTTCTTTTACTTTTATAGGTAAGATAATTTCTCTAAGCTGAACTGCTTGAAGCTCTGCTGGCTCATTTGGTTGGCTTTCAATAGTTTTTCTAATACCCTGATCAATTTGCACCGCTATAGTATTACGATTTGTTGGAAGCTCTTCTGCAGTGTATTGACCTACAACATTTCTTACAACATCTCTTACTACTGGATCTATGATTTTATTTTCCCAATTAAGCCCCCATGTCGCGATAGTTTGAGGAACTTGTAAAGGATTTAATCTGTATTGAACGGTTACATCAATAGATACAGGCAAGCCTCTTGAATCAAGTACCGAAATGCTATTTTTATTAACAACGCCTGATCCTATTTGTAAATTTTCATTTATTCCTTCGATTGAAGCATAGTTGATTTGTCTTACTCTAGTATCTACGATAGTGATTTTTTGCAGTATAGGCATAAAAAAATGAAGTCCTGGTTCAAGTGGGGTAGGGCTGTATTTACCTGTAGTGGATTTGATCCCCATTTCCCCTGAATTTACTATTGCAAAAGGTTTAAAAAGTGCAAAAACTAAAATAATCGCAATTGCACTATAAATTAATGGAGAAAATTTCCCAAAACCTTTGAAATTAAATTCTGGTGTTTTGAAGTTTAAATTTTGCTTATTGTTGTTTTGATTGTTTTTTTTATTAAAATAATCATTCAAATCAGCTGGCATTTAGTTCCTTTGTTAAATATAAGTTAGCATAGAAGCGTATTTTTCATTGCGTCCATAAACTATATCAAAATACGCATTTTGAAGCTTTGTCGTTAGCTCACCTCTTTTTCCATCTCCTATAATTCTTGCATCAATATTATTTATCGGAGTTATTTCTGCTGCAGTTCCTGTGAAAAATGCTTCATCAGCTACATAAACTTCATCTCTTGAAATTCTTTGACGCACTACACTTATGCCCAAATCATGTGCAATTTTTAAAACAGTATCTTGAGTGATACTTTTTAATGAAAAATCATTTGGTGGTGTGATTAGCTTATTATCTTTAATCATAAAAAAACACTCACCTGTTCCTTCTGCTACAAAACCTTCTTCATCGAGCATTAAGGCTTCCTCATATCCTGCTTCTATAGCTTCATATTTAGCCATTTGAGAATTTAAATAATTTGCACTTGCTTTTGCTTTACCTAAGCTAGATTTTACACTATTTCTAGCAAAAGAAGAAATTTTAACCTTAATACCTTTTTCTAAGCCTTCTTCACCTAAATAAGCACCCCATTCCCAAGCAGCAATAGCTACCCTAACAGGAGCTTTAGCATGATAAACTCCCATAGTACCATCACCTAAAAAGATTAATGGTCGCAAATAGGTGTTATTTTGAAAATTATTTGCTCTTAAAAGTTCAACTTGTGCATTTTCAAGTTCTTCTTGAGAAAAAGGAGAATTAATTAAAGTAATTTTTGCAGACTCTAAAAGTCTTTTGGTGTGTTCTTTTAATCTAAAAATTGCTAAACCATTTTGTGTTTTATAAGCTCTTGTTCCTTCAAAAACTGCATTTGCATAATGTAATGAATGTGTTAAAACATGAATTTTTGCATCATCAAAATCAATGATTTTTCCATCCATCCAAATTTTTTTTGCCCTAATCATAACTAAGCCTTTTTGTTGAAAATAAAACTAATTTTATCAAAAATATACTAATAATTACTAGAATATAGTAAAATTATTATATTTGAAACAAGGAAAAATCATGCCAATTATAAATATCAAATTAGCTAAACCAGAATTTAGCAAAACACAAAAAGAAGAGCTAATAGCAGATATTACAGAACTTTTACATACAAAATACAACAAGCCAAAGCAAAATATAGTGATTATGTTAGAAGATATTGAGCCATATAATATTGCTTTTGGTGGCGAAAGTGTAGAAAAATTAAGATTGAAAGATAAAAAATGAAAGAATTGCAAATTGGTGATAAAGCTCCTGTGTTTGAACTTTTAAATCAAGATGGAGTTAAAATTTCTTTAAGTGATTTCTTGGGTAAAAAAATTATTTTGTATTTTTATCCAAAAGATAACACCCCAGGTTGTACCACACAAGCTTGTGAATTTAGTCAAAGTTATGAGGATTTTTTAGAGCAAAATGCTGTGATTATAGGTATTAGTCCAGATAGTGTTAAATCGCATGAAAATTTCATAAAAAAATATGATTTAAAACACACTTTATTAAGCGATAGTGAAAAAGAAATTTGTAAACTTTATGGTGCTTGGGGTTTAAAGAAAAATTATGGTAAAGAGTATGAAGGGCTTATAAGATCTACTTTTGTGATTGATGAAAATGGAAAAATCTTAAAAATTTATAAAAATGTAAAAGCTAAAGATCATGCTTTTAAGGTGTTAAAAGAATTATGCTAGTGCATATTTGCTGTAGCGTGGATAGCCATTATTTTATACAAGAATTAAGCAAAACTTATCCTGAAGAGAAAATCATTGGGTATTTTTATGACCCAAATATTCATCCATATAGTGAGCATGAACTTAGATTTTTAGATGTTAAACGCAGTTGTGATAAATTAGGCATTAAACTTTATAAAGGTGAATATGAGTATGAAAAATGGCTTGAGGGTGTAAAGGGTTATGAAGACGAACCTGAAAAAGGCGCAAGATGTCAAATTTGTTTTGATTTTAGAATGCATAAAAGTGTTGAATTTGCTCAAAAAATTGGTGAAAAAAAACTTACAACAACCCTTTTAACATCCCCTAAAAAAGACTTAGAGCAGTTAAAATTAGCTTTACAAAAAGAATGCGATAAATTTGGTATAGAGTTTTTGGCACCTGATTTTAGAAAAAATGGAGGCACGCAAAGACAATTTGCCTTAGCTAAGCAAGATATGCTTTATCATCAAAATTATTGTGGGTGTATTTATGCACTTTCTAAACAAAAAGGCCAAAAAGCTTTTATAGATGAGCTTATGAGTCCTATAAATAAACAAATATTACCTTCAAGCATAGAAGAAAAGATAAAATTTTACAATCAAGTAAAAAAATTAGAAAAAAAGGGTGTTAAATTTGAAATTCAAAGAGAGAAATTTTTAAATTATCGCTTACTAAGAGCTTTGATAAAAGAAAACAAAAAAGCCATAAAAACTCATGTTTTATTTTATTCTCATTTTAAAAATTCTTACACTAAATTTAGTATTTTAGAAGAGGATTTAAAGTGCTATAAAAGCGTAAAGGATGAGATTAATTTATGGAGTTTTGATTATTTAAATAGTTTGTGCAAAATGCGATTTAAAAGTTTTGAAGATTTTTTACAAAATCCTTTAAAAATAGAGCAAGAAATCAAAATAAGGCAAAAGCATTTTGGTGCTTATGATCTTTCGCCGGTGATTATTGTTGAAAATATCACAAAAGGCGCTTATGAATTTATAGCAAAAAGTGAAATTTATTTTGATAGTAAAGAAAAGATTGTGAAGTTATAAAACTTAACTAGTTTGTTAATATTTTTTTTGTAAAATCTGAATTTTGAATATATTTTAAGGCTAAATTTATGATAGATGTAATGCAAATTCAAAAAATTTTACCACATAGGTATCCATTTTTACTTGTAGATAAAATCGTAGAATTAAAAAATAAAGAAGTTGTTAGAGGTTATAAAAATATTAGTATAAGCGACCATGTTTTTATGGGACATTTTCCAGATCATCCAATTTACCCGGGTGTGTTAATTTTAGAAGGTATGGCACAAACTGGAGGGGTTTTAGCATTTGAAAGTATGGATGATAAGGTAGATCCAAGCACTAAAGTAGTGTATTTTACAGGTATTGATAATGCTAAATTTAGAAATCCAGTGCGTCCAGGTGATAGGCTTGATTATGAGATGAGTGTGGTGAAAAATCGTGGAAATATGTGGATTTTTCAAGGAAAAGCTTTTGTTGATGGACAATTGGTTGCAGAAGCTGAACTTAAAGCTATGATAGTAGATAAATGATGAGCAAAATTCATCCAAGTGCTGTTATAGAAGATGGAGCTATTATAGCAGATGGTGTTGTAGTAGAGGCCTATGCCTATGTTGGAAAAAATGCCAATATAGGTGCAAATACTATCATCAAACAAGGTGCAAGAATTTTACCTAATGTAAGCATAGGTGAAAATTCTAAAGTTTTTTCTTATGCCATAGTTGGAGATATCCCACAAGATATATCTTATAAAGATGAGATAAATTCAGGTGTTATTATAGGAAAAAATGCAGTTATTAGAGAATTTGTTACTATAAATTCAGGTACAGCTAAGGGCGATGGTTTTACAAGAATAGGTGATAATGCTTTTATAATGGCTTATTCTCATATTGCACATGATTGTTTGCTTGGAGATAATATTATTTTAGCAAATAATGCTACTTTAGCAGGTCATGTGGAACTTGGAGATTATACTGTGGTAGGTGGACTTACTCCAATACATCAGTTTGTTAAGGTAGGTGAGGGGTGTATGATAGCAGGTGCTAGTGCGCTTTCTCAAGATGTGGTGCCATTTTGCTTAGCTGAAGGAAATCGAGCAAGCATTAGAAGTTTAAATTTAGTAGGCATTAGAAGACGCTTTGATAAAGAAGAAGTAGATGTTTTAAGTAAGGCTTTTAAATTTTTATTCAGACAAGGAAATTTAAAAGATAATGCTTTAAGTTTGCTAGAAAATACTTCTAGTGAAAATGTGAAAAAAATGTGTAATTTTATCTTAGAAACAAAAAGAGGAATTCCTATATATAAGGAAAAAAGTCATGGTTAAAAGATGTAGTTTTTGCAATGAAATAGAAACAAGTGAAAGAAGAATTTTAGTAAATGATTATAATAATGCCTTTATATGTGAGTATTGTGCCGAAAGTGCTTGTAATATTTTCTTTGGAGAGGAAAAAGAATTAAAAAATAAAGAAGTTGATAAAGAAAATTTTAAAGATATTACTCCTAAGGAATTAAAAGCATATTTAGATAAATATGTTATCGGGCAAGATAGAGCTAAAAAAATCTTTAGTGTAGGGGTATATAATCACTACAAAAGGCTTTTTAGATCTGAATTAGAAGATGATGATACAGAATTAGCAAAATCAAATATTTTATTAGTAGGCCCAACGGGAAGTGGAAAAACTTTACTAGCACAGACTTTAGCTAGATTTTTAGATGTTCCTATCGCAATTTGTGATGCGACTTCTTTAACTGAAGCAGGTTATGTGGGAGAAGATGTTGAAAATATCCTTACTCGTCTTTTGCAAGCTGCTGATGGAGATGTGCAAAGAGCACAAAAAGGGATTATATTTATCGATGAGATAGACAAAATCGCAAGAATGGGTGAAAATCGCTCCATTACAAGAGATGTAAGTGGTGAGGGTGTGCAACAAGCCTTACTCAAAATTATCGAAGGATCTTTGGTAAATATCCCACCAAAAGGCGGTAGAAAACACCCAAATCAAGACTTCATACAAATAGATACAACTAATATTTTATTTGTGTGTGGTGGGGCTTTTGATGGTATTAGTGATATTATTAAAAGAAAATTAGGCGATAATGTTATGGGCTTTTTTACTGATGATAAAAAAGATGAAAAAGAAGCTTTACTTCAAAGACTAGAGCCTGATGATTTGGTACATTTTGGGCTTATTCCTGAACTTATAGGAAGATTGCATGTGCTTGCTTCTTTAGAAGAGCTTGATGAAGAAAGCATGGTGCGTATTTTAACTGAGCCAAAAAATGCCATTATTAAGCAATATCAAAAACTTTTTGCTATTGACAATGTGGAATTAAAATTTGAAGATGAAGCGCTAAGAGAGATTGCTAAGCTTTCGCTAGAGCGTAAAACAGGCGCTAGAGGTTTAAGAAGTATTATTGAAGAAATGATGGTAGATTTGATGTTTGATTTGCCAGAGTATAATGGATATAGCATAGTAATTACTAAAGAAGTGATCAAAGAAGGTGCAAAACCTTTATTTATAAAAAATAAAAAAGTTAAAGGCTGAGAATGATTTTAGATCAAATAATTGGATTTTTTTCAAGCGATATGGGGATTGACTTAGGTACTGCAAATACTTTAGTTTTGGTAAAAGATAAAGGTATAGTGATTGATGAACCTTCGGTTGTTGCGGTAGAGCGTGAAAGATATGGTAGGGTTAAAATTTTAGCTGTTGGAAAAGAAGCTAAGGAAATGGTAGGAAAAACCCCAGGTAATATCGAAGCAATCCGTCCTATGAAAGATGGTGTGATTGCTGATTTTGATATGACTGAAAAAATGATCCGTTATTTTATAGAAAAAACTCATAGAAGAAAATCTTTTTTAAGACCTAGAATTATCATTTCAGTTCCTTATGGATTAACCCAAGTAGAAAGAAAAGCGGTTAGAGAAAGTGCGTTAAGTGCGGGTGCTAGAGAAGTATTTTTGATAGAAGAGCCTATGGCAGCAGCTATTGGTGCAAATTTACCAATTAGAGAGCCTCAAGGGAGCTTGGTGGTAGATATTGGCGGTGGTACTACTGAAATTGGTGTTACTTCTTTGGGCGGTCTTGTGATTTCAAAATCTATCCGAACAGCTGGTGATAAGCTTGATACTAGTATAGTAAATTATGTAAAAGAAAAATACAATCTTGTCATAGGTGAAAGAACGGGCGAGGAAATCAAAATCGCAATAGGCTCAGCAGTTCAGCTTCCAAAAGAGCTTTCTATGGTAGTTAAAGGACGCGATCAAGTAACAGGATTGTTAAATAGAATAGAGTTAACAAGTGAAGATGTAAGAGAGGCTATGCGTGAGCATTTAAAAGAAATTGCTGATGCATTAAAAATCGTTCTTGAAATGATGCCGCCTGATCTTGCAGCTGATATTGTTGAAAATGGTGTTGTTTTAACAGGAGGCGGAGCTTTAATACGCGGTCTTGATAAATATTTATCTGAAATTGTAAAACTTCCAGTATATGTAGCTGATGAGCCACTTTTAGCAGTGGCAAAAGGCACAGGTAAAGCTTTGGAAGAAATTTCTTTATTGCACCAACTAACGAATGAAGAGTAAAATTCTTAGTGTTTTAATTTTATCTTTTTTAGTGTTTGTTTCGTTTTATTATGGAGATATAATAAAACGAAATGTTTTAGATTTAAATATTGCTATTGTTAATCAGTTTTCTCAAAGCATTAATCTTTTAAAAGATAAATTTAATGAGCATTTTAATCAAGCTCAAGAAATTAAAAAATTAAGAGAAAGAAATGCTGAACTTGAAAAAAACAATATCTATATGAAAAACTTTGCCAATGAATTAAACAATATTTTAAGTGATAAAAATTCAAGTTTTTATTATCCTAATGTTAGTTTAGTTAAGGCAACTTCTTATGCTCAAATTAGTGATTATCATAAGGTTTGGCTTGATGTGGATTATAAAGGAAAAATTAAAGGCTTAATTTATAATGGCTATACAGCAGGCATAGTTATAGAAAAAAATGGTAGAGCTTTGGGACTTTTACAAGGTGATGAAGAGTGTATTTTTTCCGTATATATAGGTAAGGAACAAGCACCAGGTATAGCTCATGGTAGAAATGATTATGTTTTAGTTAAATATATTCCTAAATGGCTTGAACTTAAAATGGGCGATAAGGTTTATACAAGTGGCTTAGATGAGATTTTCTTTTCAGGAATTCCAGTGGGCGAAATTTTTAAAATAGAAGAAGAAGGCGCCTATCAAAATGCATATGTTAAACCTTATGTAAAAATGAAAGTACCAAGTTATTTTTATATGGTAGAAAATTTTTAATAAAAAGTTATTTATTTTAGTTGATATAAATTATTATTTACTATTAAATATTAGAATTATCTCCGAATTTTAAAAATTTAGGAGATTAAATGAAAAAATATATCAGTAGTTGTTTAGCTTTTTGCTGTTTAAGTGGTGCTATTTATGCAAATGAAGTGGAATATGATGCACAAAAAATAGCAGATATTTTTTATCAACTTAATGCTGATCCTAAAAATCCAAAAGCAAAAGTTAATCATGCAAAAGGCTTTTGTGCTATGGGAACTTTTGAGCCAGCTTTGTCTATCAATAAAGAAGTTGATGTGCCTTTGTTAACACAAAAAAGTTTGCCAATCCAAGTAAGATATTCTTTGGGTGGAGCTTTTAAAGATGATAAAAGCAAAACAAGAGGTATGGCTATTAGAATTACTGATCCTAAAGATTCTGCTTCTTGGACTATGGTTATGCTAAATACAGAAATAAATTTCGCAAAAAATCCTAAAGAATTCGGTCAGTTTTTTGAAATGAGACTTCCTGTAAATGGTAAAGTCGATCAAGAAAAAATAAGCAAGATGATGCAAGAGGTTGATTCTTATAGAAATTTTGCTGCATATACTGATAAAATTGGCATTAGTAAAAGTGTAGCAAATACTCCATTTTTTAGTATTCATACTTTTTATTTTAAACAAGCAAACGGAGAAAACTATTTACCAGCAAGATGGAAATTAGTTCCAAGTGAAGGTGTGGCATATTTAAATGAAGCACAAATGAAAAGTGCGAGTAGTGATTTTTTAAAAGAAGATTTCCAAAATCGTGTAAAAGCTAATAAGCCGGTTGAGTATAAAATGTATTTAGTATATGCAAATAAAAATGATATTACCAATGAAACAACGGCTTTATGGAGCGGTAAGCACAAAGAAAGTCTAGTTGGGACTTTTAAGGTTAATGCCTTGAGCGATGAAGATTGTAATTTTGATGTATATTTTCCTTCGGATGTACCTCAAGGGGTTAATCCACCACAAGATCCTTTATTTGATGTAAGAAATGAAGCTTATGCTATAACTTTTGGTAAGCGTCAATAAAATTTAGCTCTTTAAGAGCTAAATTCTTTGTTAAATTCAACTTCTAAAAAACTTATATTTGTTATAATTTGGCTAAAAATTCAGCTTAGGAAAATACATGCCAAAAAGAACAGATATAAAAAATATATTATTAATAGGCAGTGGGCCTATCATTATAGGTCAAGCTTGTGAGTTTGATTACTCAGGAACTCAAGCGGCAAAAACTTTAAAAGAGCTAGGTTATAGAGTAGTTTTGATCAATTCTAATCCGGCTACGATTATGACAGATCCTGAATTTGCTGATGCAACTTATATAGAACCAATTACCAAAGAAAGTATTCTAAGTATTATCAAAAAAGAAAAAATCGATGCGATTTTACCTACTATGGGTGGCCAAGTTGCTTTGAATGTTGCTATGGAAGTTTATGAAAGTGGCGAGCTTGCAGATATAAAATTTTTAGGTGCAAATCCTGAAGCGATTAAAAAAGGCGAAGACAGACAAGTTTTTAAAGAATGCATGAAAAAAATTGGCATGGATTTACCAAAATCTATGTATGCGTATAATTATGAAGAGGCTTTAAAAGCTGTTGATGAGATTGGCTTTCCTTTGATGATTAGAGCTTCTTTTACCTTAGGTGGTGCAGGAAGTGGCGTGGTATATAATATGGATGAGTTTGCAGAACTTGCAAATACTGCTTTAGCGCTAAGCCCTATCCATGAAATTTTAATCGAAGAAAGCTTGCTTGGTTGGAAAGAATACGAAATGGAGGTCATTAGAGATAAAAATGACAATTGTATTATCGTTTGCTCTATTGAAAATGTCGATCCTATGGGAGTTCATACAGGCGATTCTATTACTATAGCTCCTGCTTTAACTTTGACTGATAAAGAATACCAAGCGATGCGTAATGCTTCTTTTGCTATTTTAAGAGAAATTGGAGTAGATACAGGTGGATCAAATGTGCAATTTGCTATCAATCCAACTAATGGTAGAATGATAGTTATTGAAATGAATCCTAGGGTTTCAAGATCTTCAGCCCTAGCTAGTAAAGCTACGGGCTATCCTATAGCTAAGGTAGCTACGCTTTTAGCAGTTGGATTTAGTTTAGATGAGATTAAAAATGATATCACAGGAACTCCTGCTTCATTTGAACCGGTAATTGATTATATCGTAACTAAAATTCCTCGTTTTACTTTTGAAAAATTCCCAAATGCAAGCACAGAGCTTGGCACTGCTATGAAAAGCGTGGGTGAGGTTATGGCTATAGGGAGAACTTTTAAAGAAAGTATTCAAAAAGCACTTTGCTCACTTGAGAGAAATTTAAGTGGGTTTGATACTATAGAATGTGATAAAAATGAGCTTTTAGCAAAAATCCGCCAAGCTAATGAAAAACGCTTGCTTTATATAGCACAAGCTTTTAGAGAAGGTTTTAGCACACAAGAGCTTTTTGAGCTTTGCAAAATAGATCCTTGGTTTTTAAATCAAATCAAAGAAATAGTGGAATTTGAAAATCAAATAGATATGGATATTTTAAGTAATAAGCAACTATTAAGAAAAGCTAAAACCTTAGGTTTTTCAGATAAAAAAATTGCTAGCTTAATTAATCAAAAAGATAATCTTGAGTTAAGCCAAAATGATATTTATTATGCAAGAATGAAACACAAAATCATCGCTCAATATAGTGAAGTAGATACTTGTGCAGGAGAATTTGAAGCACTGACCCCGTATTTATACTCAAGTATTAATACAAATGAAGCTACGCAAGTAAAAGAAAGTAAAGATAAAAAAGATAAAAAAGTGATGATTATAGGTGGTGGACCAAACCGCATAGGACAAGGCATTGAGTTTGATTATGCTTGCGTGCATGCTTCTTTTGCTCTAAAAGATATGGGTGTAAAAACTATAATGTATAACTGTAACCCAGAAACGGTTTCAACAGATTATGATACGAGTGATATTTTGTATTTTGAGCCAATTGATTTTGAGCATTTAAGAGCGGTTATTGATAGAGAAAGACCCGATGGAGTGATAGTGCATTTTGGTGGTCAAACCCCGCTTAAATTTGCAAAACGCCTTAGTGCTTTTGGAGCAAAGATTATAGGAACAAGTGCAAGGGTAATAGATTTAGCTGAAGATAGAAAGAAATTTGCTAAATTTATTGAAGATCTAGGTATAAATCAACCTAAAAATGGCACAGCCATAAGTGTAGAAGAAGCGATTATAAAAGCAAATGAGATAGGTTATCCTGTGCTTGTTAGACCAAGTTATGTTTTAGGTGGTCGTGCAATGCGTGTAGTGCATGATGAGAGTGAGCTTAGACTTTATATGCAAGAAGCAGTAGATGTGAGTGATAAATCTCCGGTATTAATCGATCAGTTTTTAGATAATGCAACTGAGCTTGATGTAGATGCGATAAGTGATGGAAAAGAAGTTTATGTAGCAGGTATTATGGAGCATATTGAAGAAGCAGGAATTCACTCAGGCGATAGCGCTTGCTCTTTACCTGCTGTAAATATTGATGAAGCTATGCTTGAAATGATTGAGCAAAAAACAAAAGATATTGCTTTAAATTTAGGTGTAGTAGGACTTTTAAATATACAATTTGCTATTTATGATAATAAACTTTATATGATAGAAGTAAATCCAAGAGCTAGTAGAACCGTGCCTTTTGTGAGCAAAGCCACAGGAATTCCTTTAGCTAAGGTTGCAACGCGCGTGATGTGGCAAGGAAATTTAAGAGAAAGCTTGAAATTTTATGACACCTTTAAAGTGGTAGAGGAAAAAAACGGAATTTTAAGAGCTAAAAAACCAAAACATATTAGTGTAAAATCAGTGGTATTTCCTTTTGCTAAACTTAGCGGAAGCGATCTTGAGCTTGGACCTGAAATGCGCTCAACCGGTGAAGTTATGGGAGTAAGTAAAGATTTTGATAACTCTTATGCAAAAAGCCAACTTGCTTCTTCAAATTTCTTACCAGAAAGTGGTAATGTGTTTTTATCACTAAGAGAGCAAGATAAAAAATATGCAGTAGATTTAGCTAATGAGTATATTAAGCTAGGATTTAAAATCATTGCTACGAGTGGAACTTATAAAGTTTTACAAGAAGCGGGCTTGGAGTGTGAGTTTGTGCATAAAATTTCTGAAGGACGCCCGAATGTAGAGGATAAATTAAAAAATTCTCAAATTCAACTTGCTATAAATACTAGCGATGAGCATAGTTTTAAAGGCGACACTAAAAAAATTAGAGCAAATATTTTACGCTTTAAAATCCCATATTTTACAAATCTAAGAGCAGCTTATGCGGGGATTAAAGCTATCAAAGCTATACAAAATAAATCATGTCTTGAAGTAAAGAGCTTACAAGAATACTTAAAAACATGATTTATCTTGCTCAAACTGATACAACAGCAGGGTTTTTAAGTAAGGACTTAAAAGCCCTTAATACTTTAAAAAAAAGGCCCTTAAAGAAAGATTGTTTAATTACTACGGCTAAATTTAGTGAGCTTAAAAAACTTACAAGAGTGCCAAATTATTTTAAAAATACTATTAGAAAATCCAAAAAAACTACTTTTTTATATCCTAATTCTAAAGCAATACGCGTTGTGAAAGATTGCACTCATGAGGAATTTTTAAAAAAGTTTGATTGGCTTTATTCTACTTCTGCAAACATTCATGGAAAAAAATTTGATCTAAATTGGGCTATGCAAAATGCAGATAAAATAGTAGATGAAAAGTTTTTTGAAAGTGGAGCCTCAAAGATTTTTAAACTTCGAGGCATTAAAAAAGTTAAACTGCGTTAATTTCCAAGCGGCCAAAATACTTTTGGCTCTTCGCCGATTTTTGCTTGTCCATGATACATTCCAAGTTTATCTTTAGTCCAAGCATAACCAACTTTTCCATTTTTATCTATTGAAATAATTCCGCCTGTACCACCAAGTTTTGCAACTTGTTTGATAGTTTCTTGGGCTGCTTTTTGCACTGAAAGTTTTTTGTATTTATACAAAGACGCAACTTCATGGGCTGCAGCTACTCTTATGTAAATGTCACCTGTTCCTGTGCAAGAAATTGCTACTGAGTCATTATTTGCATAATTTCCTGCTCCTATGATAGGAGAATCCCCAATGCGTCCTGTCATTTTATTTGTAGTGCCACCTGTGCTTGTACCTGCTGCTAGGTTGCCATTTTTATCTAAAGCTATTGCACCTACTGTGCCTAAATATGGCTCGGTGCTTACACCAAGATGAGCTTTTGCCTTATCACTATCTAATAAAACTTCCTTGCTTTTTTTAGCTTCTTGAAGTTGTTTGTATCTGTGCTCTGTAAAGAAGTATTTTTGTCCTACTATTTCTAAGCCATGTTTTTTGGCTAATTTATCAGCACCCTCGCCCGCTATTAAAGTATGGGGTGTTTTTTCCATAACAAGTCTTGCTGCCTCTATAGGGTTTTTAATCGTCCTAGCCATAGCAACTGCACCTGCTTTTAAATTTTTTCCATCCATTATAGATGCATCAAGCTCATTAAATCCATCAGAGGTAAAAACAGCACCTTTCCCAGCATTAAATTCAGGACTATCTTCCATTACTTTAATAGCGGCTATAACTGCATCAACCGAGCTCCCTCCTTTTTCAAGTATGCTTTGACCTGCTTTTAAAGATTCTTTCATTACCTTTTCTCTTTTGGCAAATTCTTCTTTGGTAAGTCCTAAGCCACTTGTTCCACCATGTATAACGATAATTGGCTCAAAATCTTTTGCAAAGACATTATTGCTTAGTAAAAATATTAAACTAGTTAATGTCAATAAAATTCTTTTACTACAGGTTAAAAATTTCATTATTTACTCCTTTTTTAAAATTATTTATTATATTTAATAAAAATTAAATATAACTAAAATTTAATTAATAAATGAGTATTTTTAGGACAAAAATTCTACTTTTTATTTTTATAGGTGTTATTTTTGAAAAATTTTTTAGAAATTAATTAAAATGTTTTTATATTTATTGCAAAATTAGGAGGTATTTTAATGTTTAAAACTATTGTAGCTAAGAAAATATCATTTTTCACAGCTTTGATTTTGGTTGTTGGATTTGGTATTTTTGTTGGACTAAATTATTATTCGTCTAAAACGGATATTCTTCAAAGTATTGTAAGTGGAAAGCAAGAAAGTGTTAAAAATGGAAAAAATTTTTCAGATTTATACTTCAATACTAAGATAGAGAATATTAAAAAAATCGCTGCAAATATTATTGAACATAAAAATGTAAGTGAGGAATATATTGGTTCTTTTTTAGAAAAGATGTTTGGTTTTTATTCTTTTAATGCTATTTATGTTGGGTATGAAAAAGATGGTAGCTTGATTGATGTAGATATTAATTCTAAAGGAAAACATTTTATTTTAAATCAAGAAAAAGATGGTTTTGATGCTAGAGAACGCGTGTGGTATCAAAATGCAAAAAATAAAAATAAGGTAAGCATTTCAGAACCTTTTTTAGATGTCGTAACTAAAAAAATAGCTTTGTCAGTGTCAATTCCGATTGTTATTGATGGGAAATTTTATGGAGTTATAGCAGGTGAGTTTTTTCTAGATGATATACGCAATGCTTTTGGAAGATTAAAAACTACTGCAAGTAATAATGTGTTTTTAATCAATGAAAGAAAGGAAATGATAGCTCATTCTTCTGCTAATATAGATTTTTATGAAGACAATGAAGTTAAAGAAGTGTTAAAAAATTTTGTTAATGTTGCAAGTGTAACTCCAAATGAAACTACTGATTTGATTTTGTATAAACTTAAAGGTCAAGAACGCTTAGCTGTGTGTATTATGGGAGAAAATTCTTTAACTTTGTGTTCTTCTAATGCTTTGAGTGATTATGATGAGGTTTTAAACGGACTTTTAATTACCCAAGTTATATTTGGTGTGATTTTTGTCCTTGTTATTATCGTTATTTTGGGTGGTATGATAGAGCATTTTCTTAAGAAAATTATATTTATTAAAGAAGCTTTAGAAGATTTTTTTGAAAGTTTAAACTACAAAGGCGATATGAAAGATATAGATTTAAATATCAAAGGAAATGATGAATTTGCTATTATTGGTAAAGAAATCAATAATGGTATAAAAAATATCCAAAAGAATTTAAAGCAAGACAAGAAGGCTGTGTTTGAAAGTGTTCAAAAGTTGAAAGAGATAGAGCTTGGAGATTTATCTGTTAGAATTGATAATGATCCTATAAATCCTCAACTAATAGAGTTAAAAAATGTATTAAATGAATTGCTTGATATTTTAGAAGAGAAAATAGGATCAAACATCAACGAGCTTGATAGAGTGCTTGAAAGTTATAAGGCTTTAGATTTTTCAACACAGGTTGAAAATGCAAAAGGAAGTGTAGAAATAACAACAAATGTTTTAGGTTCAGAAATCAAAAAGATGTTGATTTCTTCTTCTAAATTTGCACATAAACTAACTATACAATGTGAAAAACTAGAAGAATTTATGCAAAAACTTGTTGATGGAACTTATTCTCAATCAAATTCTTTGGAAAAATCCATAAAAGCAGTAGAGCAAATAAACATTTCTATGCAAAATGTTGGAGGTAAAACTACAGAGGTTGTTTCTCAAGCTGAAAATATTAAAGAAGTAGTAAATGTGATCAAGGACATAGCAGAACAAACAAATTTATTAGCATTAAATGCTGCCATAGAAGCTGCTCGTGCGGGTGAACATGGCAGAGGTTTTGCTGTGGTTGCTGATGAGGTGCGTCATTTGGCTGAAAAGACAGAAAGAAGTTTAGGTGAGATAGAAGCTAATGTAAATATTTTAGTTCAAAGTGTTAATGATGTTTCTATATCAATGCATGAACAAACTCAAAGTATTTCACAAATTAATGATGCGATAATTCAACTAGAAGATGTCACAAAAGAAAATGTAAAAATAGCTAATTTTACTAATGAAACTACTAAAGAAGTAGGGGATATTTCTCAAGATATATTAAAAGAGGTAGAAAGTAAGAAAATTTAATACCAAGGAGCTTATTATTTTGTAATTTTGGTTATAATTTGCACTTTTAAAAAAAGGTAGATTATGATTGAAAGAACAAAAATAAGTTCTAATTTTGGTTGGTTTATGGTAATTTTAGGTGGTTTGGTTGAGTGTTTTTGGGTAAGTGGTTTAAAATACTCTACTGAAATTTGGCATTATGCTTTAACAGCCATTGGAGTTTGTATATCTTTTACATGTTTTTTAAAAGCTTGTGAAAGACTTGAAGTAAGCATTGCTTATAGTGTTTTTGTAGGTATTGGCACGGTTGGAGTGGTGCTTAATGAGATGTTTGTTTTCAATGAGCCAAGCTCTATTGCCAAGCTTACTTTAATAGCCATTTTGCTTTTAAGTATCATAGGTCTTAAAATCATTAGCAAGGAAGCTAAGTAATGGAATGGTTCTTTTTGTTTTTGGCGACTGCTTTTGAAATTTTTGGCGTGATTATTATGAAACAACTTGTAAGCACTAAAAATAAGCTTTATCTTTTAGCTTTGATAGTGTGTTTTGCTTTTTCATTTGGATTTTTAAGCCTTAGCATGCAAAGTATTGCTATGAGTGTGGCTTATTCTATATGGACAGGAGCTGGAACTGCAGGCGGGGTTATCATAGGGGTGCTTTTTTATAAAGAAAGCAAAAGCTTTTTAAAGCTTTTTTTGATCGCTCTTATCATTGCTTGCACCGTGGGTTTAAAAATACTTTCATAGGTTTAAAATGAAAATATACATTAGCGGTATAGACACAGATGTTGGCAAAACTTATCTAAGTGCTAGAATTTGTAAAGAATTGGGTTTTGATTATTTTAAGCTTATCCAAGCAGGCACGCCAAAAGATAGTGAGGTAGTAGCTGAGTTTGGCCCAAAAACTAAGATTTTCAAAGAAGGTGTGTTTTTACAAACCCCTGCTTCACCGCACAAAGGTAGGATTTTAGAAAATTTAAACTATAAAGCCTTTGATATACAAATTCCACAAAGTGAAAAACTCATTATCGAGCTAGCTGGTGGGCTTTTTTCGCCCCTTGATGATGAAAAAACAATGATTGATTATATGAGTGCGTTTAAGTACCCTACGATTTTAGTCGCAAAAGACTATCTAGGAAGTATCAATCACACGCTTTTAAGCATAGAAGCACTAAAACAAAGAGATATTAAAATCCTTGCTTTAATCTTAAAAACTCAAGATACTTTTAGCAAGGATTTTATAAGCAATTACGCTAAAATTCCTATCATAGAATTTGATGATAAAGTATGCGAAAAACTTTCAAAAATCCTTGAAAATTTCTCTTAAAGACTCCACTACATAATTAATCTCATCTTCATTTATAACATATGGTGGCATGAAATAAATTGTATTTCCAAGTGGTCTTAAAAGCAAGCCTTTTTCTAAAGCTCTTTGAAAGACTTCAAGTCCTGCTCTTTGATATTTGCTTTTTTGTATATCAAATGCACTTACCATACCTAAATTTCTAAAATTTCCTAAAAAGTCAAATTCTTTTAAACTCTCCCATTGAGTTTTTATAAAAGTACTTTTGATTTTATTTTTTGCGATGATATTTTCTTTTTCAAAAATATCCAAAGTCGCATTAGCCGCCGCACAAGCTAGGGCATTACCCGTGTAAGAGTGAGAGTGTAAAAAGGCCTTTTGGCTCTCATAGCTATCATAAAATTTCTCATAAATTTCATCTTTAGTAAGCACCACTGAAAGTGGTAAATACCCACCCGTAATAGCTTTAGAAAGACATATATAATCAATGCTTTGTGAGCAATAATCAAGCGCAAACATTTCCCCTGTGCGTCCAAAACCTGTGGCTATCTCATCAAATATCACTTGCACGCCATAATCTTTAGCAAGTTTAACTGCCTCATCTAAATACCCAAGCTCATACATGTGCATATTGCCCGCACATTGAAGTAAAGGCTCAAGTATAAAAGCACAAATTTCATGATGATGATTTTTTAAAATACTTTCTAAAATTTCAAGTTCTTTTGTATAGTCCTTGCTTGTTGGCACAGGTGTTGTGATACTTTTTAAAAGTAAAGGCTCATAGGTTTTTTTATAAAGTGCTACATCGCCAACGCTTAATGCACCTAAGGTTTCTCCGTGGTAAGAATTGCTAAGCGATAAGAATTTATCCTTTTTAGAGCCATTGTTTAGGTGGTATTGAAAACTCATTTTTAAAGCCACTTCTATGGCTGAACTACCATTGTCTGCAAAAAAGCATTTATCAAAAGGTAAAAGCTCACAAAGTCTTTGTGAAAGCTTTATGATAGGCTCATGTGAAAAGCCTGCAAGCAAGACATGCTCTAAATTTTGAAGTTGATCTTTGGTTTTTTCATTGATATATTCATTACAATGGCCAAAGATATTTACCCACCAAGAGCTAATGCAGTCTATGTATGATTTTTCATCAAAATCATACAAATACACTCCTTTGGCCTTTTTTATAGGTATTAAAGGCAAAAACTCATGATCGCTCATTTGCGTGCAAGGGTGCCAAATGTGTTTTAAGTCTAGTTCTTTTAAATTCATTTTTACTTCTTTGATTTTTATTACTAATGATACTACAATTTTTACTCAAATTTATGCCTTAAAATGAAAAAGGATTATTTAGAAAATATTTATATAATTAGCTTTTATCTTAAATTTAGAGGTAAAGTATGAAAAAAGTTTTGATTATCTTAGCGATTTTATTTTTAAATTTTGCATATTCGCAAGAGGATTTGGTTGAAAAAGGAATTAAAGCCTATGAAAATGGTGATTATGTAAAAGCTGAAAAATATCTTAGAAAAGCTTGTGATTTAAATAATGGAACGGGTTGTTATAATCTCGGCATTATGTATAGTGTAGGCGAAGGTGTAAAAACAAATAGTTTTAAGGTGGTTGAATTATATCAAAAAGCTTGCGACTTGAACGATAGTTTAAGTTGCTCTGATCTTGGAGTTATGTATATAGACGGATTTGGAGTAAAAAAAGATAATTTTAAGGCAATGGAATTATTTCAAAAAGCATGTGATTTAAACGATGGATTAGGTTGTGATAATCTTGGTGTTATGTATGTAAATGGATCTGGTGTTAGAAAAGATCTTTCCAAAGCCTTAGAGTATTTTGGCAAGGCTTGTGATTTGAAATACGATAAAGGTTGTCAAAACTACGCAAGGCTTAAACAATAATGCAAATTGCACAAATTTTAGATGAGCTAAAACAACAAAATAATTTTAGAATTCTACGCTCATTAAAACATGAGGGAAAATATGTTATTTATAATGAGCAAAAATTACTAAATTTAGCGAGCAATGATTATTTAAATTTAAGCAATGAAAAAGCATTAAAGCAAGATTTTTTAACACATTTAAAAGAATTTAAATTTTCTAGTTTAAGTTCTAGAAGCTTGAGTGGAAATTATGCGATTTTTGATGAATTTGAAAGCTTTTTAGAAGCTAAGTTAGGCAGAAAAATCTTGCATTTTAACAATGGCTATGCCTTAAATGTTAGCTGTTTGCAAGCTTTAGCAAGCATTAAAAATACTTTATTTTTAGCAGATAAGCAAGTTCATGCAAGTATCATCGATGGTTTAAGGCTTGGCGGGACTAAATTTATAAGATTTAAACACAATGATATAAAGCATTTGCAAAGCTTAGTGCAAAAGCATTATAAAGAATTTGAAAATATTATCATCATAAGTGAAGCGCTATTTAGTATGGATGGAGATTTTGCGCCTATAAAAGAATTCATAAATTTGAAAAAAGAATTTAAAAATATCAAAATTTATATTGATGAAGCTCATAGCATAGGTTGTTTTGGAGATGATGGTTTGGGTTATGTGAAATTTTTGGGCTTAGAAAAGGAAGTGGATTTTTTAGTTTTTACCTTTGGTAAGGCCATAGCTTCCATGGGAGCTTGCATGATAAGTGATGAAAAAGATTTTTTTATCAACAAAGCAAGGGCCTTTATATACTCAACTGCCATTGCGCCTATCAATGTAGCTTGGACTTTGCATGTTTTTAAGCATTTGCATGAATTTAATGCTCAAAGAAAAGAGCTTTTAGAGTTAAGCACTTGGTTTAAAAATGCTTTGGCAAGTAAAGGTGCAGTTTTAGGCGAGGCTTATGTGATATCTTTTATTTTAGGGCAAAATGCACTAGCTAGTGAAATTTCACAAAAGCTTTTAGAAAATGGTATTTTTGCACCTGCTATTAAAGAGCCAACCGTGGCTAAAAATACAGCTAGAATTCGCTTTTCTTTGCATGCTGGTTTAGTGAAAAAAGACTTAGAAAAGGTTTTGGAGGTATTTTGAAAACTCATTTTTTACATGAAAATGCAAATTCATCTGAGTTGATTTTATTTTTTTCAGGATTTTGCTCGCATTTTAGCCATTTTACGCATTTAAAAAGTGATGTAAATGTTTTAATGGTGTATGATTATACGAGTTTTGGTTGGGAATTTGATCTTAATAAATTTGAAAAAATCACTCTTGTTGGCTTTTCTATGGGAGTTTGCGTGGCGAGTAAAATTTTAAAAGATATAAAATTTGATAAAAAAATAGCCATAAATGGCACAAATTTACCTATAGATGATGAATTTGGGATTAAAAAAGCCATTTTTAAACTTACGATGAAAAGGTTTGCTTTAGAGGATTTTAAAGCAAATTTGCTTGAAAAAAGAATGAATTTAAGTGATGAGTTTTACTTTGAAAAAAACGAGCATTTAAAAGCAGAACTTTTAAGTTTATATGAGTTTTGCACTAAAGATTTAAATGAAAATTTTACTTGGGATAAAGCTATAATTAGCAAAGAGGATAAGATCTTTCCACCAAAACATGTTTTAAATTTTTTTAAAGAAAAGGCAATGTTTATCGATGAGCCACATTTTGCATTTTTTAAATACCACACTTGGGAAGAGCTTTGCAAACTTTCATAAGAGCAAAAGATACTTATAGTGCAAATACACCAGTGCAAAAAGACATGGCTAAAGAGCTTTGTAAAATGCTTAGTGAGAATGATTTGAGCGATTTTAAAGTGGTATTTGAGTTTGGCTGTGGAGTAGGGGTTTTTAGTAAGGCTTTGCAAGAGTGTATTAAATTTAAGCATTATTTTTTAAATGATATTTATCCTTTTGAAAATCCTTGTAAGTTTGATGAATTTGGTGTTTTTGATATGAATGAACTTAAAAATCATCATTTTTATACGAAAAAATTTGATCTTATAGCTTCAAATGCTTGTATGCAGTGGCTAAAGATAGATGAGCTTTTAGAAAATTTTGCAAATATGTTAAATAAAAATGGGATTTTGCTTTTTTCTACTTTTGGAGAAAAAAATTTCACTCAAATAAAACAAAGCACTAATTTATCACTTGAGTATTTAACTTTAGAGCAAATTAGGCAAAAGCTTTCTAAAAATTTTAAGATCATAAAAACAAAAGAAGAGTTAAAAGAGTTAAAATTTGATCATACTTTGGAACTTTTTAGGCATTTGAAATTAAGCGGAGTAAATGCTTTGAGTGATAAATTTTTTATAAGCAAGGCATTTTTAAAAAACTATGAAAAAGAATTTCAAAATACCTTGACTTATCATCCTTTATTTTTTCTAGTTAGAAAACTATAATCGCTAATGTTTTAAGTAAAATGGATAGGTAAAAAATATCAAATGGATTAAATTTAATCCATAGTGAAACAATACGCTCATCCATAAGCTTTTTGAGTGTTTATAAGCTAAGCCATAAATCACGCCTGCAACACTAGCAAATACAATCATCAAAACACCGCTTTTATAATGCACTAATCCAAAAGCTATGCTTGCGATTAATAAAGCAAGATTGGGGTGAATAAATTGTGTAAGTCTTTGTTGGAGATAACCTCTAAAAAAAGCTTCTTCTACTAAAGCAACTAACAAAAGATTTGAAAATAAAAAATATAAAATCCATGATGGTATGCTTATTTCTAGTTTGATAACACCCAAATACCAAGGCACGCACAGCAAAAGAATAGGAGATAAAAGCAATAAGCTCCATTTTATCGCTGAAGCTTTGGTGTAGTTTGTGTTTTTAAATAAAATAGGAAAAAGTATAAAAAGTATAAAAACCCCTAGTGGCTTGTCAATACTAAAGTAAAGATTAAAAGGTGCGCTATTTGTGCTTGCATAAACTTGATCTAAAACTTTGATGTTATTTACACCAGGGATAAAATGAAGAAATAAAGCTAAAGCATAGATAAATAAAGCTATTTCTAATATGAAAATTTTTTTATACTGATACAATATAGCCGTTATAAAAACTAATACATTAATCACTATAAAAGTTATATCTATAATTTTAAATACATATCCCAACAAGACTGAAAAGAGTAAAAAAATATACGAAATTTTGACTTTATCAAATGAAAGTAATATCAAAGAAATAGCCAAAAAAAGATGAGTGCTTAAAGCTAACATATAAAATCCTTGTTTATAATTGATCTAGATATAGTTTTACTACTTCTTCTCTTAGGTAAAGCTTTTTTAATCATTTACATTTATATATTTAAGACAAAAGCGTAAATTTTGTTACTTTTTATAAAACCTACAATTTGTCTATATTGTTTTAAATTCCAGTTTGTGTTTTTACTTAGCTTGATGATATTTATAATTTTTATCTTTGTAGTGAAAAATTTATTATTATCTTTTATAATACCTTTATTGAGTGTAATTAAGACATTAAAAATTTTAAAGTAGAAGCAGATAAAATGCATTTTGTTTGTTTTTTTAAAATCGTTTTATTTTCTTTTTCATGAAAAAATTTTTTAATTCTTGTTGATCTCTTATAGCAATGTTTTCTTTGATGATTTTAAATCCTGCTTTTAAAAAGAAATTTTTAGCGCTAAGACTAGCAAAAGTATAAATTTCACTATAAGGGTAGTTTTTAAGAGCAAATTCTAATAAAGCTTTACCATAACCTTGATGAGCATAGTTTGCATGAGTAAAGCAAAGATCGAGTGTTTTTTCTTCTAAATTTATACTTATAAAAGATACAATTTGGCCTTTTTCTTCATAAATAAAACCTAGTTGATTTTGAAATTTTTCTTCCCAAGCTTTTTGGTTTATATTAATCCAAGCACGAATTTGTTCTTTTGTATAATCATTTTTACAAAGAATGGATACGCTTTGCTTAAAAAGCTTGATACAAGGAGCTAAGTCTTTTATATCAAGCTTTCTTATCAAGCACTTTCCTTAAAGCCAAAGAAGCTAGAGCAAGTCCAAAAGAAGCTGTTACACCCATAAATGAGCCAAGATCTTTACAATGGGCTTCTTCATCTGAAAATACCACATCAAAATCCCCTTTAAAGCCTGATTTTCTAAGCTCATAGCGGAATTTTTTAGCTAAAGCATCGCCATGTGTTTTAAATATGCTTGTCGTTTTAATACGCGTTGGATCAAGCTTTCTAGCTCCACCGGTTGATGAGATAAAAATTTGCTTTTTCAAATCAAGTAAATTAGCCAAAGCAACCTTAGCAGGTATATCATCGATCGCATCGATGATAAGATCAAATTCACTCAAATTAAAACTTTTCAAAAACTCATCATCGATTTTACTGACTATACCTTTAGCATTGTAAATACGCTCAAAAACCTTAGCTTTTTCTTCGCCTATATTTTCACTATGAAGCTGGCGGTTTTGATTAGTAGTTTCAAATTTATCCGCATCAATTAAAGTTAGATTACTAAAGCCACTTCTAAAAAGCGCATCAACACAAATTCCACCAACTCCACCAAGCCCACAAACTAAAACTTTAGTGTTTTGAATTTTGATAAAATTTTCTTCATTAATAAGCCATTTTATACGCGTGTATCTATCCATTTTTCATCCATTTTTTGAGATTTTTCATTTGTTTATAAGCTGTTAGATCAAGCATTATAGGGGTTATTGTGGCATAGCCTTGTTTTAAAAGTGCTATGTCTGAATCTTTTTCATTTTCATGATCAAGATTAGCAGCAGCTAGCCAATAGTATTCTACACCTCTTGGGTTTGTATTAGAATGTGCTTTATAGCTATAAATTCTTTTACCTGCTTTGCAAATTTTTAAGCCTTGAAAGGCTGTTTTACTAGAAGGAAAGTTGATATTTAAAAATTCTTTTTTATCTAAAGGAAAGCCTTTTTCAAAGATATTTTTGACTATTTTTTTAGTAAGTTTTAAAGCAAGTTTATAATCAAGCTCTTTTTGATTATCTTTGTAAAATTGCGATAAAGCAATGGCGGGAATTCCATGAAGTACTGCTTCCATAGCACCTGCGCAAGTTCCTGAGTAGGTTATATCCTCGCCTACATTAGCACCTTTGTTAATTCCACTTATGACAAGATCAGGCAAACGCTTTTTATATAAAGCATGTAAAGCTAGATAAATACAATCTGCAGGCGTGCCATCATCAAGCTTGTAAAATCTTTTACCAACCTTATGAAATCTCAAAGGCTTAGTTAGTGTTATGGAGTGTGAGCATGCTGATTTTTCACTAGCAGGAGCTACTATGGTAATTTTAGCTTTAAAATGCTTTCTTAGCATTTTTATAAGCTTTTTTAAACCCTCACTTTCATAGCCATCATCGTTTGTTATTAAAATTTCTTTCATGTTTTTTCCTTTTTTTAAATTCTAACACAAGTAATACAATATTTTTTTATTACTAAATTGTTTTTTCATTTTTTAAATATTAAAATTATAGTTTTGATTAATTTTTTTAAAGGAAAGAATGATGTCAAAACTTTTACTTTTTAGTGCTTCTGGCTATAAAGATAGTGCTTATTTAAGTCATACTAGAGAATTTATAGATGATTTTTTAAAAGAAAATTCCATGAAAGATGAAGAAATTCTTTTTATACCTTATGCAGGTGTTAGAAGGACTTATGATGCTTATGAAGCTAGGGTAAAAGAAGGCTTGAAAAAAGATAATATCAAATCTTTACACCATTTTGAAAATTTAAAAGAAGCGATTTTAAATGCAAGGGTTTTTTTAGTAGGTGGTGGCAATAGTTTTATGCTTTTGCATAAATTATATGAAAACGATTTGCTTGAAGTGTTAAAAGAGTGTATTGAAAAAGGGGCTTGTTATATAGGTTGGAGTGCAGGTTCTAACATAGCAGGCCTTAGCATAAAAACAACTAATGATATGCCTATTGTTATGCCAAAAAGTTTTGATAGTTTAGGGGTTTTTCCTTGTCAAATCAACCCACATTTTATTGGCGGGAAAATTCCTGGACACAACGGAGAAAGTAGAGAAGAGCGTTTGGAAGAGTTTTTATTAACTAATCCAAAAGACATTGTTTATGCTATACCGGAGGGTTCTGCATTAAAAGTGCAAGATGATAGCTTAAAAATCATAGGTTATCATGATGTGTTAAAGCTAAGTCATCCTTTTAATGTAGAATATTTAAAAGTCAATCAAATAACTAAAATCTAAAGGAGAAAAATGCAAACTTTTTATCTTTTAGCTGCGATTTTTGGTATTGTGGCTGTGGTTTATTTGCTTATTAAAAAAGTAGAAACAAAAACAGCTTTAATTAGTGTTGGTTTTATTTTATGTTTGATTTCACTTAAGCCCATTGAGGCTTTGAGTGCTTTTACACATGCTATGGTGCAACCTGCTTTGATTAAGGCAATTTGTGCGAGTATGGGCTTTGCTTTTGTGATGAAAGTGACTAAATGTGATAAACATTTGGTTAAAATACTTACAACACCTTTGAAAAATGTAGGATTTTTCTTAATCCCACTTGCTTTTATGGTGACTTTTTTTATCGCTATAGCTATACCTTCAGCGGCAGGATGTTCAGCTGCAGTTGGTGCGACTTTAATACCACTTTTAATGGCTTCGGGTATAAAACCTGCCATGGCAGCAGCAACAGTGCTTTGTGGAACTATAGGAGGAATTTTAAGTCCAGGTGTTTCTCATACGGCTTTGATTTCTGGAATTTCAGGGAAAAATATACAAGAAATTGTTTTAACTCAAACTCCAAATGCATTAACAGCAGGAGTGATAGTGATGATTTCTTTGATGATTATGGCAGTGATTTTTAAAGATTATCAAAAAGGGCAAGTTTTTGAAGTGGCTAATCAAAACAAGACTGAAGATAATATTGAAAAATTAAATGCATTTTATGCGCTTATGCCTTTAGTGCCTTTAATTGTACTAATCATAGGCGCAAGTCCTTTAAATGATTATGAGTTTTTAACATGGACAAAAGAAGTTGGAGTTGCTGAAGCTATGCTTTTAGGGGCGATTATAGCTTTGGTAGTAACTATGAGTAAGCCTGATAATATTTTTAAAGAGTTTTTCAATGGTATGGGAAAATCTTATGCAGAGATTATAGGGATTATCATAGCTGCTAGTGTTTTTGTTGCAGGTTTAAAAGCATGCGGTGTAATTGATATTATCATAGAATGGCTTAAAAATGAACAGCATTATGTGCGTTTTGGTGGAACTTTTATACCATTTTTAATGGCTATGGTTACAGGTAGTGGTGATGCTGCTGCTATGGCATTTAATAAGGCTGTAACTATTCATGCTCAAGATCTTGGTTTTGATCAAGTTAAACTTGGTACTGCAGTGGCAATGTCAGCAGTGCTTGGAAGATACCTTTCGCCTATTTTGGGAGCTTGCATTATCGTTTCAGCTATAGCAGGGGTTAGTCCTTTAGAAATTGTTAAAAGAACTGCTTTAGGTTGTGTTGTTTCGGTGGTTGTAATTGCTTTTGTGTTATTATAAATTTAAGCCTTAAAAGGCTTAAATTTATTTTGCAGCTAGGATGATGATTTCTTGTATAACTTTGCTTGCTGCTTTTAAAGATTTAACAGGTAAATACTCATAAATAGAATGAAAATTATGTGCTCCGGTAAAGATATTTGGACAAGACAGGCCTTTTTCTGAAAGCACCGCTCCATCGTATCCTCCACGCATAGGAATGATTTTAGTTTTGATATTTAAATTTTCATAAGCTTGTAAAGCAAGTTTAATAGGCAAAGATTTGGTTGTTTTTAGACTATTAAAGACATTTTTATAACGATCGTTAAGCTTAATGTTAATTCTTTCTTCTCCATATAGCTTTTTAAAACTATCGTTTAAATCTTGTAAAAATTGCATTCTTTGTTTGTATTTTTCATCATCAAATTCTCTAATATCTATTTTTAAAATAGTTTTAGCGCTATTTCCCTTGAGTTCTTTAACCCAAAAATATCCTTCTTTATTTTCTGTGTATTCAGGTGCTTCGCCATTTGGAAGCATAGAGATAAATTTATGTGCTAAAAGTAAAGAATTAACTAATTTTCCTTTAGCACTCATAGGATGAGCAGATTTTCCTATAAATTCTACTTCACAATCTCCTGCATTCCAATTTTCATAAATAAATTCTCCTATCTCACAACAATCTAAACAATATCCAAAGTCAGCATTAATTTCTTTTATATCAAAAGCTTTTGCCCCTCTTAAACCTTGTTCTTCATCAGGTAAAAAGCAAGCATAAATATCACCATGCTTAATATCAGGATTTTTAACAAAAAATTCAAGCATATCCATAATAGCTGCAATAGCTGCTTTATCATCAGCTCCAAGCAAGCTTGTGCCATCAGTGTGGATAATATCATCTCCTATGTAGTTTTTAAGCTCTTTAAATTCACTTTCTTTCAAATAAAGATCTAAGTTTTTATTTAAGCATATATCTCCACCTTGATACTTAGTGATTTGTGCTTTGGTGTCATTAGTTTGTTCCATACTTGTATCTAAATGCGCAAAAAAGGCTATTTTAGGAGCATTTGGAGTGTTTGCTGGTAAAAGAGCTGTGGTGATGGTGTTTTCTCTTCTTTTGATATCTTTTAAACCTAGTTCTTGTAATTCTTTTTCAAGTAATTTTGCAAGCTCCATTTGATTAGGGCTTGATGGCATAATGCCTTTGGCGCCATTTTCTCTACTTGTAGTGGTATTAATCTTAGTGTAATTTATAAATCTTTGTACAATATCCATAATTTTTCCTTTTTAGATTAAAATTAATAAAATTATAACAATTCATTTTTAAAATATTTGATCAATCTAAGAAGATTTTATTAAATGATATTTTCTATCAAAATTTATTTAAAATTATGATAATATATTTAAATTTATATTTTTTAAGGAGAGAATATGCAAAAACTTAGATTTATGATGATATTGAGCGTATTTATAACTTTTTTTATTGGATGTTCTTCTAAAGAAATCAATCCTTTAGGGCGTTCTTTTGGAGAATTTAGCGATGGAGATCCTTTGAAAATAGGTAAAAATCCAACTCCACCGGCTAAACAAAAAACACCAACTTTAGTGGAAGGTAAGAAAATCCCAGCTATACCACTTGAGCCACCTCTTATGAAAGTCAATACTTTTAAAGGAGATAATGCTGTAAAAGGACCATTACCAAGGCTTACATCAAGCAATGGATTTACTTCAAATGCTTTGTATGAAAATATAGGATTTGTAAGCGATTTTGTAACTATTATGAACCCAAATGGAGCTGCATTAACGGTTTGGGCTTTAAATCCAGGCAATTGGATATGGGGGTATAATTTATTTGATAGTAAATCTTTTGGTGATGCAAGAGTGTGGCAACTCATTGAATTTCCAAATAATACTGTGATGATTAAAAATGCAAAAACTTTAACTTGCTTAAATGCTTATGGTAATGGTATAGTACATTATCCTTGCGATCAGACAAATTTTGCACAATTTTGGAGATTATATCCTATGAGCAATGGTGCTTATCAAATTCAAAATTTTGCAACACAACAATGTATACAAACGACAGTTGGAAATGTAATGGAGGAATTTTATTTTGACTATTATAGTATTTATTTGACACCTTGTTTGAAATCAAAAGAAAAAAATTTAGATAGACAATGGAGCATTAGCGCGCCTGCTTTTCAAACAAGATCGCCTTATGCTTATACGGGAGAGTGATGATGAAAAAGATAGTATTTTTGATTTTTAGTTTTAATTTATTATTTGCTGCTTTGGAAAATTATAATAGTGGTACTTGGAATTTACAAGGTGCATCAGCTTCTACTGAAAGTAAGTGGAATATTAGTATAAGACAGCTTGTAACCGGTGCTAATCCTATGGATATTTTGGCTGTTCAAGAAGCAGGAGTTTTACCAAGTACTGCTATAATGACGCCAAGACAAGTTCAACCCGTGGGAATTGGCATTCCTATTCATGAGTATGAGTGGAATTTAGGCTCATCAAGTCGTCCAAATTCAGTTTATATATACTACTCAAGAGTTGATGTTGGGGCAAATCGCGTAAATATGGCTATTGTGAGTAGAACGCGAGCTGATGAGGTGATAGTTTTACCACCTCCAACCGTTGCTTCAAGGCCTATTATAGGAATTCGTATAGGAAATGATGCGTTTTTTAGCATACACGCTTTATCAAGAGGCGGTAATGATGCAGGGGCTATTATAAGTGCTGTGGATATGCACTTTAGGAATATGCCACAGGTTAATTGGATGATTTTAGGGGATTTCAACAGACCTCCTGGGACTATTGTAAATTTAATTGATCCGGATTTAAGATCTCGCATTAATATAGTCGCACCTCCTTCTTTTACACAAACAGGTGGCAATACAATTGATTATGCAATTACGGGAAATTCAAGCACTACATCTTTATATAGTCCGCCTAGAATTCTTGCAATCTTAGCTGTAGCAGGACTTAGGACTTTTTTAGCTTCGGATCATTTTCCTGTAAATTTTAGAAGACCTTAGGAGAAGATGATGAGAAAAATTTGTATTTTATTTTGCTTTATTTTAAGTTTTTTAAAAGCTGAAGTTTTATTTGATGATTTAGAAGATTTTACACCTATGTTCGCGATAAGATCTTTAGAAACGGGAATTTCACTTAGTCCTTTTAGATATAGCTCTGAAATATTAGAAGAGCAAAATTGGTTTTTAAGGGAAATAATACTTAGCAAAGAATTGAAACAAAAAGATAGATATGCCGTGCAACGCCCTTTTGGCTATGTGCAGTTTATAAACCCTAGAGGTGCTGATGTATGTTTAGCTGTCTTAAGTGAAAAATCTTTTGGAGTGAAATCTTGCAAGCAAGATTTGCAAGATGGGCAAATGCAAACGGTTTTTTCTATCATGCCTACTACAAGTTCAGCTGTGCAAATTAGATCTTTAACTCATGGCGGGGTAAAATGCATGAGTACCTTTTATGAAGCGCGCGTGCCTATAGAAAATCGTTTTGGCTTAGATGATTGCACTGTAAATCCTTCTGTGCCGATAGAGTTAAAAGAGTTATTTTTCTTTGCTCCTGCTATTGTTGAAGCAACTCCGATTTATTAAATTTACTTGCTATTTTAGCAAGTAAATTTTACTTTTTTAACGCAATATTTATTCATTTTTTTAAGTCAAAAAAAGATATTATTTTAACTTACAAATTTAAAGGTAAAGTATGGATTATAAAAAAGCATTTTATTCAAAATTAGAAGATTGTTATTTAGGTGCGAAAATCAAAAACTCGCAAAATCAAGCTAAAAATGGTTTTACAAATTTACTCGTTATAAAAGAAAAATATTTTCAAAAAATCAAAGACTATTTAGACACACAAAATCTTTATACAGATACTTATAATAAACTTTATAATTTTTTTAGCACTTATTTAAACGAAACAGGAACGCCGTTTTTTTACGATACACCTATGTATAAAAATATCTATGCAAGGGTATATTCAAATTCAAAAGATACAAGTCTTTTTTATAAAACACAAAATTTATACTATGTAAAATCAGATACTATTTACAATCCTTTAAGCTTGCGAAGTGAAGATAAAAAATATACTTTAAATTTTCTTACCGATGAGTATGAGCAAAATGCTGATAATAATAAAAGTAAAATCAATTTTTATTTGCAAAATATACAAGATGATAATATAAATATAAAAGTGATAAATTCTAAAAATAATGATGGCGCAAATGTTTTTAAACAAAACTCAAGTGAATTTAGCGATGTTTTTTTAAAGACTTTAAAAAATGCACAAATAAACATAAAAGAAGAAGAGCTAAAAAAGCTTTTTAAAACTTATAAAAAACAAAATGAAGTAGATTTTTTCATCCATAAAAATGCGAAAGAATTTTTAAAAGAACAATTTGATTTGTGGTTGTTTTCCTATGTGAATGATAGCATTACTGATTGGACTAAAGAAAAGATAGATGAGATCAACGATCTAAAACAAATCGCTTTTGCTATCATTGACATGATAGCTGACTTTGAAAACGAGTTAAAAGCTATATGGTTAAAGCCAAAATTTGCTAAAAACGCTCACTATGTATTTAGCTTAGATACCATTAAATCACATTCAAACAACGCTGATGAAATTTTAAAATCCATCTACAAAGATGTAAATTTTAATGAGCAAACTACAGAATGGAAAGAATTAAATTTCATAAATGATGAGTTTGATATAAATGCTATAAATGATGAAAAATACAAATTCTTACCATTTGATACGAAATATTTAAGTGAGGAAAATTATTATAAACTTTTGCAAAGTTTTGAAAATTTAGATGAAATTTTAAACGGAGAGCTTATAAAAGCAGATAATTTTCAAGCACTTAATTCTTTAATGCCAAAATATCAAGGTAAAATAGATCTAATTTACATAGATCCGCCTTATAACACAAGCAATGATGGTTTTATATATACTGATAAATTTAATCATTCTTCATGGCTTGCTATGATAGATAATCGTTTAGAATTGGCAAAAGAATTTTTAAAAAGCAGTGGGAGTATTTTTATAAGTATAGATGATAATGAACAAGCAAGGCTCAAGATTTTATGTGATGAAGTCTTTGGTGAAGAAAATTTTGTAGCAAATGTCGTTTGGCTTAAGGGAAATACTCAAAATGATACAAACACTATTCAAGAAAATCAAGAATACATCCTTTGTTATGCTAAAAATATTGAATCGAAGCCAATTAATCAAATAATACAAGAGGAAAAAGTAAAGGTTTTTAAAGATGAAAAAACGGGGAAATTTTATTATGAAGGTTCTGGACTTACAACTGGTGGTGCTGGTGGAACTTTAAACGCTAGACCAAATTTGGGATATAGTATTTATTATAACCCACAAACTAAAGATTTTTTTGCTAAAGATGATTACGATAAAGAATTGGCAAAAGTTAGTAATAACGAAGAAGAAGTTTATGTAAGTCAATTATCTTTTTTGGAGAAGGGTTATGAAATAATCCGTCCTCCAAAAAAAGGTGTTAGACTTGGACGTTGGACTTGGTCGTTAGATAAATTTAATACTTTTAAAGAAGATATACTCATCCGTAAAGCTAATAATAGATATATTGTTTTGAAAAAAGAATGGTTGGACAAAAAGCAAATAAAAATTGATGAAAATGACAATTATTATGCAATAATAAAAAAAATAAATCCACCTAAAAGCTATATTGATTTTGTCGGTAGTGGTGTTGGTAGTAAAGAACTAAAAAGTATTTTTGAAGCAAAAATTTTTGATACACCAAAACCTGAAAAGCTTTTGAAAAGGATTTGTGATATAGGTAGCAATCAAGATTCACTTGTTTTAGACTTTTTTGCAGGTAGCGGTACAACAATAGCTACTGCACATAAGCTAAAACGCAAATGGCTTGGAGTGGAAATGGGAGAGCATTTTTACAAAGTCATCATCCCAAGAATGAAAAAAGTTTTAAATGGTTTTGTTTGTGGTATAAGCAAAGAAGTAGAATTTAAAGGTGGTGGCGCTTTTAGATACTATGAACTTGAAAGCTATGAAGAAAGTTTAGAAAATTGTGAGTATGAGCTTGATAAAAACTCACTTATAGATTATAGAAAATCACGCAAACTTATAAAAGCACTTAAAAAAGGCGAGAATATATGCCTTGATATGAAAGCTTATGATAAAGAATTTGATATATTTTTAACGATGTCAAATCTTTTAGGACTTAAAATCAAAAATATTTTTATAGATGAAAATGGCATAAAATCTTGCAAATTTGAAAACGATGAGATTATAAATTTAGAAAATATAGACTTAATTAAATATCCAAAACTAAAAAATCTAATTTGGTGGGAGAAATAAAATGAAAAATATAGCAATTCTAGTGGGAAATTCTGAATATCAAAATTTAAATAAATTACATTTTTGCAGAGAAGATATTAGTTCAATGCAAAAAATATTAAACTTGAGCAAAAAATTTGAAATTCATATTTTTGAAAATTACCAAAGTGAACAATTAAAAAGTGAATTATCAAAAATTATTAGAGAACTTGAAAAATTTAAAATTAATGAGTTGTTATTTTATTATACTGGACATGGATTATTTAAAGAGCGATTTTATTATTTGCCAATTAATTTTACTGATAAGCAATTTGAAACGACGAGTTTATCTAATGATGAATTGGATAATATGCTTAAAAGTTTAGATGCAGAAATGGTAATTAAAATAATTGATGCTTGTCAATCAGGACAACAATATATCAAAGAATCTGATCAAGCATCTGTCAAAAAAAGTTTAACTCAACATTTTTTTAAAAAATGTCATTTTTTCTTTTCTTCTATGAATAATCAATCTTCAATGGGTGATGATAAGGGTAGTTATTTTACAAATGCTATTATAGAATCAATCTTAGCGCATAAAACAGATTCTATTCGATATATGGATGTTCAATCTTATGTTGCCGATTATTTTAGCAGTAGAAGTGAATTGCAAACGCCGTTTTTTGTGAATCAATCAAATGCAACTGAAATTTTTCTTAATGAGCTTACATCTATACAAAAAGAATTTGAAAACAATAATCTCATGACAAATAATGGCGAAGATATTGTTCAAGAAATAGAAAATGATAAAATTGATATAGTAGAAAAGCTTAAAACTTTATCTAAAAAGTATATAAATAAAGATGTAGCACAAAAAACTATTGAATGCATTTTTAATGAAAATAATATCAATAATATGTTTAATGATGATATAAAGTTAATTTATGATATAAAAATCGAAAAATACAATGATTATGATATTGGTAATATCAATAAGTTGTATAATGAAATAGAAAAAAATAAACAACATTTTTTTATTAATCTTGAATATAGACAAGAGACTTATACTACTACAGAGTGGGTTCCAAAAAAGAAAAATCCATATGATATTACAGGACATTTTTCTTATGATCAGTTTTTGGGTAAGAATTATGAAGAAAAAGAAGTCCAAAAATACAGAAATATAGTTAATTCTATTTGTTTAGTAGATGATATTTTGCCAATAGGTATTGCTATATCTCTTAATCCTAAAGAAGATATTGATAATATTAATAGATATTTGATAAATATTATTAATTTTCATAATAATCTTGATATTGTTTTTTATAGTAATATAATTGAATATTATAAAAACAACTGGCATGATTGGAAAAAAATAAATACTGAAGATTGGATAAAAAGTAAAGAAAGTTTTTGCGATAAAGATAAGATCTTAGAGAAAATTCAAATAATAATAAAAAACTATAATCAAAAAATTATTGATAATATTTTTAATATTTTAAAACAAGAAGATTTAAAAATTAGAGAGTAAATAGCAATTGAAATAACATCATTCTTTATACCACTTGCAAGATAAGCGGTTGCAAGAATTTTCAGTATGTAAAAAATTCTTACATACTGAAAATGATAAAAACAATTAAAGCTTTAAAGGAAAATAATGGCTAAAGCAAAACAAAACACAAGAACACATTTATTGTTAAATAAATTTATCCATGATAAATCACTAGTGCAAAAGCTTGATGAAAGTTATAATTTTAGTAATTTTTCTCAAGCTATAAATTTACAATTTTATCAGCAAGAAAGTGTTAAAAATGCTTTAGCCATACTTTCTTTTTATATGAAAGATGAATTAAATTCACATGAATACAATCAAGAATGTAGAAAGCTTTTAGAATTTTATCAAGATGAAAGCGAGAATTTAAAATTACAAAAAGAACATATCGCAAGAGCTTCATTTTGGATGGCTACAGGAAGTGGTAAAACTATAGTTATGATCAAACTT
Source organism: Campylobacter sp. CNRCH_2016_3089 (assembly GCF_025772505.1). Lineage (NCBI taxonomy): Bacteria > Pseudomonadati > Campylobacterota > Epsilonproteobacteria > Campylobacterales > Campylobacteraceae > Campylobacter > Campylobacter sp. CNRCH_2016_3089. The sequence continues at coordinate 91,936 of NZ_JAKMSF010000006.1, forward strand.
ATAGCTTTGATACATGAATTTATTAAAAATAATCAATTACCTAAAAAGCCTATCATGCTTTTAGCACCAAATGATAAGATTTTAAATCAATTCAAAGCAAATATAGCCAAATACAATAATCATCACAGCAATTTTATCAAAATAAAAGATTTAAAAGATTTTGAAAGCATAGAAAAAGAAGCTAGTTTGTTAAATGAAGCGGTGGTGTATTTTGCAAGAAGTGATTTACTTGAGAGTGAAGAAAATGTAGGCAAAGATAAAAAAGCAAAAAGATTAAACTATAAAAATTATCTTAATAAAGATGGTTGGTATATATTGTTAGACGAAGCTCATAGAGGTGATAGTAAAACATCACTAAGAAAAAACTATTATCATGAGCTTGCTAGAGGTTTTATCAAAGAAGATGAATTTCCAAAAGGCTTTGTTTTTAATTTTTCTGCTACTTTTGAAGATGAAATAGATTTTATAACTTGTGCTTATAATTATAATCTTCAAAAATTCAATCAAGAAGGATATGGTAAAAATATAGCAGTTTTAAATGAGAATTTAGATTTTAAAAGTGAAAATAACGAAGAAGCAAAAATTAAAACGATTTTAGAAAGTTTTATAATATTCAATGCTATTGTAAAATCAAAAGAAGAATTATTTTTAAAAAGACAAGATTTTATATATCACAATCCTTTAATCATAGCAGTTTCTGATAAAGTAAATACTCAAGATGCGGGTATAAAAGCGTATTTTAAGGCAGTGTATAATGTATTAAAAAATAAAGTAGATGTAGGCAATATAGCTTTAGAGCTTTATGAAAAACTTCAAAATCAAAATTTGTATTTTGGTATAAATACACTAAGCGATGATTTTTTAAAATATATAAAAAATGCAAATAACGATGAACTTAGAGAAAATATTTTTTATGCAAATGCAAATGCAAAATTAGAATGTTATAGCATTAAAGGGAATGATAAAGAATTGGCTTTTAAGAGTAAAAATTCAAACAAACCTTTCATGCTTTTAAATATTTCAAATGCAAAAGAATGGGAAAAAGATTTTTTACTTGAGCTTGGGGTAGAAAGCATAAGTGATATATCACAAAGTCATTTTGAAAACATCAATAGCTCACAATCTTCTATCAATATAATGTTAGGAAGTAAGGTTTTTTCAGAAGGTTGGGATAGCAACCGCGTAAATTTAATTTCTTTTATCAATATAGGAAGCATTAATGCTAAAAAATATGTTTTGCAAACTATAGGAAGAGGTGTCAGAATAGAACCTTTTTTAAATATAAGAAAGAGATTAAATGCTTTAAAAGAGATGTTTAAAATCGATGAGCGATGTGTAAATTTAGCATGCGGTTTAGAAACTCTTTTTGTAATGGCAAGTGATAATGAAGCCATAAAAGCTATCATAGAGGGTATAGAATGCGAATTTATGGAAAGTAGGCATTTAAAAGGATTTAAAGATATTAATTCAAAATTGTCGTTTAATTTACCTGTGCCAAAATATAAAAATGAAAATAAACTAAATAGTATCTATAGAATTTCAGAAAAAGAAGCAAAATCTTTAAAAGAATTTATAAAATCTTACGATGAGGATGTTTTGATTTTAGAGCAGTGTTTGTATAAAAATTTTAAATATTCCACATTAGAAGAATTTTATAAATTTAGCGATGACAAAGAAAGTAAAATACAATCAGGAGGCAATGTAGAATTTAATGAAAAAACAACATTAAAAACAATCAATAGCGTGTTAAATTCTAATGCCAAAGTTTTGGATAAATTTGTAAAGTTAAAGGAAGAAATAACGCACCATAAAAATATACAAGCAAAGTTAGATTTTGAAACAGTTAAAAAAATCAATAAGACTATAAAAGATGTTTTGAATGCAAAAAGTGAAGATGAATTAAAAGCAGATTTTGAAAATAAAAAAATAAATTTAGATGAGCTAATGCAAGGTATAAAAGAAAGTCAAAAAAGCAAGGAAGTGCAAAACTATATAATTAGTGCAAAACTTAGCAAGCATTATTATAGCCCTTTAATCATTTACAATAAAAATGATAAAGAAAATAAGATTAATTTTGCCATTTCTAATAAAAGTGAAAAAGAATTTTTAGAAGATTTAGAAAGTAATTTAAAATCATCTTTTTTTGAACAATATGAATGGTATTTTTCTAAATTGGTAGAAAATCAAGATGAAATTTATATCCCTTATTTTGATGAAGAACAACAAAAAGAAAGAAAATTTTATCCTGATTTTATATTTTGGTTAAAAAATAAACAAAGTGGAGATTTTTTTATATATTTTATAGATCCAAAAGGCTTAAAAATAGAAGATAATCCTAGATTTAAATTAAAAGGCTTTAAAGCAATATTTGAAAATAAAAATTTAAGTTATGAAGATAAAAGTATAAAAGTTAATTTGTTTTTTTATAATAAAAATTATACTTTTTCAGACGAATTAAAAGACTTTGTTAAATCTACAATAGAGGATATTTTCAAATGAAAACCTTTTTAGTTTGCGCCTTAGAGCCTTCAGCAAATTTACATTTAAAAGAAGTTTTAAAAGCTTATAAAAATGAGTATAAAGAATTTGATTTAATGGGAATTTATGATGAGAATTTATGTGAAGAATTTAGTTTAAATTCCAAGCCACTTTATAGCTCACATGAGTTTAGTGCTATGGGTTTTATAGAGGTTTTGCCGCTCATTTTAAAAGCTAAAAGAGCCATAAAAGAGCTAGCGAGTTTAAGTTTTGCTCAAAAAATTGATGCGATTTTATGTATAGATTCTCCTGCCTTTAACTTACCTTTTGCAAAGGCTTTAAAAAAAGCAAATTCCAAAGTAAAAAGAATTTATTATATTTTACCTCAAGTTTGGGCATGGAAAAAAGGACGCATTCCTATCATAGAAAGTCATTTTGATGTGTTAGCTTCTATTTTACCTTTTGATAGTGAGTTTTTTAGTAAAAGCACTTATGTGGGACATCCGCTTTTAGATGAGATAAAAGAGTTTAAAAATCAAGAAGATATAAATTCTATACTTTCAAAAAAAGATGATGAAAAAATCATTGCTTTCTTACCGGGCTCAAGAAAAAGTGAAATAAAGCGTTTGATGCCTATTTTTAGAGAGTTAAGCACTAAATTTAAAGGTAAAAAAATCCTTTGTGTGCCCGAGTTTAATTTAAAAAGATTAGAAATTTACGGGGAAATGAGTAATTTTGAAATTCAAACTAACACCCCAAAGGTTCTAAAAAATGCTGATTTTGCTTTTATTTGTAGTGGCACAGCTACACTTGAAGCAGCTTTGGTCGGCACGCCTTTTGTGCTTGCTTATAAAGCTAAAGCTATTGATGTATTTATCGCAAGATGTTTTGTAAAACTCAAACATATAGGCCTTGCAAATATCTTTTTAGATTTTGCAGGAAAAAGCGAGCTTAATCCTGAATTTTTACAAGAGCAAGTGAATGTGGAAAATTTATATCAAGCTTATCTTAAATACGATTATAAGGCATTTTTTGATAAAGTAGATTTTTTAAAAGAATATTTGCAATTTGCAAGTGCAAAAAATTTAGCTAAAATACTTTATGAAATCAAATAAGGATAAATCATGCAAAAAGAACCTATGAGTAAATACGGCTATGAGAAATTAGAAAAAGAATTAGAGCATTTAAAAAAAGTTGAACGCCCAAAAGTAGTAGAAGAAATAGACATAGCAAGAAGCCATGGAGATTTAAAAGAAAATGCAGAATATCACGCGGCTAGAGAAAAACAAGCTTTTATAGAAGGAAAGATTGCTGAACTTGGAGATTTGATCTCAAGAGCACAAATCATCGATCCATCTTCTTATGAGCATGATAGTGTGAAATTTGGCTCAACTGTTGTTGTAGAGGATTTAGAAAGTGAAAAACAAAGCACTTATACTTTGGTAGGGGTAAATGAAGGAAATTTAGAAAAAGGCTATATTTCCATTAGTTCACCTATTGCTAAAGCAATGCTTGGTAAAAAAGAAGGGGATGATTTTAAAGTGCGTTTGCCAAAAGGCGAGAGTGAATTTGAAATCATTTCTATAGAATACAAAGCTTTGGAATTTTAATTTTTGCAAAAAATAATTATAAAAGAAAATGCTATTTTTATTGCCGATGCGCATGAAAATAAAAATAGGCGTGGTTTTTGGGAGTTTTTGCAAGCCTTAAAAAATAAAAAAATTCAAACTCCACAGCTTTTTTTAATGGGTGATATATTTGATCTTTTAATTTATGAAGTAAAGGCCACGCATGATTTTGCAAAAGCTTATATAGACTTACTTGAAGAACTTGCGTATGAAATTGAAATCATTTATTTAGAAGGCAATCATGATTTTAATTTAGCTAAATTTTTTAAAAAAGTGAAAGTTTTTAGTATAAAACAACAACCCTTGCTTTGCGAATTTCAAGATAAAACCTTAGTAAAATTAGCCCATGGGGATATTTTTTTAAAACCTTTTTTGCAGTTTTGCTTAAAGAGTTTGAGAAATCATTATTTGCTACTTTTTTTAAATTTTTTAAATGTTATTAGTAAAGAAAGAATTACTCAAAAAATTCTAAAAAATCAAAACAAAAAACAACTTATTAGAAAAATTCCCCATTTTTCTGCTTTAGTAAAAGAGCGTTTAAAGCACTATAATATAGACTTTGTAATAGAAGGTCATTATCATCAAGATGTATTTTTAAAAAATGAAGATATAAAATATCTAAATTTAGCTACTTTTGCATACAAGGAAAGTTTTTTTATAGTAAAATATGAGCCAGAAATCAGATTTCACAAAATAGAACTTAAGGAGGCATAATGTTTGATGAGAATGTCGTTAAAACAGGTTCAAATGAAATGGAACTTGTTGATTTTCGCATCTTTAAGCAAGGCCACGATAAAGTCTATGAGGGAATTTATGGTGTAAATGTTTCTAAGGTTAGAGAAATCATTAAAATTCCTTTTTTGACTGAAATTCCAGGAGTGCCTGAATATGTAGAAGGTATTTTTGATCTTCGTGGCGTGGTGATTCCTGTAATCAACCTAGCAAAATGGATGCAAATTCAAGAACCAGAAATGACAAATATAAAACCTAGAGTTATCATTACTGAATTTAGTAATGTTTTAATCGGTTTTATTGTCCATGAGGCGAAAAGAATTCGTAGAATTAACTGGAAAAATATTGAGCCAGCTACTTTTGCAACAAGTGCGGGTAGTTTAGATAAGGGTAAAATTACTGGTGTAACTAAGATCGAAGGAGATGAGGTTTTACTTATCCTAGATTTAGAAAGTATAGTGCAAGAACTTGGAATTTATACCCCGCAAACTGATATTGACGATGATAAAATTCAAAAAATCGAAGGTATGGCTTTAGCACTTGATGATAGTTCAACTGCAAGAAAACTTGTTAAAGATTTACTAAATAAAATTGGTCTTAAAGTAATTGAAGCTAAAGATGGTGTTGAAGGTTTACATAAACTAGAAGAGCTTTATAGTACTTATGGCAGTGATTTAAATAAACATTTAAAAATTATTGTAAGTGATGTTGAAATGCCACAAATGGATGGATTCCATTTTGCAGCAAAAGTTAGAGATGATGAGAGATTTAAAAATATTCCTATCGTATTTAACTCTTCTTTATCAAATGAATTTATGAGTGATAAAGGTGTTAAAGAAGCAGGTGGAGATGGGTATTTAGTTAAATTTAATGCAAGTGATTTCTTTGCTGAAATTTCTCGTATCATAGCAAAACATGAAAAAGGTGAGGAGTAAAAATGGAAGATATTCAAGAAATACTTGAGGATTTTTTAGTTGAAGCCTTTGAATTAGTCGAGCAAATTGATCATGATTTGGTTGAATTAGAAGCAAATCCTGAAGATTTAGAACTATTAAATAGAATTTTCCGCGTTGCGCATACTGTTAAAGGATCATCAAGCTTTTTAAATTTTGATGTTTTAACAAAACTTACTCATCATATGGAAGATGTTTTAAATAAAGCAAGACATAATGAGCTTAAAATTACTCCTGAAGTAATGGATGTAGTTTTAGAATCTATTGATATGATGAAAACTTTATTAAATTCTATTAGAGATAATGGAAATGATACAGCAATCGGACTTGATATAGCTCCAATTTGTGCAAGATTAACCGCAATTTCAGAAGGAGAAAGTTTAGAATCAATTACTCCGGCTAAGGCTGAAGAGCCAAAAGAAGAAGTTAAAGAAGAGCCAAAAGCTGAAGAACCTGAAGTTGATGTAAATAAACTTAGTGATGATGAAGTTGAAGCTGAAATTGAAAGACTTTTAAAAGTAAGAAAAGCTGAAGATCAAGCAAGACGCGCTGAAAAGAAAAAAACTCAAGAATCAACTCCAACCCCAAGTAAGCCAGCTCCACAGGCACAAAATGCAGCAGCTGAGAAAAAGGTCCCTGCAGCAGGTGGTGGAAGCAGCGGTGCAAATATGGATCAAACAATTAGGGTTGAAGTTAAAAGACTTGATCATTTAATGAACTTAATTGGCGAGCTTGTATTAGGTAAAAACCGCTTGTTAAAAATTTATGATGATGTTGAAGAAAGATATGATGGAGAAAAATTCTTAGAAGAATTAAATCAAGTTGTTTCTCAACTTAGTATTGTCACTACAGATATTCAACTTGCGGTTATGAAAACAAGAATGCAACCTATTGCGAAAGTATTTAATAAATTCCCAAGAGTTGTGCGTGATTTAGGCCGTGAACTTGGTAAACAAATGGAGCTTGAAATTTCAGGGGAAGAAACTGAACTTGATAAGTCTATTGTAGAAGAAATTGGCGATCCTATTATGCATATGATTAGAAATTCTTGTGATCATGGTATAGAAGATCCAGCAACGCGTATAGCTAATGGTAAACCAGAAAAAGGAACGGTTAATCTTAAAGCATATAATGAAGGAAATCATATCGTTGTTGAAATTGCCGATGATGGTAAAGGTTTAGATGCTGATGTGTTAAAATCAAAAGCAATAGAGAAAAACTTAATCACAGAGCGTGAAGCTGATCAAATGAGTGATAAAGAAGCATTTGCATTGATTTTCAAACCAGGTTTTTCAACCGCTGCAAAAATCACCAATGTTTCAGGGCGTGGTGTTGGAATGGATGTTGTTAAAACTAATATTGAAAAATTAAATGGTGTGATTGAAATCGATAGTGAGCTTGGAAAAGGCACTGTGATGAAGCTTAAAATTCCACTTACTTTGGCGATTATTCAATCTTTACTTGTGGGAACTCAAGAAGAATTTTATGCTATTCCACTTGCAAGTGTTCTTGAAACAGTTAGAGTGCCAATTGATGATATTTATACCATTGAAGGTAAAAATGTACTTCGCTTAAGAGATGAGGTTTTATCTTTAGTAAGACTTTCAGATGTATTTGGCGTAAAACAAGTGCTTGAAAATACTGATCAAACTTATGTAGTTGTTATAGGTGTGGCAGAAAGTAAGCTTGGTATTATAGTAGATACTTTAGTAGGCCAAGAAGAAATTGTTATCAAGTCTATGGGTGAGTATTTGCAAAATATCCAAGGTATAGCAGGAGCAACTATCCGTGGTGATGGTAGAGTAACTTTGATTATCGATGTTGCTGCTATGATGGATATAGCTAAAGAAATTAAAGTTGATATTAAAGCACAAATTGAATCGCAATCTAAAAAAACAACTAAAGAAAAACCAAGTGATTATACAGTGCTTATAGTGGATGATTCTAAAATGGATAGAAATATCATGCAAAAATCATTAGAGCCACTAGGTGTAAGTATTATAGAAGCAACTAATGGTGTTGAAGCATTAAATACAATTAAATCAGGCGAGCATGATATTGATGCTGTGTTGATTGATATTGAAATGCCAAGAATGGATGGTTATACCTTAGCAGGTGAAATTAGAAAATATTCTAAATATAAAAACCTCCCACTTGTTGCAGTAACTTCAAGAACTAGTAAATCAGACCGCTTAAGAGGTGTGGAAGTAGGAATGACTGAGTATATTACTAAGCCTTACTCTCCAGAGTACTTAGAAAATGTAGTTAGAAAAAATTTAAAACTAGGATAAGAAGATGAATGATAAATTAAACCAGGTTTTGCAAAAACAACAAGCGCAAATTGCAGAACCTGATGTAGATAAAGAAGAGGATATTATTCAGCTTGTTGGCTTTGTGGTAGGAGATGAGGAATACGCTATTCCAATTCTTAATATCCAAGAAATTATTAAACCTATAGAATATACTAGGGTTCCAAGTGTACCTGATTATGTTTTAGGTGTGTTTAATATGAGGGGTAATGTTATGCCTTTGATTGATCTTGCTAAAAGATTTAATCAAGGTAGTTCTAAAATGACTCCTCAAACAAGATATATTGTTTTAAAAGGTATAGCAAATGGCAATCAAACTCCTGCAGGTAATGCAGGCTTTGTGATTGATAGACTTACTGAGGCTATTAAAATTCACAGAAGCAGGATTGATCCGCCACCTGAAACTTTACTAAAAGAAAAAGGTATGATTTTTGGTATAGGCAAAAGAGAAGAAAATATCTTGACTATATTAAAAGCTGAAGCTTTATTAAAGCGTGAGTTTTAATGATAAAGCTTTGTGCCTTTGACTTTGATTCTACGCTAATGGATGGGGAAACTATCGATATTTTAGCGCAAGAATATAATGTTGGTGATGCTGTAAAAGCAATCACCAACAAAGCAATGAATGGTGAGCTTGATTTTTTTGAAAGCTTAAGTGCTAGAGTAGCTTTGCTTGAAGGTATGCCTATAGAGCAGGTAAAGAAATGCTGTGAAAATTTACCTTTGATGAATGGCGCTAAAGAATTATGTGAATATTTAAAAAGTAAGAATATAAAAATAATCGTTTTTAGTGGTGGATTTCATGAAGGAATTGATTTAATACAAAATAAACTTCATTTTGATTTTGGTTTTGCTAACTTTTTACATAGTAAAAATGGTTTTTTAACAGGAAAAGTTGGCGGAGAAATTATGTTTAATAACTCAAAAGGTATTATACTACAAAGACTTAAGAAATTTTTAAATTTAAAAACAGAAGAAATTATGTGTGTAGGCGATGGAGCTAATGATATTTCTATGTTTAAAGAATGTGGATTAAAAATAGCTTTTTGTGCCAAAGAAATTTTAAAATCTCATGCAGATATTTGTATAGATAAGAAAGATTTAAAAGAAATAATAAAGGTAATACAATGAAAAAATTTTCACTATGGTGTGATTTTATAGAAAATGAATTTTTAGATCATGAATTTTTAGATTTAATTTACTCAAAAACAATCAATGGTGCTACCTCAAATCCTGCTATTTTTAAAAATGCGATTTTAAACTCAGCTATTTATAAAGAAAAAATCAAAAAATCAAATCTTAAAGATAAAAAAGCTTTATATGAGTATCTTGCGATAGAAGATATAGCTAAGGCTGCGGATAAATTAGCTATTAATTATTATGAAAATAATGATGGTTTTATTAGTATTGAAATTGATCCAAGATTAAAAGATAATACTAGCCTATCTTTGGCCGAAGCAAAAAGATTATACATGCAAATTGCAAAAGAAAATGTGATGATGAAAATTCCTGCTACAGAAGCTTCTTATGAAGTAATGCAAGAATTAATGAAAAATGGTATTAATGTTAACGCTACTTTGATTTTTGATTTTGAGCAAACTAAAAAATGCTTTGAAGCTTTAAATTTAGGTTTAAAAGAATTTAGAAAAAATAATACCACAGCTAAAAAAGAGCCTCGAGCAGTTATTAGTATTTTTGTAAGCCGTTTTGATAGATTATTAAATAATCAAGTTTTAGATAAAAATTATATAGGAATTCTTACTGCAACAAAGGCTTATAATTATATCATTAAACAAAATGAAACAAATATTAGAGCTTTATTTGCAAGTACAGGTGTTAAGGGTGATGATTTAGAAAAAGATTATTATATTAAAGAATTACTCTATGATAAAGCTATTAATACTGCACCACTAGATGCTATTAAGGCTTTTAAAGGTAAGAAAATTATATTTAAAGAGCCTTTAAAAGATGAGTGTATAGAGAAAAAATTAAATGCAAATATTTCAAAAGATGCTTTAAGTAAAGCTTGTAAAGATTTGCTTGATGATGGTTTGGAGCAATTTTGCATAGCTTATGAAGATATTTTAAAATCTTTATAAACTTATTTGGCTATAATTAGCGTTTATTTTTTTAGAAAGGAAACAGATGTTAGAAGGTATCGTTAGAGAGAGTATCGGTAGAAAAGCTGCCAAAGCTTTAAAAAGAGATGGTTATCTAATCGCAAACATCTACGGAAAAGGATTAGAAAACATCAATGCTGCTTTTAAAGTAAATGAATTTATTAAAGAAGTACGCAAAAAAACTACTTTAGCTTTTGATGTAAAAGTAGCAGATAAAGTATTAAATGTTGTGGTAGTTGATTATCAAAAAGATCCTGTAACTGCAGAATTAAAACACGTAGATTTAAAAGTAGCACAAAAAGGTGTTATTTCTAAATATATGGTTCCTGTAAAGATCGTAGGAACAGCTATGGGTCTTAAAAATAAAGGTGTTTTAATCCAATCAAAAAGAAGATTGAAAGTAAAATGTGCAGCTGAAAACTTACCAAATTATTTTGAATTAGATGTAACTAAACTTGATGTTGGTGATGCACTTTTAATCCGCGATGTAGTTGTGCCTGAGGGTGTAACTATGGTTGATGCTGATAGAGTAGCTGTAGTTGGCGTAGAAAAAGCAAGATAAAATGACCTTAGTCGTAGGACTTGGTAATATAGGAGAACAATACGCCCAAACCCGTCACAATGTAGGGTTTATGCTAATTGACTTAATTTTGAAAGATTTGCAAACAGCAAAGCTTTCAAATCCCAAATTTAAGGGAGAGCTTTTTAAAGGCTCTTCTACTTTTTTTTTAAAACCTTCCACTTATATGAATTTATCAGGAGAAAGTGTAAAAGCTGTTAGTGAATATTATAAATGTGATAGAATCATTGTAATCCATGATGATATAGATTTAAATTTGGGTGCATTGAAATTTAAAATGGGTGGATCAAGCGGTGGACATAATGGGCTTAAAAGTATAGATAATCTTTGTGGCAATGCTTATGAGAGGGTACGCATAGGAGTAGGAAAAGGACAAGATGTAATTTCTCATGTTTTGGGAAAATTTAAACAAGAAGAACAAGAAAGCTTAACTAAGGTTTTAGAACATAGTAAAAAAGCCTTATTTGAGCTTTTAAATTCTGATATAGAAAAAATCGCTTCAAAATATTCTTTAAAAAGTTAAACGATGAGTATATTTTTTCGCTATATTTCATCTTTGTATTTAAAATCATTTTTTATTTTATTTTTTTCTTTGACTTTTTTCTTCGTAGCGATTGATTTTTTACTCAATTTCAATAGACTGCCAAAAAGTGCAAATTTAGAGCTTTTATATATATTTTTCTTAACATGTTCAGCAGCTTCTTATATACTACCTTTAGCTATAGTCCTTGCTTTGGTTTTATGTATTTTTAATATGATACGCTCGAATGAATTTGTTAGCTTATATGCTTTGGGTTTAAGTAAAAATCAAGTGATTTTTTATCCTTTTTTATGGGCTATGTTTTTTTGTTGTGTTTATGTAGGACTTAATTTTAGTGCCTTTGCTTATGCAGATGAATATAAAAGTAATATTCTCAAGCGTGGTGTTGTAGATAGAGAGGGTGGGGAAGTTTTGATTAAATATAATGATAAATTTATTTATATACAAAAAACAAGTTCTCAAACCTTATATAATGTAAAAATCTTTGATGTAAAAAATTTAGACATTCAAAGCACAATCCATGCAAAAACTGCTAAATTTGATGGAGATTCTTGGAACTTAAATGACGCTAAAGCTACTAATGTACCACAAAATTTGATTGTTTCAAAAGAGGGTTTGAGTATAGAAGAATTTAAAAATATTAAAGGTTTAGAAGACTTTTCTCCAAAAATTTTAGAAAGAATTTCTTTGGTAGAGAGCAATCCTTCTTATTCTATTTTAGACGCGCTAGAAAGTATGGCAATTTTTGCAAAACAAAATATTTCTACTAATACACTTAGAACAAGTTTATATTCTTTAGTTCTTACACCATTTTTTGCGCCATTTTTAATGCTTATTGTGTATTATTATTTTCCTTTAACAGCAAGATTTTTTAATCTCGCACTTTTAGCTTTTGTGTTTTTTGTGTGCATACTTTTAGTTTGGGGTTTGTTGTTTTTATTAACAAGATTGAGTGAAAATGAAATTTTACTTCCAGAGCTTGGTATAATGCTACCAGTATTTATTTTAATAAGTATAGGAAGTTTTTATTATTTTAAACACAAATAACTACAAGTGAGGTTTTTATGGATTATTTAAAACTAGCAAAAGAATACAACACACCATTTTATATTTATGATTTTGATAAAATTAAAGAGCGTTTTACAATGTTAAAAGATGCTTTTAAGGCAAGAAAATCACAAATTTTTTATGCAGTCAAAGCAAATTCTAATTTAAGTGTTTTAAAGCTTTTAGCTTCTTTGGATAGTGGGTTTGATTGTGTTAGTGCGGGTGAGATTTATAGAGCTTTAAAAGCAGGGGCTAAAAATTATAAAATTATTTTTAGCGGGGTTGGAAAAAGTGCTGATGAATTAAAATATGCCTTAGAGCAAAACATACTTTATGTAAATTTAGAAAGTTATGAAGAAATGCTTCTTTTGGAGCAAATTGCTAAAGAAAGTCAAAAGATAGCTCGTATAAGCATAAGGGTAAATCCAAATGTAGATGCTAAAACACATCCTTATATTTCTACAGGTTTGCATGAAAATAAATTTGGTGTAGATATAGAAAGTGCTAAAAAAATGTATCTTTATGCTAAAAACTCACAATTTTTAGAGCCAGTTGGAGTGCATTTTCACATAGGTTCACAAATTCTTGATATAAGTAGTATCCATGAGGCCTCAGCGATTGTTGCAAAATTAGTAAAAGAACTTTTAGTTTTGAAAATTAATATTAAATTCTTTGATATAGGCGGGGGTTTAGGAGTTTGTTATAAAGATGAACAAGAGCCAAATTTATATGATTATGCTCAAGGAATTTTAGCAAGTTTGCAAGGTCTTGATGTGTGTATAGGTATGGAACCTGGCAGGTTTTTGGTAGCAAATGCAGGCGAGTTTGTTACTAAAGTTTTATATGAAAAATTTAATGATAAAAAGCGTTTTGTGATTATTGATGGGGCGATGAATGATTTATTGCGTCCAAGTTTATATAGTGCTTATCATGAAATCAAGCTTTTGAGTGAAAATAAAGAAGAAAGCCTTTGTGATATTGTTGGTGGGGTTTGTGAGAGTGGAGATTTTTTAGCTAAAGATAGAAAGCTAGCTAAAACAAAAGCAGGAGATTTGATCATAGTTAAAAGCGCAGGTGCATATGGTTTTAGCATGAGTAGTAATTACAATACTCGTAATAGAGTATGTGAGCTAGCTTGTGAAAATGGCAAGGTAAGAATGATTAGAAAAAGAGAAAGTTATGAGGATCAAATTGCTTTAGAGCTTGATTTTTTAAAGGATTAAAATGTTGTTTTTAGATGTGCAAGGAACTTTGATTTCAGATCATGATAAAAGTCCTATAAATGGTGCTTTAGAACTCATTAAATCTTTAAATAAAGAAAAAATTCCTTATGTAATTATTACTAATAATACCAAAAAATTAGATTTTTTAAATTATTTGCAAAATTTGGGTTTTGAAATTAATGAAAAGGTTTATATTGATCCTTTTTGTGTTTTAAAAGATTATTTAAAACCTTGTAAAATAGCAGCTTTTGGGGCAAAAGAATTTTTAGATTCACTTCAAGAGTTAGGTTATGAGCTTGATTATAAAAATCCAAAAGCATTTTTACTAGCAAGTTATGATGATTTTAAATTTCAAGATTTTGCTAATATGATAGAGTATATTAAAGATGGCGTGCAAGCTATAGCAATGCATGAGGGTAGTATTTATAAGAAAAACTCAAGGCTTTATCCAGGCGTTGGAAGCATCATGTCTATGCTTAAAAATGCATGCGAGTTTGATTATAAAGTGATAGGAAAACCTAGCAAGGCTTTTTATGAAAGTGCTTTAAATTTATTAAAACAGCAAGATTGTAATGTGAGTTTTGAAAAGACTTTGATTATTAGTGATGATTTTAAAGGTGATTTGCTTGGTGCTTATGAGCTTGGCATGCAAACAGCCTTAGTTTTAAGCGGTAAAATTTCTAACACTCAAGGTCTTGATACAACTAAACTTAATTTTGTATATGATAGTATTAAGGATTACTACATATCGAGGTTTAAATGAAAGAGATAGAAAAATTACGCAATAAAATCGATACTATCGATGATAAAATTTTGGCTTTACTTAATGAAAGAATGCTTCATGTTAAAGATATAGGAGTTATTAAGCAAAATTTAGGTGGGAGTATTTATAGACCTGAGCGCGAAAGAGCTATTATAAATAGACTTAAAAATTATAATCATGGTTTATTAGATCAAAATGCAATAGAAGCAATTTATCAAGAAATTTTTGCCGTATCAAGAAATTTAGAAATGCCTCAAAGCATAGCTTATTTAGGGCCTGAGGGAAGTTATACGCATCAAGTAGCAAGAACGCGTTTTGGTGCTATGAGTCGTTATACTCCACTTGCAAATATAGAAGATGTTTTTAAAGAATTAGCTCACAAAGAAGCAAAATATGGAGTAGTACCTATAGAAAATAATACAGCAGGTGCAGTGGGTGTGACGCTTGATTGTCTTGGAAAATATGAAGATGTAAAGATTTTTGCTGAAATTTATATGGACATTCATCATTCTTTTGTAAGTATGAGTGAAAATTTAAAAGATATTAAACGCATATATTCTCATCCACAAGGCTATAATCAATGTAGAAATTTTTTAGAAAGTCATGATTTAAGTGAAGTAGAATTTGTAGCAAGTAAATCCACAGCTCATGCGGCTTATTTAGCTTCGCAAGATGTTACTTCAGCTGCGATTTGCTCTAAAATTGCAGCAAAACTTTATAATGTACCTATATTATTTGAAACGATTGAGGATAATTTGGCAAACCGTACTAGGTTTTTGATTTTAAGTGATATAAAAATACCTCAAATGCCTCATTGTAAAACTTCTATTTTAGCACTTGCTGCACACAAACCAGGTGGGCTTAGTGATTTATTATATGAGTTTAAAAAAGAGGGGATAAATTTAACAAAACTTGAATCACGCCCTATAAAAACAAGAGAATTTGTGCATAGTTTTTATATAGATTTTGAAGGACATATTGATGATGAAAATGTCCAAAGAGTATTAAAAAAAGCTGAGCATATAAAATGGCTTGGATCATATTTATCAGGAGAAAGTAATGAAATTTAATCCTTTTTTAGAAGCTATTAAAACTTATGAAAGTGGCAAGGATATGGATTTAATTGCTAAAGAATATGGTTTAAAAGAAGTTATTAAACTAGCAAGTAATGAAAATCCTTATGGCACAAGTAAAAAAGCTAAAGAAGCCATCATAAATAATGCACATTTAGCTCATTTATATCCTGATGATACTATGAGTGAATTAAAACAAGCTCTAGCACAAAAATATGATATTTTAAAAGAAAATCTCATCATAGGTAGTGGGAGTGATCAAATTATAGAATATATAGTACATGCAAAACTTGATCATTCTAAGGCTTATTTGCAATGCGGGGTTAGTTTTGCTATGTATGAAATTTATGCAAAACAACTAGGAGTTAAGGTTTATAAAACTCCAAGCTTAACCCATGATTTAAATGAGTTATATGAGTTATATCAAAAGCATAAAAATGAAATTAAAGTAATCTTTTTATGCTTGCCAAATAATCCTTTGGGCGAGTGTTTAGACGCAAGTGAGGTTTTTGAGTTTTTAGAGAAAATTGATGAGGATTGTTTGGTAGCCATTGATGGAGCTTATAATGAATTTGCTTCATTTAAAGATAGCAAAAAGCATATTAATCCTAAAGAATTAATCCATAAATTTCAAAATGCAGTATATCTAGGAACCTTTTCTAAGCTTTATGGTTTGGGCGGTATGAGAGTGGGTTATGGTATAGCTTGCAAGGAAATTATCAATGCATTTTATAAATTACGAGCACCTTTTAATGTGACTAATTTGAGTTTAAAAGCTGCTGTTGCTGCATTAGATGATGATGAGTTTGTGCAAAAAACCTTAGAAAATAATTTTTCACAAATGAAACTTTATGAAGATTTTGCTAAAAATTATAAAATTCGATACATTCCAAGCTATACAAATTTTATTACCTATTTTTTTGATGAAAAAAATAGCACAGATTTATCTGAAAAACTGCTTAAAAACGGTATAATAATAAGAAATTTACAAAGTTATGGTTTAAATGCTGTGCGTATAAGTATAGGTACAGAGTATGAAAATTCAAGGTTTTTTGAAGAGTTTTCTAAAAATTTTTAGTTTGTAGGAAATAAATGGATTATAAAACTATACTGCACCAAGTAGGTCAGCTTTATCAAAATTTAAGTTTAAGACAGCGTATTATTATTGCTGCTTCTATTGTTGTTGTAGTTGGATTTTTAGTATTTTTAACCCTTTTTAGAAGTGGCTCTACAGTAGCTAGCGAAGCTGGATATTCAGTATTATTTGAAAATGCTAATACTAGTGATTCGGCGATGATAGTAACTCAACTTGAAAAAAGTGGAGTTCCTTATATTTTGCGTAATGAAGGAACGATTTTAGTTCCTAATGAACAAGTATATAAACAGCGTTTAGCTATTGCTTCTGCAGGATTATTGCCAAAAGATAATAAAGTAGGCTTTGAGCTTTTTGATAAACAAGAATTTGGAGCCACAGAAGCTGAGCAAAAGGTAAAATACCAAAGAGCATTAGAAGGTGAGCTTGCTAGAACGATTGAAAGTTTAGAGCCTATTCATAGTGCTACGGTTCATATTGCTTTTGCTAAAGATACACTTTTTACCCAACAACAAGTTCCACCAACTGCTTCAGTAGCTTTGACTATAAAAGAAGGTTTAAAGCTTAATAAAAAGCAAATTATGGGGATTAAAAACCTAATCGCTTCTTCAGTAACAAAACTTACTCCAGAAAATGTAAAAATCATGGATCAAAAAGGTATTCCTTTAGATGATGAGGGTGCTTTTGAAAGTGATTTAATTGCTGCTCAAATTAAATATAAAAGAGATCAAGAATATGAATTAGAGCAAAAAATTGTTGCTTCTATTGCTCCATTTGCAGGTGGCTATGATAGGGTAGTAGCAAAGGTTAGTATTGATTATGATTTTTCTAAAGAAGAATCACAAAGTGAAGTATATGATCCAAATACCGTTGTGCGTAGTGAGCAAACCTTGGAAGAGCATAGAGAAGGCTATAAAGATAAAGAAATTCAAGGTGTACCAGGTGCTGTTTCAAACATCGGTCCTGTGGAAGGTTTGGATGATAAAGGTGCGCGCGAGGTTTATACTAAAAATCAAACTACAACTAATAATGAAATTTCTAAAAAAATTACCAACACCACTAAGCAATTTGCAACCATTAAAAGAATTTCTGCAGCCGTTGTGGTAGATGGAAAGTATAAAGTAATTACTGATGATCAGGGAAATATTACTAATGAATATATTCCTTTGAGTGATAAAGAAATTAAAGCGATTGAAAATCTTACTAAAGGTGCCATAGGATTTAATCTTGCTAGAGGTGATGCGGTTGAAGTAAATAATTTGGAATTTCATAGAACAGCTAAAGTTGAAAATAAGGTTCAAACTTTTTATTCAAGATTTGTCGAGCCTTTTATTCCACCTGTTAAGTATGTATTTGCCGCGATTTTGCTTTTTATCTTTTACAAAAAAGTTATTGTGCCATTTTCTCAAAAAATGCTTGCAGATATTAGACTTGAAGAAGAGATGGAAGGTAAGGATGGGCAGATTATTGATGAGGCTGAAGATGCTATTGAAAAATTCAATGCTGCTCGTAGAAAAGTTGAAGAACAACTTGGTTTTGGAGATAGTTTTGATGAGGATGCATTACAATATGATGTTTTACTTGAAAAATTAAGAGCAGTAGCTAATGAAAAAGGCGAAGAGGTGGCATTGTTGCTACAAAAACTTGTTGAAAATGAAGCTGAATTTGGTGAGAAGGATATCTAATGATAAAGCTTAGTGAAGAACAAAAAATGGTCTATGATGACCTTTCTATGCCAGAAAAGGTTGCCATATTTTTAATCCAACTTGGAGAAGATGTAACGACAGTTTTATTTTCTCATATGGATATTAATGTCATCACTGAAATTTCTCGCTATATTGCTTTAGCAAAAAATGTTGATAAGCCAGTTGCTACTGCAGTGCTTGAGGAATTTTATACTTTACTGCAATCAAATCAATACTTAAAAAGTGGTGGTTTGGAATATGCAAAAGAAATTTTATTTAGAACTTTTGGTCCTGAAATTGCCAATAAAATTTTGGAAAAACTTACCAAAAGTATGGAAAATAATCAAAATTTTGCTTATCTTTCACAAATTAAACCACAACAACTTGCAGACTTTATCATTAAAGAACACCCGCAAACTATAGCTTTGATTTTAGCTCATATGGATACTACTCAAGCTGCTGAAACTTTGGAATATTTTAGCGATGAATTAAGAGCTGAAGTTGTAATAAGAATGGCAAATCTTGGAGATATATCTCCTTCAATTATCAAAAGAGTATCTGCTGTGCTTGAAAGTAAGCTTGAAAGTCTTACTTCTTATAAAGTTGAAGTGGGTGGTCCAAGAGCAGTTGCTGAAGTGCTTAATCGCTTGGGTCAAAAAGCCTCTAAAACAACACTTTCTTATATTGAGCAAAGTGATGAAAAACTTGCTACAACCATTAAAGATTTAATGTTTACCTTTGATGATATTTCTCAACTTAGTACTAATGCGATTAGAGAAGTTTTAAAAGCTGCTGACAAGCGTGATTTGATGATAGGTTTAAAGGGCGCAAGCGAGGATTTAAAACAAAAATTTATGTCCAATATGTCTACGCGCGCTGCTGAAGCTTTTGTAGAAGAAATGGGCTTTTTGGGTGCTGTGCGTGTTAAAGATGTAGAAGAAGCACAAAGAAAAGTTGTAGAAGTGGTGCAAAAACTTGCAGAACAAGGTCTTATCCAAGTGGGTGAGGCTGATGAGATGATAGAGTAAGATTATGGCAAAATTAACCAATGTAATTTCACCTGAAAATATTTCTGCTCATGTAGTTGAGGGTTATCATTTTAAAGTTATGAGTGAAATGCCCTCTAGTGAAGAACAAAAACAAGAAGAAATTCAAACTATAAATCAAGTCTCTCCTGTCCAAAACACACAACAAGCAGTAGAAAATCAAACAATAGAAGCTACTCCACAAGCCCCACAACCACAAATTCAACCTGATTTTGTTGAAGATTTACTTAAAAAAACTGATGAAATGTCAGGAAATATCATTAAGTTGCAAATGCAGATAGAAAGCCAAGAGGCTGAATTTAACAATCGTTTAAACACAGAATTAGAACATGCAAAGGAAAAATTTACTAAAGAAGGTTATGAACAAGCACAAAAGAATTTTGAAAGTGAATTAGAAGCCTTGAAGGAAAAATACTTAAAAAGCGTAGAAAAGCTTGAAAATACAGTGCAAAATTTAAATGAGTTTTTATCTAAAAATGAAAAAGAATTAGCCGATACAGCTGTAATTATTGCAAAAGAAGTGATTGCAAAAGAGCTCGAGGAAAATTCATCACTTATAGCATTAAATTTAGCAAAAGAACTTATGAGTGAACTTAAAAATGCTACTAAGATAGAATTAAAGTTAAGTCCTGATGATTTTGAATATGTAAAAGCACACTTGCAAGAACAAAGCAATATTAAATTTAGTCTTGATGATGCGATTAATAAGGGAAGTATTTTAATATTAAGTGATGCGGGTAATATAGAGTCAAACCTTAACAATCGTTTGCAAAAAATCAAAAACATGGTTAATGAATGATAGATTTAAATAACTTAAATATTAAAAATATGCAAATTAAAGAACTGGAAAATTTAGCTAGTAATTTGCGTGAAGTTATCATAGATACAGTGAGTAAAAATGGTGGACATTTAAGTTCAAATTTAGGTGTAGTTGAGCTTAGTATAGGAATGCATTATGTTTTTGATGTGCGAAAAGATCCTTTTATTTTTGATGTTTCACACCAATCTTATCCACATAAGCTTTTAAGTGGTAAGATAGATAATTTTCATACTTTAAGACAATTTAATGGCTTGAGTGGATATACAAAGCCTGATGAGGGGGATTATTTTATAGCAGGACATTCAAGCACTTCTATATCTTTAGCAGTTGGAGCTTGTAAGGCTATAAGATTAAAAAAAGAAGATCGCTTACCTGTTGTATTAATAGGTGATGGAGCGTTAAGTGCAGGTATGGCTTATGAAGCTTTAAACGAGCTTGGTGATAGAGAATATCCTTGTGTGATTATTTTAAATGATAATGAAATGAGTATTTCAAGGCCAATTGGAGCTATTTCAAAATACCTTTCTCAAGCAATGGCAACGCAGTTTTATCAAAAGTTTAAAAAACGCATAGAAAATCTTTTAGAGTATTTTCCTCAAGGCGCATCTTATATGGCAAAGCGTTTCGAAGAGGGTTTAAGACTTATTACACCTGGACTCTTATTTGAAGAATTAGGACTTGAATATATAGGACCTATTGATGGACATAATTTAAATGAAGTTATAAATGCGCTAAATCAAGCTAAAGCTATGAATAAACCTTGTGTAGTGCATGCGCAAACTATCAAAGGCAAAGGTTATACATTAGCTGAAGGTAAAAATGCTAAATGGCATGGAGTAGGTGCTTTTGATAGAAGTAGCGGAGAGAGTTTAAAGGCTAATATGAACAAAAAAAGTGCGACAGAAATTTTTTCAAATACACTTTTAAATTTAGCTCAAAAATATGAAAATATAGTAGGTGTAACTGCTGCTATGCCAAGTGGAACTGGAATAGATAAGCTAATGGAAAAATATCCTGAGCGTTTTTGGGATGTAGCAATTGCAGAACAACATGCAGTTACTTCTATGGCAGCTATGGCTAAAGAAGGTTTTAAGCCTTTTATAGCGATTTATAGCACTTTTATGCAAAGAGCTTATGATCAAGTTATCCATGATTGTGCTATTATGAATTTAAATGTAGTTATTGCTATGGATAGAGCTGGCGTAGTAGGAGAAGATGGGGAAACTCATCAAGGTGCTTTTGATGTTAGTTTTTTAAGTGCTATACCAAATATTACTTTAGCGGCTCCAAGAGATGAGGCTATGATGGAAAAAATTATGGAGTATGCTTATTTTCATCAAGGTGTTTTTGCTTTTCGTTATCCTAGAGGTAATTTTTTATTAGATGAAAATTTTAATCCATGTGAGATAAAACTTGCAAAAGCTCAAATTTTATCTAAAGTGCAAAGCGATAAAGTATTTTTAGGTTTTGGTCAGGGT
Organism: Campylobacter sp. CNRCH_2016_3089; assembly: GCF_025772505.1. NCBI lineage: Bacteria > Pseudomonadati > Campylobacterota > Epsilonproteobacteria > Campylobacterales > Campylobacteraceae > Campylobacter > Campylobacter sp. CNRCH_2016_3089. The sequence goes on from NZ_JAKMSF010000006.1 coordinate 113,505, forward strand.
GTGGCTAAGGCAAAACTAGCTTTAGATAAACTTGGTTTAGATTATGCAAGCTTAATAGATTTGATTTTTGCAAAACCTTTAGATGAAGAGCTTTTAAAAGAATTGGCAAAAGATACAAAAACTTGGTTTGTTTTTTCAGATAGTGCTAAGATAGGTGGAGTGGGAAGCTTGATTGCAACTTTCTTGCAAAAAGAAAATCTTTATCATATAAAACTAGTAAGTTTTGAATTTGAAGATCAATTTATAACTCATGGTAAAACAAATGAAGTAGAAAAATTTCTAGAAATTGATGTTGAATCTTTGTGTAAAAAGATTAAAATTTATTAAAAGATAAAAAATATCCTTTAATATAATCATTTTTTTATAAAAAAAGCGTTATACTATATAAAAAATATCGGAGAATTAATAATGGAACTTATTCAATTGCTTAAAAATTGTGATTTAAAAGCTACTCCTCAAAGACTTTGTATTTTAAAAATTTTAAAACGCCATGAACATCCTAATATAGAATCTTTATACGAAAGCATTAAGGAAGAATATCCTTCTATTTCTTTAGCTACAGTGTATAAAAATTTAAATACTTTAAAAGAACAAGGTTTGGTTGTAGAAATCAACACTCCAAATCAAAAAACTTGTTATGATATTTATGAATATCCTCATATACATGTAATTTGTAGCAAATGCAATCATATAGAAGATGTATGTTATGAAGATAGTGGGATAAATAAATACCAAGAAGATCTTGAGAAAAAAATTGGCAATATCATTGATTATCTTGGCGTATTTGCTTATGTGAATGGTTGTAAAGCTTGTAAAAAATAAGATGGTTTGTGAAGTCCAAAGACGCTTTTTACTCAAAAATGATGACTTTATAAAAATTTTAAAAGAAGAAAAAATTATATATTCTAAGGATAAAATACGCGTTTTCTTTACGCGTATAAGTCCTTTTTGTGATGTTAAATATAAAAAATTTAATAAAAATTATTATCGATTTTCGCTTTATAAACTGCATGATATTTTAGATAAAAAAAATCATAAACTTTCTAAAAAAGAATTTAAACAGCAAAGTAAAAAACTTATAGGAAGTGTTATTAAGAAAACTAGAATTAGTTTTGAGATTAATAGTGCTCGATTTTTACTTTATAAGTTTAAAAATAATCTGCAAGATTTGGTCATTTTGAAAGTTGTTTTTCCTACTTTTGAAAAAGCAAAGCAATTTAATTTACCTCACTTTTTTAAAAGCTATAAAGAGATTTCAGATGATGAAAATTTCTACAGCAAAAATTTAGCATTATATGGAGATTTTTCTAAAATTTTTGATAGTGCTAGATGTATTAAAATTTTAGATAAGCAAGAAGATATTAGCTTACATTTTCCAAATCAAATTCAAAGTTTTGAAGCGGGTAAAATCTTACTTTTTGTACTTTTAAAAAGATTAAAAAATGACAGATTGAATTTTTTACAAAAATTAAATTTTGAAAGTTTTGAGCAATTTTTTGTAAGTCTTAGGCAAATATGCATTTTCTTTGAGCTTTTTAGCACTCTTTTTGAAAAGAGTATTCAAAATAAACTTCAAGATTATATTTTGAATTTGGAAAAACAAATTTGTAATGATAAAATTTGTAAATTTGAATTAGAAAAATATATTTTTATTTTAAGTGATGAAAAAATCAATGATATTTTTCTTGATATGGATTTTATTTTAAAGAATGATTGTAGTTTTTATCAAGGAGAGAAAAATCAAATTTTAAAGTCTTTAGTGGCTTTTAAACTAAGAAAAGAATTAGTTTTTTTAAAGAAAAAAATTGTAAAATCTCAAACAAATCATGAAGAAGAATTAGAAAGAATAAAATTTTTATTATGCTATTTTGCAACTATGTTTGAAGAAAAAAGTATTGAAAAACTAAAAAATTATTTTGAACATAATCATTTAGAACAAATTTCATATGATGAAAATACAATAAAACAAATTGAAAAAAGCATTAAAAAATTAAAAATATATAGTTAGGAAAAACATGCAAAAACAAGAAAAAATAGTCAAAATGTTTGATGATATAGCACCAACTTATGATAAGGCTAATAGAATTTTAAGTTTTGGAAGTGATGTGAGTTGGAGAAAAAAAGCTTGTTTAGATGTTTTTAAATTTTCTAACAATGAACTTGATATTATCGATGTGGCTTGTGGTACAGGCGATATGATTATAGAATGGCAAAATCAAGCCTTAAGGACAAATAAAAATATCATTAGTATAAAAGGGGTTGATCCAAGTGCGGGCATGCTTGAAGTGGCTAAGAAAAAAATTCCTGATGCGACTTTTGTGCAAGCAAAAGCACAAGAACTTCCACTTGAAAGTGAAAGTGCAAATATCATAAGTATAAGTTATGGCATACGCAATGTGGTAGATAGGAAAGAAGCTATAAAAGAATTTGCAAGAGTGTTGAAAAAGGATGGGATTTTACTTGTGCTTGAATTTACTAAAAGAGAGCAGGGTGGTTTTATAGCTGCTTGTAGAGATTTTTACTTAAAAAATATTTTACCAAAAGTGGGTGGATTTATCAGTAAAAATTATAGTGCTTATGAGTATTTACCAAATTCGATAGAAGATTTTTTAAGCAAAGAAGAATTTATTAAAGAATTGAGTGAGTATTTTGAAATGCTAGAGTATAAAAGCTTTAGTTTTGGTGTTTGTTCTATGTTTATTGCAAGAAAAAAATGAAAGTTTCAGAACTTAATTTAAAAGCTAAAAGTTTATTAGAATTTCATCTTGATGATATAGAGCTTAGTGGAGAAATTTCTAAAATTACCATTCATAGTTCAGGACATTGGTATTTTGACTTAAAAGATGAAAAATCAAGTATAGCTTGTGTGATGTTTAAAGGTTTTAATCAGTTTGTCCAAGCTAAACCTAAAGTTGGCGATATGCTTGAACTTAGAGGTTATGTAAGTTTATATGAAGCAAGTGGCAGGTATCAATTTATCGCCAAAAGTATGCAAAAAACAAGTCTTGGAGATTTAGAAGCTAAATTTTTAGCTCTAAAAGAAAAGCTTGAAAAAGAAGGTTTGTTTGATACAAATGTTAAAAAAAGCATTATTAAATTTCCTAAAAAAATAGGCATAGTTACTTCTTTTACTTCAGCTGCTTTGCAAGATATGTTAAAGCTAATTTCACAAAAAGAATACAATCTTTGCAAAATAACTATTTTTAATGCCCTTACCCAAGGACAAAGTGCCCCAAATTCTTTAATACATGCTTTAAAAAAAGCCAATGAGTATAATTTAGATGCGATTATTTTGGCAAGAGGTGGTGGAAGCAGAGAAGATTTGTTTTGTTTTAACGATGAAGAACTTGCAAGATGTATTTTTTCTTTAAAAACGCCTATTGTTTCTGCTATTGGACACGAGATTGATTATGTTATTAGTGATTTTGTAGCAGATTTAAGAGCACCAACTCCAAGTGCAGCTATTGATATGATTTTTCCAAATAAACTAAGCTTAGAACAAGGACTTGATGAGCTTGCTATGCGTTTTAAAAACCAAATGTTAAATCATCTTAAGTTTTATCAAAACAAAATCGATCACTTGCAAAATTTAGCCAAAGCTAAGTCTTTAGAAAATGCTTTTTTTCTTAGAAAACAAAAGCTTGATTTTTTACAAAGCCAACTAAAGAGTGTTTTAAATTTAAAATTATTAAATTATGAAAATAAGCTTGATAATTTTGAGGAACTTTTAACTCAGCATAAAAATTTCTTTGATAAAAGTAAAAATTTGATAAATTTACAAAAAGATGGCAAAAATATCTCTCTTGAAAAGCTAAAAAAAGGAGATATTATAAAGCTTTGCTCAATAAATGAGAGTAAAGAAGCTCAAATACTATAAAAAGGAGATAAAATGAGAGTGATGAATTTTAGTGCAGGTCCTTCAAACCTACCTGATGAGGTTTTAAAAGAAGCTAGGGAGCATTTGTTTGATTATCATGGTAAAGGCTTTTCTATTATGGAAGTTTCTCATCGTGGAAAGGTTTTTGAAGAAGTGCATTTTGAGGCTATTAAAATGGCAAAAGAACTTTATGGTGTAAATGATGATTATGAAGTGCTTTTAATGCAAGGTGGAGCTAGTTTGCAATTTGCTATGATACCTATGAATTTATATATGGGTGGAGTTTGTGAATTTGCTAATACGGGAGTTTGGACTAAAAAGGCTATTAAAGAAGCTGAAATTTTAGGAGTAAATACAAAAATAGTAGCAAGCTCTCAAGAAAGTGAGTTTGATCATATCCCACAATTTGAATTTAGTGATAATGCAGATTATGCTTATATATGCTCTAATAATACCATTTATGGAACTCAATATAAAAGCTATCCAAAGACTAAAAGTCCTTTGATAATTGATGCTTCTAGTGATTTTTTCTCTAAAAAGATAGATTTTTCTAATATTGCTATGCTTTTTGGTGGGGTGCAAAAAAATGCAGGAATTTCAGGGCTTGCTTGTGCTTTTGTGCGTAAAGATATGATAGAGCGTAGTAAAAACAAAAATATACCTAGTATGTTAAAATATAGTGTTTATGCTGAAAATAATTCTTTATTTAATACTCCAGCAACCTTTGCTATATATATGTTCAATCTTGAAATGAAATGGCTTTTAAATCAAGGTGGATTAGACAAAATCAATGAGCAAAATATACAAAAAGCCAAAATTTTATACGATGTGATTGATGAGAGTAATGGTTTTTATAAAGGTCATGCCAAAAAAGAGGATAGATCATTAATGAATGTTAGTTTTAATATAGCTTATGATAAAAACTTAGAGCCAGTTTTTGTAAAAGAAGCTGAAGAAAATGGTATGATAGGTCTTAAAGGGCATAAAATTTTAGGTGGAATTCGTGCTAGTATTTATAATTCTATCAGCATTGAAAAGGTTCAAAAGTTAAGTGAATTTATGAAAGCTTTTGCAAAAAAACATGCTTGATTTTTGGTGATTTTCACCAAAAATCATTTGTATAGTAAAAACTTTACTCTTTAATATTTATCAGCATTTTCCTAAGCCACTATTGTATTTTTTTTCAAGAAAATCTTTGAAAAATTCTTTTCTACTTTTACAAGGTGCTTTAGGATGTTTTTCTCTCATATGTTCAAGATATTTATCATAACTTGCAACTCCAACCAAGGGATGAAAAAACCTTTCGGATTTTTCATACCATAATTTAAGTTTTTTTATCATGTTTTTTCCTTTTTTAATGCTATATAAGGGCTTTCTTTTAAAGGAATGTTTAATTTTTTGATAAAAATTCCAAAACAAGAAAGTATAACAAGCAAAGTGGTAATCATGAAAAACACACATAAAATTGCATTTATTAAATTGGAATTTTTAGCTTGAGATGCTAATTTTATATCTTTTTTGATTTGCTCGATTATTGCTTCATCTTGTGTTTGAGAAAGTTTTAAATTAAATTCTTGTATTTTTTGCGTATTTATTTGTACAGCAGCAACATGACTTATAGCATTATGGATTGGATCTCCTTCTTTGTAAGGAAGAATTTTTTGAATACCTCCATAAAGTGTTGCGATTAAAACAAAACAAGCAGGTATGAGAGTAATCCAAGTATATCTTGCTTTCCCCATTTTAAATAAAATCGCACTTGCTAAAAGCAATGCCATGCCAGCAAGCATTTGATTACTCACTCCAAAAAGTGGCCATAATGAGTAAATTCCACCTTTTGGATCTATCGCTCCTTGATAGAGAAAATACCCCCATCCACCAACACTTAAAGCTGTTGCAAAAATTCCTGCTAAGGTATTATTGATATTTCCTAAAGGTTTATAAACATTACCCAATATATCTTGAGCCATAAATCTACAAGCTCTTGTCCCAGCATCAACTGCAGTTAAAATAAACAAGGCTTCAAATAAAATAGCAAAGTGATACCAAAAGCCCATTAAATTCACTCCACCAAATAATTCATGTAAAATTAAAGCAACACCTACAGCAAATGTTGGTGCCCCACCAGTTCTTGATAATATGCTTTGTTCGCCTATATTTGTAGTTAAAGTAGTGATTTCTTCAGGAGTTATTTTAAAACCCCAGCTAGAAATAGTGGCAGCTGCATTTGCAACATCTACACCTATAGTAGCAGCAGGCGCATTGATGGCAAAGTAAAGACCAGGGTGTAAAATACAAGCACAAATTAAAGCCATGATAGCCACAGCACTTTCCATAAGCATGGAGCCATATCCAACAGCTAATGCATGAGTTTCATTTTCAAGCATTTTAGGAGTTGTGCCACTTGAAATTAATGCATGAAAACCACTAATAGCTCCGCATGCAATGGTAATAAATAAAAATGGAAAAATTGCTCCAGCAAATACAGGCCCACTTCCATCTAAATATTGAGAATTAATTTTTGGCATTTGAAGATCAGGTGCTACAAATACAATAGCTAAAGCCATAACCACAATAACACCGATTTTTAAAAAAGTTGATAAATAATCTCTTGGAGCAAGTAAAAACCAAACAGGTAAAATTGCAGCTATAAAACCATAAGCCATCATAATAAGTGCTAAAGTTGGTGCATCAAAGGTAAATATTTTCACCCAATAAGGATCAGCAGCTATTTCACTTCCATAATGTATGGCTAATATGAGCAATATAAAACCTATAATAGAAGCTTCACCAACCCTACCAGGTCTTAAAAATCTCATATAAATTCCCATAAAAACAGCAATAGGAATGGTCATTGCGATGGTAAATAATCCCCATGGAGATTCTGCTAAAGCTTTTACAACAACCATAGCTAAAATCGCAATAATTATAAGCATAATTCCAAATATAGCAATCATTGCTATTGCGCCGATAAATTGTCCTAATTCATCTTTTATCATCTCTCCTAAAGATTTTCCATTACGACGCGTAGATATAAATAAAACTACAAAATCATGTACCGCACCTGCTAAAACACCGCCTATTAATATCCAAAGCATAGAGGGTAAATAACCCATTTGTGCAGCAAGTATAGGACCTACCAAAGGACCAGCTCCTGCGATAGCGGCAAAATGATGTCCAAAAAGCACAATTTTATTTGTAGGGACAAAATCACATCCGTCATTTTTAACTACAGCAGGAGTTGCTCTGTTTTTATCTAGCTCTAATACCTTATAGGCAATATATCTACCATAAAATCTATACCCTATGATATAAATACATAAAGCAGCAATAACAAGATAAATCGCTGAAATACTTTCGCCATTTTGGAGTGCTAATATGCCAAAACAAACAGCACCGACAATGGCAACAAAAAACCATAATATTTTGTTAGTAATATTCATTTAATTCCTTTGCTTTAGTGAATTTATTTAGTGTATCGTAGAATTATATTTTATTGCTATATAGGATAAATAAAAAATTAATATATTACAAAATGTAACATATTTCTTAGTCAATTAAATTAATTTTATTGACTAAGAATTTGAAATTATTTAGATTTAAAACTTAGTGTCGCTGTCAATTGTAGAGTATCGCCATATCTGTCTAGATTGTATGGTAATTTGATGTTTGCAGCTATTATTTGTAAACCATCTTTTGGTTTTGTGAGTGTGATTGTTGCTATACCTTTTTCATTTGTTGCTATGTTGTCGATATCATCATTTTGATCTTCAAATTCAACTCCTTTTACGGGTTTTCCATCTAGTAAAACTTGGAGTTTTAATTTATCTCCTTCATGTAGTGTTAAAGGATTTTGTAAAGGAACTATTTCAAATTTTAATCCTAATGGTTTTTTTGAACCTTCATCCCAAGAAAAAATACTTTTTCCCATTTTGAAAATTTTTCTTGTTTGAGTGACTTCATTTGCACCAGTAATATCTGTAATATCAGATCTTTTTTGTGCATAATGTTTTCCATCTTTTGTAAATGTGTAATATCCAAAATCATAATTAACACTTGCAACAGCAGGTTTTCCCTCAATAAATATTTTGTTATTTTCGTAGTCATAGCCAGCTTTTAAATTTTTTCCTTGAGAATCTTTTGCACTTATACCAAAAACCCTATCAGGTTGATATTGTCCCCAGTGATCATCAGCCCAAAAACCTACTTCATATCCATTGCTAGTTTGCATAGGAAAGAATTGATGAGCTAAAGTAGAACTTGCTATAAAAAAACTCAAAAACACCATTTTTGAAAATTTCATTTTTTCTCCTTTAAAATAATTTTGATAATCATTATATATATTTTTATTTATATAAAACTTAAGGATGTATTTTAATTTTTCCTTTATAAAAAAGAAAAATATTTTAATTTTTCTTATGTTAAAATCATAAATTTATTTTTAAATATTTAGGAAAAGTTATGAATGATACTATTAATATAATTGGTGCTAAAGAGAATAATCTTAAAAATATCAACCTAGAAATTCCTAAAAATAAGCTTATAGTTTTTACAGGACTTAGTGGAAGTGGTAAATCCACCTTGGCTTTTGGCACGCTTTATGCAGAAGGACAACGCCGCTATATTGAGAGTTTAAGTGCTTATGCAAGGCAGTTTTTAGATAAAGTGGGTAAGCCAAATGTTGATAAAATAGAAGGTTTAACTCCTGCTATTGCTATTGATCAAAAAACAACTTCTAAAAATCCTCGATCAACCGTTGGAACTATTACTGAAATTTATGATTATCTAAGACTTTTATACGCAAGGATTGGCTCACAACATTGTCATCAATGTGGCCAAAAAATCTCATCTATGAGTGCAGCAGATATCGTAGGTGAAATCTTAAAGCTTCCAAAAGGGGCAAAAATCATCATTTATGCTCCTTTGATCAAAGAAAAGAAGGGAGCTTTTGCAGATCTTTTGGAAAATTTAGTCGCAAAAGGTTATGTTAGAGCGCAAATTGATGGGGTTTTAACGCGTCTTGATGAGGATATTGAGCTTGCTAAAACTAAAAAACATACAATAAAGCTTGTGATAGATAGACTCCAAGTGCAAGATGATATGTTGGCAAGACTTGCAAGCGATATAGAAAAAGGTCTTAGTGAGAGCTTTGGTGAAGTGGAAATTGAAGTTTTAAATAATGAAGAATTAAACATAGCAAAACATTTTCATTATAGTGAGCATAATGCTTGTTTTGATTGTAAAATTTCCTTTCCTTTGCTTGAGCCTTTGAGTTTTTCTTTTAATTCTCCAAAAGGTGCTTGTCCAAGTTGTGATGGTCTTGGTATAAGATACACACTTGATATGAAAAAACTTATCAATGAAGAATTAAGCTTAGAAGCAGGAGCTGTAAAGCTATTATATGGGTTTAATAAAAGTTATTATTATAAGTTTTTAATGGCCTTTTGTGAGCAAAATGATATCAGGGTAAAAATTCCATATAATGAGTTAAGTGAAGAAGAAAAGCGTCTGGTGCTTTATGGTAATGCCAAGGAAATTAACTTTTTATGGAAAAGACATCGCTTAAATCGCAAATTTGAAGGCGCGGTTAAATATGCTTATGAAATGCTAAAAGATGAAAAAGATTTAAGCGAGTATATGAGCGAAAAAACTTGCAAAGATTGCAATGGTCATCGTTTAAGAGCTGAGAGTTTAGCTGTAAAAGTAGCTGAGAAAAATTTGGGTGAAATTTTAGATATGAGCATAGAAAATACTACTGCATTTTTTTCAAAAGAAGCTAATTTTGCATATTTGAGTGAGCAAGAAAGATTGATAGCTAAGCCTATTTTTAAAGAAATTAATGAAAGATTGTTTTTTCTTTATGATGTAGGACTTGGGTATTTATCCTTAGGGCGTGATGCAAGAACAATTAGTGGAGGTGAAGCTCAAAGAATTCGTATAGCATCTCAAATTGGTAGTGGTTTAAGTGGGGTGATGTATGTTTTAGATGAGCCTAGTATTGGTTTGCATGAGCGAGATACAGCAAAACTCATTAAAACTTTAAGAAATCTTCAGCAAAAGGGTAATACTTTAATCGTGGTTGAGCATGATAAAATGACAATAGAAGAAGCAGATTTTATCGTAGATATTGGTCCAAATGCTGGTAAATTTGGTGGTGAAGTTGTATTTAGTGGAACTTATAAAGAATTATTAAAAAGTAAAAGCCAAACTGCCCTTTATATGAGTGGTAAAAAGCAAATTGCCCATCAAAAACACAGAGAACAAAAAGATTTTATTAGTTTAAAAGATGTGAGTATTAATAATATTCAAAATTTAAGTGTAGATTTTCCATTGCATAATTTAGTAGCAATTACAGGTGTTTCAGGAAGTGGTAAAAGCTCGCTAATCTTGCAAACTTTGCTTCCATTTGCAAAAGAAGAGCTTAACCGTGCTAAAAAAGTTAAAAAACTAAGTGGGGCTAAGATAGAAGGTTTGGAAAAACTTGATAAGGTAATTTATCTTGATCAAAGTCCTATAGGAAGGACTCCTCGTTCAAATCCCGCTACTTATACAGGTGCTATGGATGAAATTCGTAATCTTTTTGCAGCTACCAAAGAAGCTAAAATGCGAGGTTATAAAGCAGGGCGTTTTTCTTTTAATGTTAAAGGTGGAAGATGTGAAAAGTGTAGTGGCGATGGTGAGATTAAAATCGAAATGCACTTTTTGCCTGATGTGATGGTAACTTGTGATGTTTGTAATGGTAAAAGATATAATGATGCAACTTTAGAGATTAAATATAAAGGTAAAAGCATAGCTGATGTTTTAAATATGAGTATTATTGAAGCAAGCGAGTTTTTTACTTCTGTGCCAAAGATAAAACAAAAGCTTGATACTTTGGTAAAAGTTGGGCTTGATTATCTTACCTTAGGACAAAATGCAACTACTTTAAGTGGCGGGGAGGCTCAGCGTATTAAGCTAGCTAAAGAATTAAGCAGAAGCGATACAGGAAAAACTCTTTATATTTTAGATGAACCTACAACAGGACTTCATTTTGAAGATGTTAATAAACTTATTGTAGTTTTGCAACATTTAGTTGATCTTGGAAATAGTGTGTTTGTGATAGAGCATAATTTAGATGTGATTAAAAATGCTGATTATATCATCGATATGGGACCTGAAGGTGGAGTTAAAGGTGGTAAGGTTATAGCTAAAGGTAGCGTTGAAGAGCTTGCTAAAAATCATAAAAAAAGTGGTTCTTATACAGGGTATTATCTAAATTTAGAGCTAAAAAGCATAAAAAAATAAATTGGTTGAAGTTATTCTTCAACCATAAATTTCACCTTTTTTATATTCATAAATACTTTGCATATCTTTATCTCCTCTTCCTGAAAGATTTACAACTATCACACTTTTTTTCTTTAAAGTCGGACAAAGTTTTTCTAAATAAGCTAATGCATGTGAGCTTTCAATAGCGGGTATAATACCTTCTTCTTTGCATAATAATTTTAAAGCATTGATGCACTCATCATCGCTAATAGCATGATAACTTGCTCTTTTACTTTCTTGCAAATATGCGTGCAAAGGCCCTATGCCAGGGTAATCAAGCCCAGCAGAAATACTAAAAGTATGAGCAATATTGCCTTTATCATCTTGTAAAACTTTAGTTTTCATACCATGGATAATACCTTCTTCGCCTTTAGTAAGTGTGGCTGCATGATAAGGTGTATCTTTTCCTAAACCTGCTGCTTCAACACCTATGAGCTTAACTTTTTCATCTTTTAAAAATGCATGAAAAATTCCAGCAGCATTGCTACCACCTCCAGCTGCTGCTATGATGTAATCAACTTTTTTATTTAATTTTCTAAGTTGCATTTTGCATTCTTTACCTATAATACTTTGAAAATGCGTAACAATTTGTGGATAAGGATAAGGCCCCACTGCACTTCCTACTACATAAAATACTTCTTTGGTATTTTTAACCCAAAACTTTAAAGCCTCATCTACCGCATCACTTAAAGTTTTACTTCCACTTTCTACCGCATGAACTTTTGCTCCTAAAAGCTCCATTTTATAGACATTTAAGGCTTGCCTTTTTACATCAATAGCCCCCATAAATATCTCACATTCAAGTCCCAAAAGTGCTGCTGCAGTAGCTGTTGCAAGCCCATGTTGTCCTGCTCCGGTTTCTGCAATAATTTTTTTCTTATTCATTTTCTTTGCCATTAAGGCTTGAGCTATGGCATTGTTGATCTTATGAGCTCCTGTGTGAGTTAAGTCTTCTCTTTTTAAATAAATTTCATGATTATAAAGCTTGCTTAAATTTTTAGCATGGTATAAAGGCGTAGGTCTTCCCACATAATTAGCTAAGAGTTCTTTTAATTCTGTGTTAAAATCTTTATCTTTTTTGAGTTTTAAAAAAGCTTTTTCTACTTCATCTAATGCTATTTTTACTTCATTTGGCACAAATTGCCCACCAAATTTTCCGTAATATTTTTTCATAGTATTTCCTTAAAATGATTAACAATATAAAATCAAAAATGATCAACTAAAACTAAAAATGTAAAATAAAAAATGATTGAAAATGTAGTAGTAGGCTTAACGCCAAGAAAAAGAAGCTTTGTTAAATGAGTATTCTAAATTTAGTTTAGAAAATTTTTTCCTTTCCATAGTTTTTCCTTTTAAAAAATTGCCAAATGACTTTACATTCTAAGATAATTATTATTAAAAATTCTTTAAAATGATAGTTTATAAAATAAATACTAAGAAAATTTGCAATGTTTGATTTTTTATATAATGATATAAGCTATATAGGGCTTTTTGTAGTATGTTTTCTCTCTAGCACACTTTTGCCTATGGCAAGTGAAGCTTTTGTACTTGCTTTTGTGAAATTAGATTTTAATGCTTATATGGTTTTATTTGTAGCAAGTTTGGGAAATACTTTGGGTAGTTTAAGTACTTATGCGTTAGCTTATTTTGGAGAGAGTCAAATTTTAGAAAAATATTTTAAAGACTCTTTGCGTAAATTAGAAAAAATCAATGCAAACTTTAAAAAATTTGGCTCTTTGTATGCTTTTTTTACTTTTTTACCCATAGTGGGAGATCTTTTTGCGCTAGGGCTTGGATTTGCCAAGTATTCTTTTTTAAAAGCAAGTATTTTTATAGCCTTGGGTAAATTAAGTCGTTATGCTTTTGTAATTTTCATAGCAAATTCCATTTAAAAGTCTTGATTTTAAAAGATTTAAAAGTCTAGCATTATCAATATCTTTTAAAACTTTTATAGTGTTTTTTAATTCATGATTTTTCATAGGCATTTTTGCATCTTTAAAACACCTTATCGTGCTTCCTCTAGCAAAAGTACTATCACAAATGACATTTACTAAATACTCATCAAAATTTGCTAAATTAGGATCAAGCATATAAGCAATAGTTAATGCATCGTGTATCCATGTGCCATTTGTGCCTCTTGTTTTGCTTGCATAATCAATCCAAACTCTTAAAGTCTGTACTAAAAAATCACAAAGAGGATTTTGATTTTCTAAAGCATTTAAATCTTCATGTGTGAGCATAGTTTGCATTGTTGCATTATAAGGAACAAGTGTGATTTTAGCTCTTGAGTTTAAAACTATACTAGCAGCTTCAGGATCAAAGCCAAAATTTGTATCTTTGATATGATAAGGCATATCAAAACTTCCACCCATGATAAAAATTTCTTTTACATTTTTATCAAAATCTTTAAAAAGTTTCATAGCTATGGCTATATTTGTTAAAGGTCCTATAGCGCAAATTGAAATTTCACCTGGGTTTTGCATAATAAGCTCACCCATTTTCATACAAGCATTTGGGTTTATGTTTTCTAGGATTTTTATAGGTTTTATATGATCCCAAAGATGAGTAAGCTTAAACTCTTCTACGCCTTTATCTAGTCTTTGTCTCCAAAAATGACTATCTTCACATAAAGCTTCATGAGCACCTAAATACAAAGGTATATCTAGATTAAGCTTATTTAATAAATCTTTAGCAACACTATAAGCGGTTAAAGCTTGCACATTACCGCTTAAAGTGCTAATCATTTCAAGTTTGATTTCTTTGGAGGCTAAAATAAGTCCAAGGGCTAAACCATCATCAGTATTAGCCCCTGCTATTCCATTGCCTATATCAGTATCTAAAATAAGGCGTATCATATCGCATCTTCTATTAAATTTAAATCCCTGCCTCTAGTTTCTGGTGCAAAGAAAGTTGTGATAAAACCAATTCCTGCAGTGATAACAAAATACAAGGCTATTGGCCACCAAGTGCCATAATAAGCAAGCAAAGCTGAAGCTATCATAGGAGCGGTTCCTCCTGAAAGTATAGAGCCAAATTCTTTTGCTAGTGCCATTTTGGTATAGCGATTTTTTGCTCCAAAAAGCTCCACACCCCACGCAGCTTGTACGCCAAAAATTCCTAAAGATGCCAAAGACATACCTACGATGATAGTTAAAATTACAATAATTTCATTTTTACTATCAAGTAGCATAAAAGCAGGGAAAGCATAAAGCATTAAAAGCAAGCAAAAGGTTCTATAAGTAATACGCCTTCCAAATTTATCACTTAAATATCCTGCTAAAGGTATAACTAAAAATCCCACCAAAGAAGCGATAACAACAGCAGTTGTGGCTACTGATTTATCAAGAAGTAAAATTTTAGTTACATAACCTACTATAAAGCCTTGTGCAAGATAAGATGGTCCATTTTCTCCTATTCTTATGCCCACCATAGTCCAAAATGCACGACTTTTCTGCCAAAAAGTTCTTTCATCTTTTTTCATATGTGCTTCATTTTCATGACGAATTTTTAGCATTAATTCTTTTTGTTTTTCAAAAACAGGAGTTTCTTTTACATTTAAACGCATATAAACAGCAAAAAGTGCTATAAAAATACTTCCTATAAAAGGAATTCTCCATCCCCATTCTTTAAAACTAGCATCATCCATACTTGTAACTAAAAGCCACACGAAAGCTGCAAGTAAGGTTCCGCTGTTTGATCCAAGTGCTATAACAGAAGAGATTAAACCTCTATGTTTGCTAGGAGCATATTCTCCAAGCATGACAGTCCCACCTGAAAGCTCAGCACCTGCTCCAAAGCCTTGCATAAAACGCAAAATAACCAAACATATAGGAGCCCAAATTCCAATTACTGCATAACTTGGTATAAAACCAATTAAAGTAGTTGAAATACCCATTAATGCAATGGTGCTCATTAATACATTTTTTCTTCCGTATTTATCTCCTAAATATCCAAAAAATAAAGCTCCAATAGGTCTAGCAATAAAACCTATACCATAAGTAACAAAACTAAGCAATAATGCTATAACAGGAGTTTGTTCAGGAAAGAAAACTTCTGAAAAAACAGTAGCTGCAGCTAAGCCATAAAGTGCAAAATCTGCATATTCCATGGCAGTTCCTAGCCAGCATGAAAACACAGCCTTTTTAAATGCCTTTTTTCCTTGTGGAGTTTGAAAATTTTCATCCGCGATTGATTTTGTTTGCAAGATTAAACCTTTGTTTTAAATTTAAAATATAATTGTAACTAAAATGCTTAAAATGGAAATTTAATACTTTTTACCGACTTTTAAATAATTTTGGGCGATAATTATTATTATTTTTTAATATAGGAAAAAAATGAAAACTTTAACAATAATTGATACTTTTGGCTTTTTCTTTAGACTTTTTTATGCTTTAAAGGGTTTGAAAAATTCAAAAGGTGAGCCTAGTAATATGATTAGTGGTTTTGCTAATTTTATTTATAGTTTAAAAAATGAACATCCTAGTGATATGATTATTTTTGCTCTTGATAGTAAAGGAAAAACTTTTAGAAGTGAAATTGATCCAAATTATAAAATCAACCGCACTCCACCTCCGCCTGATTTATTAGCTCAAATTCCAATTTGCATTCAAATGATAGAAAAAATGGGTTTTTCAAGTTTTTCTTGCGAAGGATATGAGGCTGATGATATCATCGCATCTTTAGTTAAAGAGTGTGAAAGTAAGGATATTTTTATAAGAATTATCACTCAAGATAAAGATTTATATCAACTTATAAAAGATGATAAAGTTAGTATTTATAGCCCTATTTCAAAAAATGATTATAATGAAGCAGGGTGTTTGGAAAAATATGGGGTAAAACCTAGCCAAATAAGAGATTTTTTAGCTCTATGTGGAGATAGTTCAGATAATATCCCAGGGGTAAAAGGAATTGGTGCTAAGGGTGCTAAGAATTTACTTGATGAGTTTGAAAGTATTGAGGGAATTTATGAAAACTTAACACTAGTGCGTAATGAGAGAAGTCGTAATTTGTTGCTTGAAGGCAAAGAAAATGCCTTTTTAAGCAAAAAACTTGCTTCTTTGTATGAAAATTTAGATGTAAAAGATATGCTTTTAAATTGTGAGTATCCAAAAGATGAGCCTTTGCTTAAGATTATGGATATTTTAGAGCATTATGAATTAAATGCTTTGTTAAAAAAACTACGCACTAATCCTACTAATAAAGATAAAAATTTAGGATTTAATGCAAGATTAATTTTAGATGAGAAAGAATTATTTGAAATTTTAGAAAAAATTGATGATCAAAGCATTGTTGCTTTTGACACCGAAACTACGGGCTTGGATACTAAAGAAGCTAAGATAGTAGGGTTTAGTTTTTGTTTTCATGAAAGTGAAGCCTTTTATGTGCCACTTGCACATGATTATTTAGGAGTTTGTAAGCAAATTTCTATGCAAGTAGCTAAAAAGGGTATAGAAAAAATATATCAAAGCACGGTTATAGGCCATAATCTTAAATATGACTTTGAAATCATAAAAAATAATTTTAATTTACTTCCTCCAAAAAACTATGCTGATACTATGATACTTGCATGGCTTAAAGAGCCAAGTTTGCGTGTAAATATGGATGATTTGGCAAAAAGATTGTTTGCTTATGAGACTTTACATTTTGAAGACTTGGTAAAAAAAGGAGAAAACTTTGCAGGAGTGGATGTAGAAAAAGCTTGTAAATATGCTGCTGAAGATGCTTATATTACTTTAAGATTTTATTTGTATTTTTTAAAAAATTTAGAAAAGCCTTTATTTGAACTTGCACAAAAAAGTGAGTTTGAATTTATCAAAGTGCTTATTATGATGGAAAATAATGGCATTAAACTTGACACTCGAAAGCTTGAAAACTTAATGCAAAGTTTTAATCAAGATATTAAAATACTAAGTGAAAAAATATATGATTTAGCGGGTGAAAAATTTAATATTAACTCTCCTAAACAAGTAGGGGATATTTTATTTGAAAAATTAAAATTACCAAGTGGTAAAAAAGGTAAGACAGGTTATTCTACTGATGAAAAGGTTTTAAATGCTATTTTAGATGAACATTTGATTGTAAAAGAAATTTTAGCTTATAGAGAGCTTGCAAAATTAGTTTCTACTTATTGTGAACCTTTGTTAAAATTAGCTAAAAAAGATGAAAATTCAAGAATTTATTCAAGTTTTTTGCAAACAGGAACAGCTACTGGACGCCTTTCATCAAAAGATCCAAATTTGCAAAATATCCCTGCACATGGTCAATATGCTAAGGATTATAAATCTTGCTTTATTGCAAAAGAAGGATTTAGTTTTATCTCACTTGATTATTCACAAATTGAGCTTAGAATGCTAGCACATTTTAGTGAAGATGAGAAATTATTAGAAGCGTTTTCAAACGATGAGGATATTCATGCAAAAACTGCTATTATGATTTTTGGCCATAGTGATTATGAGACAAGAAGTATTGCTAAAAGTATAAATTTTGGTCTTATTTATGGTATGGGTTATAAGACTTTGAGCCAAAATTTAAAAATAGAAGCGAAGTTAGCTAAAGAATATATTGAAAAATATTTTGAGAATTTTACTAGTATTAAAACTTATTTTGAAAAAGTAAAAAATGAAGCTAAGCAAAATGGCTTTATAAGTACTTTACTAGGTCGTAAGCGTTATTTTGATTTTGAAAATGCAAAGCCTATGCAAATTGCAATGCATGAAAGAGAGAGTATTAACTCTATACTTCAAGGTTCAGCTGCCGATATAATAAAATTGGCAATGATAGAAATAAGTAGAAATTTGGATGAAAACAAACGCTTAATTTTACAAATTCATGATGAGCTTATTTTTGAAGTAAAAGATGAACTTTGTGAGGATTTTGCAAAAAAAGCTAGTGATATTATGGAAAATATTGTAAAATTAAAAGTTAAATTAAAAACTTCATCAAGTATTGCCAAAAATTGGGGTATATTAAAATAAGGAGAATGTTTAATGGATCTTTCAACCATACTTGGGATGGTATTAGCTGTTGTTAGTATTTCTGTAGGGGATATTTTAGAGGGTGGTAACCCTTTGCATGTTTTACACTTAGCGTCTTTTATTATCGTGGTGCCTACAGCAGCTTTTTGCGCAATGACTTCTACACATAAAAAAATTGTTAAAGGTGCATATAAGGAATTAAAGGTAGTTTTTAAAGGTTCGGGAGTAAATTTAAGTCAAAGAATAGCTGAGCTTGTAGAATACTCTGTTATAGCAAGAAGAGATGGACTTTTGGCTTTAGAGTCAAAAACTAATGAAATTGACAATGAGTTCTTAAAAGAAGCTATGATGATGATGGTAGATGGTAAGAGCGTAGAAGAAATTAAAGAAAGTATGGAAATTCAAGTAGAAGAAATGGAAGAATATTATAAAGAATGTGCAGAATATTGGATACGCTTTGGTGAAACTTGTCCTACTATGGGGCTTGTTGGTGCTGTTTTTGGATTGATTTTGGCACTTAAACTACTCGATGATCCACAGGCTATGGCAGCGGGTATTTCAGGAGCTTTTACAGCAACTGTTACGGGAATTTTTGGAGCTTATGCTTTATTTGGGCCTTGGGGTAATAAAATGAAAGCTAATTCACATGATTTAATTAAGGAAAGAATAGTTATTTCTCACGCTATTGTAAGCATTGCAGAAGGAGCTAATCCAAGAGATTTGGAGGCAAAGTTATTTAACTATTTAAGTCATGATGAGCCTAGAATTTCTCAATTTGATAAATAAGAGTTAAAAATGGGAAAAAAACATAAATGTCCAGAATGTCCAGCAGGTGAAAAATGGGCAGTGCCTTATGCGGACTTTTTAAGTTTGCTTTTGGCGCTTTTTATTGCTCTTTGGGCGATTTCTGAAAGTAATCCTGCAAAAACTGAAGCTTTGAAAACTGAATTTGTTAAAATTTTTGAATTCACTGCTTCTAGTCCTTTAGAAAAAGAAAGTGAAGTGCATAATAAATATAGCGCACCTTCAAATGCAAATGTAGAAGAGCTTGAAAAACTTAAGAAATTAAGTATTACTCAACAAGAAAATATAGAAAAATTAAAAGCAGCATTAGATCAAAGAGAAAATAATATAGTTTTAAATTTACCAGCTAGAGTTGAATTTGCTAGAGGTAGTATTCAGATTGATTCTGCTGATGTACAAGATTTTTTAAAGCGTATTAGTGAAGTGCTTAAGAAAATGCCAAAACAAGCTCAAATAGAACTTAGAGGTTATACTGATGCAAGCGATCGGGATCCTAAGAGAAATTTTGATTTAGCTAGTAAAAGATCTCAAGTTGTAGCTGATTATTTAATAGCTAAAGGAATCGATCCAACTCAACTTATAGTTGTAAGTTTTGGTGATAATTATCCTTTAAGTGCAAATAAAGAAGATGAAATAAATAATAGGGTAGAGTTTTATATTCGTGTAGATTCTTCAGACAATCAAGTTAGAAAGTCAGTATTAGATCAAATAGAAACTTTTAATAACAAATAAGCTTTATAAACTTATTTGTTATTTTCTCCGCCAAAACGAAGCAATGCTGAACCCCAAGTAAATCCACCACCAAAAGCATCAAGCAATATTAGTGAGCCTTGTTTTAAACGACCTTGTTCATAAGCATCATTCATTGCCATAGGTATTGAGGCTGCTGAAGTATTGCCGTATTTTTGCACTGTAACCACGCATTGTTCATCTGCAAAATTTAATTTTTCTTGCACGGCTTTAATAATTCTTAAATTAGCCTGATGAGGTATAAAAAGATCAATTTCTTCACTTTTTATATTATTTTTTGCAAGAATATCAATAACATCATTACTTAGAGTATTTACTGCAATTTTAAATACTTCGTTTCCTTTCATTTGCATAGAAAGAGGAGAGCAAATGCTACTTTTTTGAGATCTTTGAGTTATTAATAAATCTCCAAACTCCCCATCACTTGCTGTATGGGTATCTATAATCGGATAATTATCATCTAAAGATACAATTCCAGCACCAGCTCCATCGCCAAATAAAACACAAATACTTCTATCTGTATAGTCTATAATAGAGCTAATTTTTTCAGCTCCAATAATTAAAACATTTTTCTTTGTTTTGCTTTCAACCATAGATTTAGCAAGTTCTAAAAGATAAATAAACCCTGAACATGCTGCAGAAATGTCAAAAGCAGTGATGTCTTTTAATCCAAGATTATGAGCAATTTTACATGCAGTTGATGGCATAGTAAAGCAATCAGGACTTAAAGTAGCAACAATAATAGCATCTATGTCTTGAGGTTTTAAATTCGCTCTTTGTATAGCTTTGATAGCTGCTTTAGTACCAAGATCGCTCGTGTTTTCATCATCATTTGCTATGCGTCTTTGCTCTATTCCTGTTCTTCTTAATATCCACTCATCACTAGTTTGCACCATAGATTCTAATTCTTTATTGTTAAGTATTTTTTCGGGAATGTAAGAAGCTATACTTTTTAATGAAGCTTTAGTTGATTTCATAATTGGCAAGTTCTTTTTCTATAGTTTGATTTATATTTGATTGTGTAAAATTTAATGCTTGAAAAATAGCATTTTTAATAGCTTTTGGACCGCTTTTACCATGACTTATAATGACACATTCTTTCACACCTAGAAGTGGGGCCCCGCCATATTCTTCATAATCAATGTGGGTTTTTAATTCATTAAAAGCAGGTTTTGCTAAAAGATAGCCAAGTTTTGATAAAAAAGATTTTTGAATTTCTTGTTTTAAAAGTTTTGTAATAACACTTGCTACGCCTTCGCCGGTTTTAAGTAAGATATTTCCATTAAAACCATCGCATACTAATACATCTATCGTGCCATTAAATATATCTCTTCCCTCAGCATTTCCGACAAAATTTGGAAGTTGCTTTAAAAGTTGATGGGTTTCTTTAGTAAGCTCATTTCCTTTGCATTCTTCTTCACCATTTGAAAGCAAAGCAACTCTAGGCTTAGCAATTTTTAAAATTTCTTTAGCATAGGCTTCACCCATAATGGCAAATTGAAACAAATGTTCACTTTTGCAATCAACATTTGCACCAACATCTAGCACTAATGTTCTTGAATGGATATTTGGCATTAAAGTGGCTATTGCAGGTCTAGCGATATTGGCTAATCTTCCAAGTCTTAAAGTAGCCAAACTCATAGTAGCTCCACTATGTCCAGCTGACACAACAGCTTTTGCTTTTTGATTTCTTACTAAATCTATGGCTTTGTAGATTGTACTATCTTTTCGTTTTAATGCATCTGTAGAATTTTCTTCCATAGCAAATACATCAAAAGCCTCTTCATATTCTATATATGAGTTTAATTCTTGAGGGATTAAGGTTTTAAGCTTTTGAGGATCTCCTACTAAGATGGCTTTAAATTTTCGCTCTTTTAGAGCTTGAATTACACCTTCTATAATAGGCTTTTCCCCAAAATCACCACCCATTGCATCAATAGCAATGCTCGTCATTGTTCTTAATATTCCTTAGTTACAGGATTTACACGATGAGGCATTTTGTAGCTACCATCTTTATCCTTAATAGGCATAGGTAGGGTAACTTTGTAATGAGTTCTGCGTTTTGCTGCGCGAGTTTTGCTCACTCTTCTCTTAGGTACTGCCATTTTTTACTCCTTTATTAATTTAAACATTTATTACAATAAAAATAATCACTTAAGTAAGATTGTAATTCACTTGTAGCAAGCTCTATTAAGTCAATATGAGAGTCAAAAAACTCCATAGTATCACTTAAAGTATTATTTTCATCTTTAAAAATTCCATCGCTTGCAAAAAGCTCTATATTTTGATCGATTTCAAGTTCCATTTCATCACCACATCGATCGCAATTTCTATAAGTAAATCCTTTAAAATTAGCTGTTATTTTAGCTAATTTTGGATTAACTTTTGTAATAGTTCCTTCAAAAACTATATTATCAAGATCTAGTTTAAAAGGATAAGCTACAGAGCTAAGTTTTGCAAAGGCAATTTTCATTATAAAATTTCAGTTTTTGAAAAGAAAAATTCTATTTCAATTTTTGCATTTTCCAAGCTATCGCTTCCATGAACCGCGTTTGCATCAATACTATCTGCAAAATCTGCTCTGATAGTACCAGGAGCCGCTTCTTTTGGATTTGTAGCACCCATTAATTCTCTGTTTTTTAACACAGCATTTTCGCCTTCTAAAACAGAAACCACAACTGGACCACTGATCATAAATTCAACTAAGTCTTTAAAAAATGGTCTATCTTTGTGTACAGCATAAAATTCTTGTGCTTCTTTTTCTGAAAGCTGTATTTTTTTTGTAGCCGCTATTCTTAGACCATTGCTTTCAAAGCGTGTTAAAATTTGACCAATAACGCCTTTTTTTACTGCATCAGGTTTAATAATAGAAAGTGTTTTTTCCAAAATCGTCCCCTTAATTTAGAATAAGTTTTATATTTATAAAAGAGCTAATTATATCAAAAAATGCTTTAAAATTATATAAAAATTGTAATTTTGAGTTATAAAATGAAGAAGCTACAAGCATCTTAAATACTAGAAAGATGCTTGTATTGGGTATTAATTAAGCAAATACTGGAGTTGAGCCATCTCTTAAATCGCTTCCGATATTATCACGACTTGGTTGACCACTAACTACATCGCTCCATACAATACAGCCATCAGTTGGACATGCACTTGCACATGCTGGCTGATCATTATGTCCTACACATTCAACACATTTATCAGCATAAACATAATATCTATCTTCGCCCTCAGGGTTATTTGCATCATCTACGATTGCACTTACTGGGCATTCATCTATACAAGAACCACATGCTATACAAATATCAGTAATTTTAACTGCCATTTTTTACTCCTTAAATATTAAAAGTTTAATATAAGATTATCAAAATTGTCTTAATTTTATTCTTAAAATCTTTTAATTTTGATAATAAAATTAATTTACATACAAATTTACACAATTAATAAATTTTTAAATTTACAAATGATATTATTTTGTTACAAATAAAATTTATTAATTAGGAGATAAACGATGATAGTAACTAAAAAAGCTATTGATTTTACAGCACCTGCTGTATTAGGTAATAATGAAATAGTTGGAGATTTTAATCTTTATAAAAATATAGGACCAAAAGGTGCAGTAGTATTTTTCTATCCAAAAGATTTTACTTTTGTTTGCCCTTCTGAAATTATTGCTTTTGATAAAAGATATCAAGATTTTAAAGATAGAGGTATTGAAGTAATTGGTGTATCTTGCGATAACGAATTCTCTCACTTTGCTTGGAAAAATATGCCTGTAAATCAAGGTGGTATAGGTCAAGTTAAATTTCCTTTAGTAGCTGACTTAACAAAACAAATTGCTAGAAATTTTGATGTTTTATTTGAAGAAGCAGTTGCTTTAAGAGGTTCTTTCTTGCTTGATGCTGATGGAACAATCCGCCATGCAGTTATAAATGACTTACCACTTGGAAGAAACATTGATGAAATGATTAGAATGGTTGATACTATGCTATTTACTAATGAACATGGTGAAGTTTGCCCAGCTGGTTGGAATAAAGGCGATGAAGGTATGAAGGCTGACCCTAAAGGTGTTGCTGATTATCTAAGTAAAAACGAAAATAAATTATAATTTTTTAAGCTGAAAGTTATTCTTTCAGCTTAGTATAAATTGTGTTATAAAGTTACAATACTCTCAAAATATACTGATTAATATACATTTTTGATAAATGCTTTTAAAATATTATAACTAGGACATCATGTAATAAATAATTTACTTTTTATTTTATATATTTATTATTTTGTTGTCATTTTATTGTATTAATAGCATGATAATCGTTGTATAAAAATTTACTACAAAATTTTAAGGAGCTGTTATGGTTTTTTCATTTTCTAAGAGCTTATCTTCAAAGCTTATATGGATAATGTGTGTAGGTGTAGTTTCTATTGTAATACTGATTAATTTAGTCAGTTATTTTAATTCAAAAAATAGTACTTTTGATTTACTAACAGAAATGCAAATAAACAATATGATGGATACAAATGCTCTGTATGATTTTTATGGAACAACTAAAAGATTAGCTATAGAATCTTTAGCAGAACAATTTTCTAGTAATTTAAATATGCCTTCAGAACAAATTATGCAAAATCTCAAACTAGCCGCAAAAACTTCTGGTTTTGAGCTAGTTTATGTTGGTTTTGAAGATAGTGGCAAAAATTATCAATCAGATGGTCAAGTACTTGATTTATCAAAGGGTTATGATACTAAAAATAGAGGTTGGTATAAAGAAGCTAAAGCAGCTGGAAAATTTATAACAACTGATCCATATAAATCTGTAACAACAGGAGAAATAGGAATTACTTATGCCATTCCTGTTTATGCTAATGGAAAACTCTTGGCAGTAGTTGGAGGTGATTATAATTTACATACTTTTTCTAAAGATGTTTTAGCTATAGGGCAT